>CAJOLF010000033.1:0-15117 GCA_905235295.1 uncultured Ruminococcus sp. | reverse complement strand
GCGCGAGCCGAAGATTACAACAGGCTACCTTGCGCGTTACCAAAAGCTTGTTTCCTCGGGCGCTCAGGGTGCCGTTCTCTCAAAATAAACGGCTTACTACTAAGCGTAAAAAGGAATTATGCACAAAATTCACCGTTCATTTTTGTGCATAATACGCCGATAATTAAGCAAATAAAGCAGATTGCACAATTCACCCTTGCTCATATTGGGCAAAGGGTGAATTTTTTTATTTTAAAATAAAATTGTTGTTAATTCTTCACAAATATGATATAATTATTGAGTAATATTGCATATAAATTCTAAATTTATAATCAGAAAACGAAAGGAGTTCATTCTTTTGAAACAGTATGACGCAAAAAAAATTCTGAATATTGCGCTTGCCGGACACAGCGGCTGCGGCAAGACCTCGGTCGCGGAGTCAATCCTCTATCTCGCCAAGGCGACCGACAGGCTCGGCAATATCGCGGACGGAAACACAACGCTTGATTTTGACAGTGAGGAGATTAAGCGCCAGGCTTCGATTATGACAGCCGTGGCTCCGATAGAATGGAAAAACACCAAAATCAACCTGATTGACACCCCCGGTCTGTTCGACTTCGCCGGCGGAGTTGCCGAGGGTATGCGCGCCGCGGATTCCGCGCTGATTGTTGTTTCGGGTAAGGACGGCATTAACGTAGGAACGGAAAAGGCGGTTGAAGCCGCGAACAAGGCGGGTCTGACAAAGATTTTCTTTGTCAACGGACTTTGCGACGAGGACGCGAGATTTTACCGCGTTTTTGAGAACCTAAAGTCAACCTTCGGCGCTTCGGTTTGCCCTGTTGTTGTTCCCTACATTGTTGACGGTCAGGCAAACACCTACGTTAACCTGTTCGATTTTAAGGCATATCAGTACGACGGAAAGGGCAACGTTACCCAGACCGCGCTTCCCGATATGGGCGACAGGCTCGAGGGTCTTCGCGAGGCGATTAAGGAAGCGGTTGCCGAAACCAGCGAGGAATTGCTCGACAAGTTCATTATGGGCGAGGAATTTACTCCCGAGGAGATTATTCTCGGCGTAAGCCAGGGCGTTAAGGACGGCTCGATTTGTCCCGTATTCTGCGGCGACGCTCACAACACCTTCGCGATTGACCAGCTTCTTAACAGCCTGACCTGGCTTGCTCCCTCCGCCGCCGACAAGAGCGACGAAATCGGCGTAGACGTTAACGGCGAGCCGGTTGAGGTTTCGGTAAATGAAAACGGCGCCGCCGCGGGAATTGTATTCAAAACCGTCGCTGACCCGTTTATCGGCAGACTTTCCTACATCAAGGTTGTTTCGGGCAAGATTTCTCCCGACACCCCTGTTATCAATATGCGCACAGGCTCTCAGGAGCGTATTGCCAAGGTTTTAACTATGACAGGCAAAAAGCAGAGCGATACCGGCTGCATTGTCGCGGGCGACATCGGCGCGATTCCTAAGCTCACCGCCACAAAAACCGGCGACACACTCTGCTCTCCGCTCAGAAAGGTTACGCTTGACGGCATTAACTACCCCGTTTCAAGCTACACAATGGCGATTTATCCCGCCAAAAAGGGCGACGAGGACAAGGTTGCCCAGGCGGTTCTCAAGCTCGCGGACGAGGACCCCACAATCAAGTTCGAGCAAAATCACGAAACTCACGAAATGCTTATTTCAGGTCTCGGCGAGCAGCACCTTGACGTTGTAATCTCGCGCTTAAAGAGCAAATACAACGTTACCGCGTCGCTCCAAAAGCCAAAAATCGCTTATCGCGAGACTATCCGCAAGAAGGTTTCGGCTCAGGGACGCTACAAAAAACAGTCGGGCGGACACGGTCAGTTCGGCGACGTTTGGATTGAGTTTGAGCCGTTCGATACCGAAACGCTTGAATTTGACGAGCGCGTAGTAGGTGGCGCTGTTCCCAAAAACTTCTTCCCCGCCGTTGAAAAAGGTCTGCGCGACTCAATCAAAAAGGGCGTGCTCGCGGGTTATCCGACCGTCGGCATTAAGGCTACTCTTTACGACGGCTCGTATCACCCTGTTGACTCCTCGGAAATGTCATTCAAGACAGCCGCAAGCCTCGCGTACAAAAACGGTATTCCCAACGCTATGCCCACCCTGCTTGAGCCAATCGGCAGCCTGAAGGCTTATGTGCCCGACAGCAATATGGGCGACGTAATGGGCGAGGTAAACAAAAGGCGCGGCAGAGTGCTGGGTATGTCTCCCGCGGAAAACGGCACCCAGGTTGTTGAGGCAGAGGTTCCGATGTCCGAGATGAGCGACTTTGCGACCTTTATCCGTCAGATTACCCAGGGCAGGGGCTCATACGAATTTACTTTCGTCCGTTATGAGGATTGCCCGGCAAACGTAGCGCAAAAGGTTATTGAAGCCGCAAAGGCAGAAAACGACGAAGATTAAAATACAAAAATTTACAGCGCGTCTGAAAATCGGACGCGCTGTATTTTTTAAAATAAAAGTTAAAAGTTGAAATTTGAAAGTTGAAAGTTTTTTTCGGGAAGATAGATTTGCTTAGTTCAAGCCTTTTCTTCCCGAATGATTTATTAAGGTATTAAATTTATTTTATGTATTTGAAAAACTTTTTTTCCTATATTAAAACACTTCCTTTTGACTGTAGGGGCGGACCTGCGTGTCCGCCCGCGAGATTACCGCAAAGTTAATTTACGGTGTTGATTATGCCTTTTCGCGGCGGCGACACCGCTACTCGGAGAGACAGGTTTGCCTGTTATAAACCTTTCATTCCCGACCGATATAATACGGTGCTGAAAAGTCGCTTTTTCTGTCGGTAAATTAACGTTACTTACAACGCCGACGTATTTCCTCGAAAAGCGAACCGTTGCAGCGGTCGGGCGGACACGCAGGTCCGCCCCTACAAAGTAAAGTAAAAACAAAAATAAAAAATCAGCGCGTCTGAAAATCGGACGCGCTGTATTTTTTTATTTATTAAGTTTTCGATTTCAAAATCTATTAAAATTCCGTCATCGGGTTATACTTAACGCCGTTATAGCGGCACTCAAAGTGGAGATGCGGGCCTGTTGAATAGCCTGTTGAACCGACGTAGCCGACTACCTGTCCCTTTGAAACATACTGGCCTGTGCTGACTGCAAGGCTGCTGAGGTGGGCGTAGATTGTCTCCTTGCCGTTGCCGTGGTTAATCCAAACGTACTTGCCGTATCCGCCGCCGCAGCCGCAGCTTCCGCTCTTGCCCCAGTTATGAGGACAATAGTCGTTCACATAAGCTACAGTACCGCTGTCTGCCGCAACTACCGTCGCGCCCATAATTCCGCCGCCTGCAATGTCAATAGCGCCGTGGTTATATGTTTGTCTGTCCTCATTCCACTCCGAGGAGAGGTAATAGTAGCCCGGGCAGGGCCATGTGTAGCCCGAAGAAACAGGCGATACAGAAGAGCCTGAACCCGAGGAGCTTCCGCCTGAGGACGAGCTTCCCGAGCTTCCGCTTGAGCTTGAACCCGAGCTGCCCGATGATGAGCTGCTTGAACCTGAGCCGCTTGAGCCTGAGCCGCTTGAGCCTGAGCTGCTTGAGCCTGAGCTGCCCGAGCCGTCCGATGAATAGCTGCCGCTGTTCTCATTAGACTGCTGCTGAGCCGCTGCCTGCTCGGCAAAATACTTGGCGATTTCAGACTCAATCTGAGCCTTTTCATCGCTTGAATTTGCGAGGAAGTTCTTTGCCTCGTCGGTCTTTGTGTACAAATCCTGAAGGGTTTCCTTGTTCGCCTCAAGAGTTTCGTTAAGCTCCTTTAGGTCTGACTGAAGCGAAGCCTCGTTCTTTTCAAGCTCGCTCTTGTCTTTTTCAAGGCTTTCCTTTTCCTTGTTGATGACATCGAGCTTACCGCTGACGTTGTCAATCAGCTCCTGGTCGTACTTTGAGAGATTCTTTACAAGCGTAAATTTATCAATCAAATCCGAAAAATCCTTCGCGCCGAGGATAATCTCGAGGTCGCTCGCGCTGCCAGCCATATAGATAGCTCTGAGGCGTTCGCAGAGCGCGTCAAGCTGATCCTCAATCTCTTTGTTGCCCTTGTCAATTTTCGTCTGAGATTCCGAGATACTTTCGTTAAGAGCAGAAATTGACTCGCGGGTTACGCTGATTTTTTCGTCAAGATTTTCAATTTTGTTAACAAGAGCGTCGTTATACTCCTCTTTTTCTGCAATATCGCCCTGGGCGCTGTCAAGCACCTTCTGATATTCCTTGTTTTTGCTGTCGAGCTCCTCCAGCCTTTGCTGAAGCGAGTCAACGGATTCAGCGCTCGCGGAAGCGATGCCGGCGGTTACGGGAGCCGCGATTAAGCAAGCGCAAAGCAACGAGCTGATAATCTTTTTTACCTTAGTCATAATTTCTCCTTTCCGCTGTTACCAGCCAAGAATTTCATTACCTTCCATTTTTAAGTATTTGCGGATTGACATAAAGCTGCCGCAGAAGCCCACGAAGATACCGAACACAATAAACGCAGCCAAAACATACGGCAACACGCTTGTATATGGGATGAAATCGAAAATCGACTGGGCGTTTTCGATTACCAAGCCTATGCCGTTGTAAACCAGCGCGAGCAGGCCTGTTGAGATTACCGCCGAGATAAGTCCCAGCACCATACCTTCAACAAGGAACGGCATTCGCACAAAAGCGTTTGTGGCGCCGACCGACTTCATAATGCTGATTTCGAAGCGGCGCGAGTACATTGTGGCGCGGATTGTGTTGGCAATGATAAACAGTGAGATTATAAGCAGAGCCGCTACAACCGCGATTGAAATAACACTGACAAGGTTGCTGATTCGCGTCATTTTGTCGGCAAAATCCTTGCGGTTAAGGATTGTGTCTGGATCAACACCCTCGATTTTCTGAATTTCCGCGACGGTTTCCTCGTACTTTGAGAGGTCGTCCATCACTATGATAAACGAATCGGGAAGCGGGTTTCTGTCCTCGATTCTGGCGAAAAGGCTGTCGCCGAGAGTATCTCTGTACTGCTCAAAAGCCTCCTCCTTTGAGAAGAAGGTAGCGGATTGAACATTGTCAACCTTTTCAATTTCTTTTCCTACATACACAGCCTCAAGCTGAGAATAACCGTCCTTGATATAAACAACGGTTTCGTTGCTCTCTCCCACCTCGTCAACAAGTTTTGAGACGTTCATTGAGAACAGCGCCGCCGAGCCGGTAAGCACAAGGCAGCTGATGAGCACGCAGACAGACGCGATACTCATAATTCGGTTACTCCAAACGTTCTTGAAGCCCTCTTTTATAAGATAGCCAAAGCCTTTCATATCATTTTCCTTTCAGTGGATTTTGACTTAGTCGGGCACAATTACAACGTTGTCGGGGTACTGCGGCAACTCGCCGTAGTCGTCGTCATCATCGTAAGCATCGCCGCCGTAGTTATCGGCCGGTTCGTCGTCGGTGATTTCATAATCATCATACTCGCTGTACACGTCGTCACCGTAACCGGCAGAACCGCTTTTTTGATTGTCCGCGATAACCTTGCCGCGGTCAATGGTAATTACCCTTTGGTGGAACTCGCGCACAAGCTCGTGCTCGTGGGTTACTACAAGCACCGTGGTGCCCATTGAGTTAATCTCGTTGAGCAGCTCGATAATCTCGTGCGAAAGCTCGGGGTCAACGTTGCCCGTAGGCTCGTCGGCAACAATAATTTCGGGGTTATTAACAAGCGCCCTCGCAAGGCTGACGCGCTGCTGCTCGCCGCCCGAAAGCTCGCTCGGCTTGTTCTTCATTTTGTCCTGCAGCCCTACAAGGCTTAGAACATAGGGAACTCTCTTTTTAATTGTCGCGCCGCTCTCGCCCACCGCGCGCATAGCAAAAGCGACGTTGTCAAAAACGGTCATCTTTTCAATCAGTCTGAAATCCTGAAAAACTATGCCCATGTGGCGGCGAAGATACGGAATATCGCGCCTTTTCAGCTTTGAGAGCTTGTTTCCGTTGATGATAATTTCGCCGGAGGTCGGAGTCTCCTCGTGCATTATCAGCTTCAAAAACGTACTTTTACCCGCGCCGGAAGCGCCCACGATAAATACGAACTCGCCCTTGTCAATGCTCAGGCTGACGTTCTCAAGCGCGTGAGTTCCGTTCGGATATATTTTTGATACATTTACAAAATCGATCATATATACACCTTTTTTTCAGGCAGCCGAAACGCCGCCGTAATAAAGTTGTCGCGCCAAAGCGGCGCAGAACAGCTGTCATAAGCTCTGACGGCAAAAATGCCAACGCCCTGAACGCGCGCGGCGTTCAGGAGCGGTTGATGATAAAATCAGCAGCAGGAACCCTTATCAATACTTTGTCGGGCTTGCGTTAAGGTACTTTTTAACCATCAAGGCTACCTTAAACACAATGGCGTCCTCAAATTCGCGCAGGTCAAGACCTGTGAGCTTTTTAATTTTTTCAAGCCTGTAAACCAGCGTGTTGCGGTGAACAAACAGCTTTCTTGAAGTCTCTGAAACGTTGAGGTTGTTCTCAAAAAAGCGCTGGATTGTAAACAGGGTTTCCTGGTCGAGCGATTCGATTGAACCGCGCTTGAATACCTCTTTAAGGAACATTTTGCAGAGGGTTGTGGGAAGCTGATAGATAAGACGCGCGATTCCGAGGTTGTCGTAGCTTACTATTGTGCGCTCGGTGTCGAAAACCTTTGAAACCTCAAGAGCCGACTGAGCCTCCTTAAAGGAACGCGCAAGGTCCTTGATTCCCGTTACGGTTGTGCCGATTCCGACAACGCAGTGGGTATAGAACTCGCCCGAGAGCGTGTCCGCGATTGAGCTTGCGAGCTTTTCAAGGTCGCGGCTCTCGATGTCGGGCTTAACCTCTTTTACAAGGGCAATCTCTTCCTCGTTAATGTTGATTACAAAGTCCTTTGACTTGTCGGGGAAAAGGTTTTGAATAATATCATAAGCAGAAACATCGGTCTTGGAGGTAATCTTAATCAGCAGGCAAACGCGGGAAACATCACCGTTAAAGTGCAGCTCCCTTGCCTTGAGGTAAATATCTCCGGGGAGAATGTTGTCAAGAATAACGTTTTTGATGAAGTTTGAACGGTCGTATTTTTCGTCGTAATACTGCTTGATGTTCGCGAAAGAAACAGCAAGCAGGTTGGCGTACTTTTGGGCGTATTCGTCGGTGCCCTGTACAAAAACAGCGTAATCATACTTCGCGCTGTTTCCGAATGACTTGTATGTAAAGCCGTTAATTACGAAAGGAGCGGTTGAGCTGAGGGTTTCGGAATTGATGCTCTCGTTAACCTCTCCGATTTTTCCAAGCTCGGAGCAGGCAATGACAACCGAAGTTTCGTCGATAACGCCTATCGTTCTGTCTACGGCATCCTTCATCTGATGCACAATACCCTGAAATAATCTGTTAGACATATCTGTTACCTCTTTTTCTGCATAGATTTTAAAAATATATTTTGGGCGCAGTTGTTTAAAATATCCTCATATACATATTACACAAAATCGCAGAAAAAATCAACCTTTATCAACAAATTTTTTAAATTATTTTTTGAAATTAGAATAATAGCCTATCTATTTCCTCCCGACAAGTGTATGGTAACATACAAATGTGAAGAATATGTGACAATTCTGTAACAATTCAGTCGCGGCGGCGGCGGGGTGCCCCCGCGGTCTTCTCGAGGAGATACGTCGGCGTTGTAAGTAACGTTAATTTCCCGACAGAAAAAGCGACTTTTCAGCACCGTATTATATTGGTCGGGAATGAAAGGTTTATAACAGGCAAACCTATCTCCCCGAGTAGCGGTGTCGCCGCCGCGACCCCGACAACAAAAGAGCACAATCAACACCGTAAATTAACTTTGAGGTAATCTTGCGGGCGGACACGCAGGTCCGCCCCTACAGTCAAAAGGAAAAGTTTTAATATAGGAAAAAAGTTTTTCAAATACATAAAATAAATTTAATACCGTATTAAATCATTCGGAAAAAAAGGCTTGAACTAAGCAAATTTATCTTTCCGAAAAAAACTTTCAAATTTCAACTTTTAACTTATTCCTTATTATTTATTACTTTGAACTGTCAATAAAAAAGCGGCAGAACCGAAGCTCTGCCGCGAAAAATTATTATCGTTTATCAGTTTGTGATAATCTGCTCTGTGTCCTTATCAAAGATGTGAATCTTGTCAAGGTTGAAGCAAATCTTAACCGTGTCGCCAACTTTAGCCTTTGAAGTAGGCTCAACTCTTGCGGTAATCGGCTGACCGGCGATGTTAACGTAGAGGTAAATCTCCGCGCCCATAAGCTCGGTAACGTCAACGTTAGCGTCGAATGTCATTTCTGCCTTTGCGAGTTCCTCTTCCTCATCGTGAACGTGCTCGGGACGGATACCGAAGATAACTTCCTTGCCAACATAGGGATCAAGCTTGCCGCCGGCGCACTTATCGGCGGGAACGGGAATCTTGTACTTATCAAAGTTAAGAGTATATTTGCCGCCGTCCTTCTGAACTGTAGCGTTGATGAAGTTCATCTGAGGAGATCCGATGAAGCCCGCAACGAACATATTGCAGGGGAGATCGTAAAGATGCTGAGGAGTATCAACCTGCTGAATAACGCCGTCCTTCATTACAACGATTCTGGTACCGAGCGTCATAGCCTCTGTCTGGTCATGAGTTACGTAAATGAATGTTGTTCCGAGTCTCTGATAAAGCTTTGAAATCTCGGTACGCATCTGAGCACGGAGCTTTGCGTCGAGGTTTGAAAGAGGCTCGTCAAGAAGGAATACCTTAGGATCACGAACGATAGCACGACCCATCGCAACACGCTGTCTCTGACCGCCGGAGAGAGCCTTCGGCTTTCTGTCGAGGTACTGCTCAATGCCGAGAATACGGGCAGCTTCTTCAACTCTTCTCTTAATCTCCTCCTTGGGAGTCTTTCTGAGTTTAAGACCGAACGCCATATTGTCGTAAACCGACATGTGGGGATAAAGCGCGTAGTTCTGGAAAACCATCGCGATATCTCTGTCCTTGGGAGCTACGTCGTTCGCGAGCATATCGCCGATGTAAAGCTCGCCCTGCGAGATGTCCTCAAGACCTGCGATCATTCTCAGAGTTGTTGACTTACCGCAGCCGGACGGACCTACGAAGATGATAAATTCCTTATCAGCGATTTCGAGGTTGAAGTCCTTAACAGCAGTAACGCCGCCGTCGTAAACCTTGTAAACGTTTCTTAGTGATACTTTTGCCATAAAAAATAACCTCCGTTTAGTATAAATCTAATTTAACAATATAAATATACCACTTTATGAAGCTTTTTACCATACTGATTTTAACTAAATATTCTCGTTACTTTTTATGAAAAAAGATTACCTTGTCAAAAATCAAGGCTCATTTTAGTGTATTTTGCCAATAAAAATCGCGTCGACATCTAAATTTGTCAATTTTTTCGCGCTTCCTATGGGCAATTTGCCGTCAATATACAAATTTCCTACCGATATTCGTTGAAGGTGCACAACTTTTAATCCGCATACCGCAAACATTTTCTTAACCTGGTGGAATTTTCCCTCGCAGATTGTGACAATTCCGGTCGAATTTTGGCTGCCGGGCACAATTTCCAGCCCTGCGGGCATACATTTTGTGCCGTCGGAGAAAACGATGCCCTGTTCAAAGCGGCGGATTGTATCCTCCGTTATCTCTCCGTCAAGCCTTGCGACATAGCGCTTTTCAATGTGATTTTTCGGCGAAAGGATTTTGTGCGCGAAATCTCCGTCGTCCGTGATAATCAGCAGTCCCTCGGTGTCCTTGTCGAGCCTTCCCGCGGGGAACAGCCCCTTTCTTTTCAGCTCGGGCGGCAGTATGTCGATTACGGTGGCGTCGCGGCTGTCCTCGGTGGCGGAAACCACGCCCGCGGGCTTGTTGAGCATAATGTAGATATGCTCGTCCGCGCAGACGGTCTTCCCGCCGCAGGTCACGCTGTCGTTTTCGGGGTCGAGCTTGCGCTCGGGGATTTTGCAGATTTCTCCGTTGACGCCGACCTCTCCGCCTTTAATCAGTTTTTGAGCCTCTCTGCGGCTGTATCCGCCGCGCGAGGATAAGAATTTGTCAAGTCTTTCCATTGTTTCCTTTTCAGCCCGAAAGCGGCATTACGTCCTCTCCGTAAACCCTGTTTGTCAGGTGTCCGCCGATAAGCTTGCCGTTGTTTATCAGCAAAACGGCATAGGAAGCGCTGCCTCCGTTCAGTGAATATGTAAGTCTTTCTGCCTTTTGCCCCTTGTACGGGGTTAAATCGAGCCCGATTTGCTTTTGAAGCTCGTTGTAATTTTCTGTTACGGAATTAAAATCCTCGGGAATCGTGACCTCGTCGCTCTCGGCAAGCTCGGCGTTTTCTATTCCGAAGCTTCGCAAAATATCGAGGCGCTCCGCGTCCGTTTCCGCGCTCAGGGAATACTCGCCGATTTCGTCGCAGGTGGCGGTATCCGCTCTTTTGCCCGAAGAATTTTTTACCACGACGAAAACCACCGCCGCGATTATTGCCGCAATCAGCGCTATCCACAGCGCCCTGCCGCGGTTTTTCAGTTTAAAATTAAGTACAAGCATCCTTTACCTCCGCGCGCTTTTGTTGATAATAGTATTAGTATATATGCGCGAAAGCGTTGGAATATTCAATTCAACCCGAAGCAAGCTTGCTGGACGTCGGTGACTTTATTTGAGATATTCGTACAGACCCTCGGGAGAAGCGGCAATCCCCTTTGCCCCGAGCCCGAGCATTTCCTCAACCGAGCCGTAGCCGTAGCTTACTCCGATAAAGTCCACGCCGCACAGCTTGGCGCCGTAAGCGTCAAAGCGGCTGTCGCCGAGCATTACAATATCTTTTCTGTCACGCTCCAAATCTCCGCCGAGGGCTTTTACGGCGTAGGGAATCAAGTCCTTTTTGTCCTTTCGGCTGCCGTCAAGATTCGAGCCGCAAGCCGCGTCAAAGCAGCCCTCAAGCCCGATTATTCCGATTATTTCCTTTGCGAATTCCTCGTATTTTGAGGTGCAGACGGCAAGCCTCGCGCCGTCACCCTTCAGCCTTTGGGCAAGCTCCCTTACGCCGCCGTAGGCGCGGTTGCGGAATTTGCCCTTTTTGTTGTAATAATCGCGGTAAAGCCGGGCGCCGCGCTCGGCGGTCTCGCTGTCAAGTCCGCAAAGCCCGGTAAAGGTGTCAATCAGCGGCGGTCCGACATAAAGAGTGTAGTCCTCAAGGTTCGGGCGCTCGCAGCCGATTTCCGAAATCGCGTATTCAAGCGACTCCTTGATTCCGTCCACGCTCTCGCTGACGGTGCCGTCAAGGTCAAACAATACGTATTTATATTTGCTCATATTTGCAATCCGCCTTTTGCTGGAACTTTTCCGCTTTTACGCTGACGCGCGTGTGGGTTCCGCGCGCGATTTCTCCCGCGTTGTCACGGGCAAAAAGCTCGAACTCAAAAAATCTTCCGTCGGTTTTCACAAGCCTTGCCTCAGCCTCTACCTCGGCTCCGAGAGGGCTGGGGCTCGTGTGCTCAACGCAAAGCTTCGTGCCCACCGTCGTAAGCGCGGGATTGTCAAGAATATTTTGCGCGAGCTGCGCCGCCGCTCCCTCCATCAGCGCGGCGACCGCCGGAGTGGCGAGCACGTCAAGGCTGCCGCTGCCGACCGAGCTCGCGAGGTTTTCCCTGCCTACCGTTAATTTTTTTGTGCAGCTTTCTTCCATAAAATCACCTTTTGTCCTGTATTTTCCTTATTTATGATACTATAATACGGAAAATTTAGCAAGGACTTTAAAAATAAAAAGGGCCGCGGAGTATTCCGAAGCCCGTTAAGTGAAAAATAAAAATCAAAAATTAAACGCGCTCATACCCGCGTAACCGGCGGCTGAGCCGAGCTCCTCCTCAATTCTGAGAAGCTGATTGTACTTTGCCGTTCTTTCCGAGCGGCAGGGCGCGCCCGCCTTGATTTGGCGCGTGTTGAGCGCTACAGCGAGGTCGGCTATTGCGGTGTCGGCGGTTTCGCCCGAGCGGTGCGAGGCAACGGCGGTGTAGCCCGCCTTGTGCGCCGTTTTGATTGCCTCAACGGTCTCGGAAACGGTGCCGATTTGGTTTAGCTTAATCAAAATTGAGTTGGCGCAGCCGTCAGCAATTCCCCTTGAGAGCCTTTCGGTGTTGGTGACAAACAGGTCGTCGCCGACAAGCTGAACCCTTTTGCCGAGCCGCGCGGTGAGCCTTTTCCAGCCCTCCCAGTCCTCCTCGCCGAGCGCGTCCTCGACGGAAACAACAGGGTACCTGTCAATCAGCGACTCCCAGTGTGCAATCAGCTCGTCGGAGGTAAAATCTCTGCCTGACTTGGGCTGATGATAAAAGCCCCTGCCCCTTTCGCTCTTCCATTCGGAGGAAGCCGCGTCCAGAGCGATTTTAAAATCCCTGCCGGGTTCATAGCCCGCCGACCGAACCGCCGCGAGGATTGTCTCTATCGCTTCGTCATCGGAAGAAAGGTCGGGAGCAAAGCCGCCCTCGTCGCCGACAGAAACCGCAAGTCCCCTGCCGCGCAGGATTTTTGCGAGCGCGTGGTACACCTCGGCGCATTGGCGGAGCGCCTCGCCGAAGCTTGGCGCGCCTACGGGCATAATCATAAATTCCTGTGTGTCTACGTTGTTCGCGGCGTGAGCGCCGCCGTTGAGAATATTCATCATCGGGACGGGAAGAACAGCGCCCTGAATACCGCCGAGGAATCTGTACAGCGGAAGCCCGAGAGAATTTGCCGCCGCCCTTGCCGCCGCGAGAGAAACCGCGAGGATTGCGTTCGCGCCGAGCCTGCTCTTGTCCTTTGTGCCGTCAAGCCCGAGCATTGTTCCGTCAACGGCGTAAATGTCCGCGGCGTCGGTGCCGATTAAGGCGGGAGCAACCACTGAGTTGACGTTGCCCACCGCTTTTTTAACGCCCTTGCCGCCAAAGCGCGAGCCGTCGCCGTCGCGAAGCTCCAAAGCCTCAAACTCGCCTGTGGAAGCGCCGCTCGGTACCGCGCCGCGCGCAACGGTGCCGTCCGAAAGGGTAACCTCCGCCTCAACGGTCGGATTGCCGCGCGAATCAATAATCTGCCTTGCGTAAACCTTTTTAATCTCCGATTTTTTCATAAAATCTCCCCTTGTGTCGCTTGTAGTACACTGTTATCATACGTAAAATCAGCGGTTTAATACGCGCGGCGGAGCATTTCCCGGAATTAAATTCACGCCCGGATAATTGATTGTTGAGATTTTTGGTTACTTGTGTTATAATAAGGAAAATTGATTAAAAAAAGGTGAAATAAAATGAAATTAGGTATTGTAGGACTTCCGAACGTCGGCAAAAGCACGCTTTTTAACGCGATTACAAACGCCGGAGCTCAGAGCGCGAACTATCCGTTCTGCACAATCGAGCCGAACATTGGCGTTGTGTCGGTTCCCGACAAGCGGCTTGACAAGCTCGCCGAGATGTACAATCCCGACAAATACACACCCGCGACTATTGAGTTTGTAGACATCGCCGGACTTGTTAAGGGCGCGTCAAAGGGCGAGGGACTGGGCAACAAGTTTTTGTCAAATATTCGCGAGTGCGACGCCGTTGTGCACGTTGTCCGCTGCTTTGAAAACGACGATATTATCCACGTCGAGGGAAGCATTGACCCCAAAAGGGATATTGAAACGATTAACCTTGAACTGATTTTGTCGGATATGGAAATGCTCGAAAGAAGAATTGACAAGACAAAAAAGATGCTCAAGGGCGACAAAAAATATCAGCGCGACATCGACTTTTATCAGCGCGTGCTGGACGCTCTCGAGCAGGGCAAGCCCGCAAGGAGCGTTGAGTGCGACGACGACGAAAAAGCGCTGCTCAGCGAGGTCGCTCTGCTGACCTCCAAGCCCGTAATCTACGCCGCGAATTTGAGCGACGAGGACTTTACAAACGGAATTGACAGCAACAAGGGCTTTGCCGAGGTCAAAAAAATCGCCGCTGAGGAAAACGCAGGCGTGCTGCCGATTTGCGCTCAGATTGAGGAAGAAATTGTCGATATGGACGACGACGAAAAGGAAATTTTCCTCGCCGACCTCGGGCTTGAGGAAAGCGGACTTGACAGGCTTATCAAGGAGTGCTACGCGCTGCTGGGCTTGATTTCCTACCTCACGGCAGGCAAGCAGGAGGTTCGCGCGTGGACGATTAAAAACGGCACAAAGGCGCCCCAGGCAGCGGGTAAAATCCACTCGGATTTTGAGCGCGGTTTTATCAGAGCCGAGGTTATCGCCTATGACGACCTGATTGCCCTCGGAAGTATGGCGGCGGCAAAGGAAAAGGGACTTGTCCGCAGCGAGGGCAAGGAATACGTTATGAAGGACGGCGACGTTGTGCTGTTCAGGTTTAACGTGTAATGCGCTGAAGCTTCCGCGGTAAGGTTATTTCTATGCAGACGACGTTAAGCGGGCTTGCTTCGGGCTTTGCTCTGAATTTTAAAACATAAAAATCACCGCGCTGAGGTTTGACGCCCCGGCGCGGTTTTTTTACTTCGTAAGATATTGCCGCATTTCGGCTCCGCCGTTCACGCGTGTTTTTGAAGAATCATTCGCGGTCACAGGCGGTTTGAACGCGGCGTTGAGGTGTTGTTAAATCTGCGATTTTGTGAACAGCACCCCCGAACAGCTCACACCGCCGTTAGCAGCCGCAGCCGCATCCGTCGTTGCCGCAGCCGTTGTTGCCGTTGTTGCCGCAGCAGCTGCAGATGATGAGGATAAGAAGAATAATCCAGCAGCAGCCTCCGTTGTTGTTACCAAACATGTTCATACCCTTGCCTCCTTTCGTTTACATTACATTCTATTACGAAAGAAGAAAAGTGTGAGAAATGAATTAGCGCCGTGGCGGGGTGCCCCCGCGGTCTTCTCGGGGAGATAGGTTTGCCTGTTATAAACCTTTCATTCCCGACCGATATAATACGGTGCTGAAAAGTCGCTTTTTCTGTCGGGAAATTAACGTTACTTACAACGCCGACGTATTTCCTCGAGAAGCGAACCGTCGCAACGGTCGGTCGCGGCGGCGACCCCGACCTAAACTTTCAATTTTCAACTTATTTCTTTTTCCTTTAAACTATTTAATTTTCCCCT
>CAJOLF010000032.1 GCA_905235295.1 uncultured Ruminococcus sp. | reverse complement strand
TCCACCCTTCGGTTTGTTGCGTGCTGTTGCAATCTCATTTTTCAATAATTTATTCAAGACTAAAGGCTGTCGCCAAATCTCTCGATTTGCGACAGCCCCTTATGTACATATTATATGACTTATCAGCCTGCCTGGGGAGCGCCTACGGGGCAAACATCCGCGCAGGAACCGCAGTCAGCACAAGTATCAGCGTCGATTACATACTTGCCGTCGCCCTCAGAAATAGCTGAGCAGGGACACTCGTCAGCGCAAGCGCCGCACATAATGCACTCATCATTAATAACGTATGCCATAAATCATGACCTCCTTTATATTTTCAATTTTATTTTATCATATATTTTTTTAAAAGCAAGAGTTTTGTAAAAAATTTCCGATTAGCACAAGCTAACTTTTCGCTTTTTACAAAAGCTTTTCCCTAACAACCGGCAAGGTAAAGTACGCTTTCGTTATTTATTCAATGCCCGAAAGCTCGTCCATTTCTTTCTTGCTCACCTTGATATAGCCGTCCTTTATGGTCTTGCACTGCTTTGCGGTGAAGAGCTTGGGAGCCGCGTCGTCGGGGGTGTTGTCAAGCTTAACCTTGATTGTTCCCGCAATCAGGTTGTTTTCCACCACAAGTCCGTTGCCGTCGGGAGTTTTAACAATCGCGCCGACCTTCGGCGTGCGCTTAATAAGGTCGGTGTACGCGTCCTGCTCGTATTTAAGGCAGCACATCAGCCTGCCGCAGGTGCCCGAAATTTTGCTGGGCGAGAGCGAAAGCCCCTGCTCCTTTGCCATTTTGATGGAAACCGGCTGGAACTCGCCCATAAATCCGCAGCAGCAGAACGGACGGCCGCAAATGCCGAGACCGCCGAGCATTTTCGCTTCATCCCTGACGCCGATTTGCCTAAGCTCAATTCTGGTTCTAAACACAGAAGCGAGGTCCTTTACCAGCGCGCGGAAGTCAACCCTGCCGTCGGCGGTAAAGTAAAAAATAATCTTGCTGTTGTCAAAGGTGTATTCAACGTTCACAAGCTTCATATCGAGCTTGTGAGCCTCGATTTTTTGCTCGCAGATTCTGTACGCTTCCTGCTCCTTGAGCCTGTTTTCGGCGACCTTGTTAAGGTCTGCCTCGGTAGCGATACGGATAAGCGGCTTCAGCGGGTGGTTAAGCTCATTTTCCTGTATTGTCTTGTTCGGGGTGGCAACCTCGCCGCATTCAAGTCCGCGCGCGGTTTCAACAATAACCTTGTCGCCGACGTTAAGCTTGTTTCCGATTGGGTCAAAGTAGTAAACCTTGCCGACCTCTTTAAATCTTACTCCGATTACCTCTGCCATGAAATCCTCCTGTATTCTCCGCACAACTGTGTTGCCAAGAGATTTATGTTTATGTTTTGTTTAATCTTTATATTTGAATCATCGGTAAGCTCAATCATGTCGAGCAGCTTTTTGCGGGTGAACCGCGCCGAAAGCTTTTTCGCGAGCTCAGGGCTGTACCTTGCCTTTGTTCCCGAAAGGACTGACACTCCGTCAAACAAAATCTGCCTGACGCGTGACAGCGCCTCTGAGGCAAGCTCCTTGTCGCTCAAAATTCTGAGCGCCTTTAGCAAATCGTACTCGGTGTTTGAGAGTATGCCGAGAATAATTTGCTCCGCGGCAGATTTTGCTTCGTCGCCGATTTCCGAATTTCCGCCGAGCAAAACTACCGAGCAGCGCGATAATATTGTAGGCAAAAGCCCCTGAGAGCTTTGGCACAACAGAATAAAATACACATTCTGCGGCGGTTCCTCAAGCAGCTTGAGGAATGCGTTTTGAACAACCTCGGAAAACACGCTGTCGGCGTTTTCAAAAATATACACCTTAGCGTCAGCGTCGTTCGGTTTTGTGTACGCGTCCCGTGAAAGCTCGCGGATTTGTTCAATAGAGAGCGTTTTGCTTTTGCGCGAGCTGTCGGGGTAAACATAGCTTATGTCCGCGTGAGCTTTGTTAAAGGCGTTAATGCAGCTTTTGCACTCGCCGCAGGGTTTGTGCGCGCTGCCGCACACCGCGAACGCGGAAAGGAAAACCGCAAGCCTGAGCGCTTTTTCGGTTTCTCCCTCCAAAATCAGTGCGTGAGGAAGCCTGCCCGAGCTTGTGATGTTACCGATAATATTGTTGATTCTTTCGTCAAAATTAAGGTCTGTTAATGTCATATTACTTTACGCTTAAAATGTTTGTAACAATGTCGCCCCTGTCGGTGATGTCGATGTAACCGTAGGTCGCGCCGTAGCCGTGGCAGGAGCCCGGATTCATAATATACAGTCCGTCGTCATACTCCGAGAGAGCGCAGTGGGTGTGCCCGAAAAGCAGAATATCCGCCTTTTGCTCGCGCGCGGCGCACACAAGGTTATAAGTAGTGTATTTTGCGTGATAAAGATGTCCGTGGGTGATGAACAGGGTTTTTCCGTTCAGCTTTACCGTTTCGGTTGAGGGGAGAGTGCTTGCCAGGTCACAGTTGCCGCGAACGGCGATGACTTTTTTGTCCGTGTACTCAAGCATTATCTCGTCAACCTCGCGCGAGCCGTCGCCGCAGTGGATGATAATTTCCGCCGCGGGCTGCGAGGCGATAGCCCTTTTCAGTGTGTAAAGGTCGCCGTGAGTATCGGATACAACCAAAATACGCATAAATTTCTCCGTTCTAAAAAGTTTAATCCTGCATAGTATATCGTGAGGTGGTTTTATGTCTGAAAATATAAATAAGCTCATGTCGGAGCTTTCAAAAAAACTCGGTCTCAGCGCCGACGAGGTTTCAGCCGCAGCGAAAAAGGGCGATGTAAAGGAGCTGCTCAAAAACGCCGACAGCGAGGAAGCAAAGCAGTTCAACGCCGTGCTTGCGGATCCCGAAAAAACCAAACAGGTGCTGAACAGTCCGCAGGCAAAGGCTATTATAAAGCTTTTGGAAAACAATAAAAGCTAAGATCTAAGGCAGCAACGCGCAATCCGCACAACTGAATTATGCGGTATTGCCCCAATATTCACAACAAAACGGAGATGTTCAAATGTCTGATATTCAGGATAAAATAAATCAAATTCTAAACGATCCCGAGGCGCTGAAGCAGGTTCAAAGCCTCGGCGCTCAGCTCGGGCTTTCGGATTCGCCGCCCGAGGGCAAGCCTCAAAATCCTTCGCCGCCCGTGGTGACGGGAACTCCCGTCACGCATTCCGCCGACGGCGATATGATGGGTATGCTGACAAAATTCGCGCCGATGATGAGCCGCTTTTCGGAGGAGGACGACGTCAGCCGTCTGCTTATGGCGCTCAGACCGTTTTTGAGCGAGGAAAAACAGCTCAAGCTTGACAGGGCGCAGCGCATGATGAAGCTTGTCAGGATAATTCCGCTGATAAAGGACAGCGGAATGTTTATCTGAGGCGACAAGCGCGCGATTTTTGACGTGCGCTTTGCCTGAATCTTAAACGGAGGTGACTGTATGCCCGGTTTTGAAGAGGACGCGTTTGCCAGAGCGCAGAGGATAAACCGTCCGCGGACTTCAAAGGAGAACGCGGATTTTATTCCGAAGCCGCCGAGGCGGGAAAAAGAGCGCGCGGAACACATCGATGCGGAACAGCCGCGCTCCGAGCACCGTCCGCCGGAAAACAAAACGCCCGACGAAGCGCTGCGCGGCGAGCCGCCCGATAAAAAGCCCAAGGGCTTGCTTGAAGCCCTGTTCAAGGACAAGGAAAAAAGCATAATTTTGGCGCTGCTTTTGCTGCTCAGCGACGAAGACAGCGACCCTTCAATGCTGCTCGCGCTGGCTTACCTGCTGATGTAAGCACGGTCAGCGGATTTGTCCGTCGCCGAGGATAATGTACTTGTTGCTTGTCAGCTCGTTAAGCCCCATAGGACCTCTTGCGTGGAGCTTTTGAGTGGAAATTCCGATTTCCGCGCCCAAGCCGAACTCGCCGCCGTCCGTAAAGCGCGTTGAAGCGTTAACGTAGACTGCCGCGGAGTCAACGCAGGCTGTGAATTTCTGAGAATTTGCGTAGCTGCTCGTAACAATGCACTCGCTGTGACCCGAGCTGTATTTCGCGATGTGGCTTATCGCGTCGTCAATGCTGTCAACAACCCTGACGGCGAGGATGTAGTCGAGAAATTCCCTCGCGTAATCGTCCTCGGTGGCGGGAATAACGCTGTCGCCGAGTATTGCGCGGGTTTTTTCGCATCCGCGGATTTCAACGTTCTTTTTGTCAAGCTCCGCCTTAATTTTGGGTAGAACCGTGTCTGCCGCGGCGGCGTGAACCAAAACGGTTTCTATCGCGTTGCAGACAGAGGGACGGGAGGTTTTTGCGTTAAAAACAATCTGAGCCGCCATATCGGGGTCGGCGCTGTCGTCAACATAAACGTGGCAGTTGCCGACGCCGGTTTCTATTACAGGTACCTTTGAGTTGTTAACAACGCTCGTAATCAAGCCCGCTCCGCCGCGCGGAATCAGCACGTCAAGGTATTCCGAAAGCTGCATAAGCTCGGTTGCGCTTGCGCGCGAGGTGTCGGTGACAAGCGCGACGCAGTCCTCGGGAAAGCCGGCGGTTTTCAGCGCGTCGCGCATAATTTTCGCGATTGCCGTGTTAGAGTTAATCGCTTCCTTGCCGCCTCTCAGAATCACGGCGCTGCCTGCCTTCAGGCAGAGCGCGGCCGCGTCGGAGGTAACGTTCGGACGAGCCTCATATATAATTCCGATTACGCCCATCGGCACGCTTACCTTTTGAATTTTCAGCCCGTTGTCCAGGGTTTTGCCTTCAAGGATTCTGCCGACAGGGTCGGGTAATGCCGCGACCTGCTCAACCCCTGCCGCCATTCCGTCAACACGGGCCTTGTCAAGACGGAGCCTGTCAAGAAGCGCGGGGGTTAAGCCAGCGTCCTCTCCGTTTTTAATATCTGCCGAATTTGCTTCGATTATCTCGTCGCAATGCGCCCTCAAGGCGTCGGCAACGGCTAAAAGCGCTGCGTTTTTCTTTGAGCCTGCCGTCATCAAAAAGCGCGATGCTTTTTTGGCATTTGCTCCCATAATTTCAAGAGTAGTCATATTTTTTCTCCTTTTTATCAGTATTGAGCCTTAAACATTGTACCCGGCGCTTTGCCGTCGAAAACCTCATAGAGATTTTCGGGCTTTGAGCCGTTTATTACGTGAACCTCAATTCCGCGCTTGGTGGCATAGTCGGCTGCCAAAAGCTTTGTCGCCATACCGCCCGTGCCGCGGTTTGAGCCCGAGCCTGCCGCCATATCCATAATCTGCCTGTTGATTTTTTCAACAACATCTATCTTTACCGCGTCGGGATTTGTACGCGGGTTTGAATCGTAAAGTCCGTCAATATCGGTAAGAATGATAAGCTTGTCCGCCGCGACCAGCCGCGCTACAATCGCGGAAAGCATATCGTTGTCGCCGAAGTTGTTTCCCTCAAGCTCGTCAACCGCCACGGTGTCGTTCTCGTTGATAATCGGGATTATGTCCATATTCAAAAGCTCGTCAATGGTGTTTATTACGTTCTGACGTTTGGTTTCGGTCTCGACCGCGTCGGCGGTCAAAAGAATCTGCGCCACGTTGTGGTTGTATTCTCCAAAGAGCTTATCGTACATAAACATCAGCTCGCACTGACCGATTGCCGCGAGAGCCTGCTTCTTTTTGATGTCGTTCGGGCGGCGCGAAAGTCCTGTTTTTCCCATTCCTACCCCTACCGCGCCGGAAGAAACAAGCAGAATATCCTCGCCGCTGTTGTGCAAATCGCAAATAACCTTGCACAGAGCCTCAATCTTGCGGTAATTTATTTTTCCGTTGTCATACGTAAGGCTTGACGTGCCAACCTTTACAACGGTTTTCTTTCTGTTCATACATACACCTGTTTCTGCATAAAAATCCATTATCCATTATATCATAAAGTACGGAAAACATCAATATTTATATTGCAGAAAATTATAGCATAAAAAAACAAGCCGCTCCGAAATGAGGCGGCTTATACTGTTATTGCTGATTCGGTTTACTGCGAAAACAGCTTTTGCTTAAACGAAATCGCGTCAAGCGACAACCCGAACGCGACGTAGAGAACAGCGGCGACGATGACCTGCATCAGGTTTGGAATTAAATCCGCGACAGCGGCTGAAAGGTCGTAGAAAAACCAATCGGCGAGCAGATAACCGCCGAGCGTTATAATTGATGCGGGAATTATCATCAGCAGGTTCGGCAGGTTTACGATTTTGCGGCTGCGCGGACTGTTTTTCAAAGCGAGCCTGCATAAAAAGAACGGCAGAACATTGAGCGCCTTGATTATCATTGTGGGAACCGCCCAGTACGGATAACCCGAGATAAGGTCGGCAAGTCCGCCGCCGATTGAGCCGGCGATTATGCCGAAGGGTCCCGGAAGCACGGTCGCTGAAAGATATACCATTGAGTCGCCCGCGTGAACATATCCGAGCGGTGTGGGAATTTTTATGAATGCCGTTGTCACCGTAACAAGCGCCGCGAACATCGCGCTGAGCGTAACGGTTTTAAGCGTTTCGGAATTTTTTTTGATGGTGTTTGCGCTTTGCATATTTACCCCCCTAATTCGGTATTTCTCAAATAACCCAAGTATTTCCTTAAATACAACAGGATTATAGCATAATTCTGTGTATTAAAAAATATACAGATTTTAATAAAAACAAGAGTACAGTTGGCCGCGGCGGCGGGGTGCCCCCGCTGTCAACTCGAGGAGATAGGTCGGCGATAGATTTAATGTCGGTGTCCCGACAGCGAAGGCGCGTAATCAATAGCGCAGGCAGCCGTGGTGGCGGGGTGCCCCCGCTGTCAACTCGGGAAGATAGTTCGGCGATAGATTTAATGTCGGTGTCCCGACAGCGAAAGCGCGTAATCAATAGCGCAGGCAGCCGTGGTGGCGGGGTGCCCCCGCGGTCAACTCGGGAAGATAGGTTGGCGATAGATTTAATGTCGGTGTCCCGACAGCGAAAGCGCGTAATCAGCGCGGTAAAATCGGTCGGCTCCTGCCCGTGTCACTGCATAAAAAATAAGACCGACTCTGCCGAGCCGGTCTTTCTAAGGTGAATTAGCAAAATCTTACGAATAGCTTTCGGTAAGCTGCAGAGAGGAATCCGCGACGCCGTTTTTAACAAGCGCGTTATCTTTGTTGTCGGTCGCAATCTGCCATACGAACTCGGGAGAGGTGCTGCCTCCGCCGATTACCTCGTACTCAACCACAAAGAAGTTTCCACCGTTTGTGTAGTTGTAGCCGCTGAGCTTGATACCGTTAAACTTAATCTGGCTGTCAAGGTCATAGTTGAGCACGCTGCCTGATGTCGCCTGACCCTCAAAGTAAGCGTTTGTAGCCTTTAGGCAGGAGCCGTCGTAGTTAATCAGCGCCTGGAAATTAACAAACAGCTTTTTGCAGGTGAGCTGGTATGTGCAGGTAACCTTGTCGCCTACGTTGTATGTTTTGCCGCCGATGGAAAGCGTAGATCCGCTTCCGCCCTTGCTGCCGGAGCCGCCGCCGGATTTGCTGCTGCTTGAGCCCGAGGATTTGTCCGAGCTGCCCGAGTTGCCGGAGCCGCCCGAGTTGCCGGAGCCGCCCGAGTTGCCCGAGTTGCCCGAGCCGCCGTTGCTTTTAGAGTCTGATGACTTGCTTTCCGAGCCGCCGGCAGCAGAGCTGTTTGAGCCGCTGTTGCCTGAACCGGACGCCGAGCCGTTGTTTTCCGCGCTTTCGTTGCCGTAAACGGGGTTGCCGTCCGCGTCTGTTCCCGTCTGAACCGCCGTTACCGGCTGTCCGTTTTTGTCCTTAATAACGTTGCCGTTCTCGTCGGTATAAACTCCGTCAACAATTTTTGTTACAACCTGTGTTTCGGTGACGACGCGGGTTTCATTCGCGGTTTTGTCTTCGGAGCTGTCCGCCTGACTGCCGCAGCCCGCCATAAGAGCCGTCGCCGCAATCAGCGCGGCGAGCACCGCCGCCAAGGACGCCTTAAATGAGCTTTTTTTATTCATTTTAATCACTTCCTGATTTTCTTGATTAGGGCTTGTAAAATAAACAGCGAAATTCGCGAAAGCGAGAGCTTTTTTCGCATTGTAATACTATTTTTTCAATTAAAATACTTTTATTTGATAATAGTATTAATCATTAAACAAGCTTCGAGATTTATTATAACAAACTTGTTCGAAAAAATAAAGTAAAATTTTAAAAAAACCAATATTTTAATTATTTTTACTTGATTATGTGAAAGTTAAGTGATAGAATAAAAATAAACAATAATCTTTTACGTATTTTAATATAAATTGGGGGTTTTGTTTATGAAAAAAACAGTTTCTTTGCTCATTTCCGTTCTTTTGATTTTTTCGGCGTTCTGCGCTTTTCCCGCGGGAGCCGAAGAACTTGATAAAGGCAAGCCCGACGCTTTCGCGACCTCTCCGGCGCTGTACGCGCACGCCGTTGTAAATTCCGGCGACAGCAACGCGTGGACGGCGTGGCAGAGCGCGCACGACGAGAGCTTCAATGTTATAAACGACAGCGTCAAGTATTTCTTCCTGCCGACCTCCGCAGCCGATGACAAGGCGGATATTTACAACGCGTACCAGTCGGACGTAACCGTCAACGGCGTAAAAATCGCACCCGGAGAGACCGCGACGGTCAGCTACAGCGCCGGCCGCGCATACACGGTAAACGTTCAGGGCTCCAGCTACACTTTGAACTTTATGAAGTCGAACGCCGAGGCGGCAGTGTATATCAATAATTCCGACGCCGACGGCAACGGCACCGACCTGATGAGCTATCTTAATCAGGATAAGAGCCTGAGCGCAAAGGCTACGGGGGCGATTGTTGACCCGAGCGGAAAAATCGACAACACCGACATCAAAAAAATCAAGGGCAGAGGCAACACAACCTGGGATAAGCCCAAAAAGGGTTACAACGTTACCTACAACAGCAAGGTTTCAATCGGCGGTATGGCAAAGTCCAAGAAATACTCTTTGCTTGCCAATTACCAGGACGATTCACTTTCAAGGAACCGCATTTTGTACGACCTTTCCGACGCGGTCGGAATGCCCTACGCTTCGGATTCGCGCTACATTGATTTTTACGTAAACGGCTTTTACTGGGGCTCCTACCAGATGTGCGAAAAGGTAGAGGCAGGCGACCTTGTTTACGACGTTGACGAGGAAGATTATCTCAACGAGGACGGAACCGTAAAGAGCGACTTTTCGTTCATCGCAGAGGTTGACGCGAGCGCTTCCGCTGACGATTATTACTTTGTCGCCTCCAACGGAACCAAAATTACGCTGAAGGCTCCCGAGCTTGACCGCGAAGATCCCAACTATGACGCGGTTTTGGCTTACGCTAAGGAAAAATACGACCAGTTCGCGCGTACCGCAAGGTCAAAAACAGGAAAAATCTCCAATTACGGCGACGTTGAGTCCCTTGCGAAGCTCTACCTTATAAATGAGCTCGGCAAAAACTGGGATTCGGGAGTTTCGAGCACGTTCTTTACCTACAAGCCTGACAGCGACGGAAATTACAAATTCTACGGTTCGCCCGTTTGGGACTACGACAATTCGCTCGGCAACGCCGTCGGAGTTTCCCGCGACCTTCGCAATATGGGAGTTGACGACTACACCGATTACACAGGCTGGTGGTGCCAGTTCAAGGGCAAAAACGCGAGCGACAGATCGTCAAGCGACAATATCATAAATCAGATTTCCGTTAATCAGGAAATAATCGCCGCTGTTCCCTCAATTTGGTTTGAGGACTTTGTTCCGGCAATCAACCACTTTGCGGGCAGCGCGAAAAATCAGCTTTTAGCAGATGAGATTTATTCCTCAAAGCAGTATTTTGACAGCGTATATGCCACCGCCGAAATGAATTACACAAGCGGCTGGCTGCTCAACACTGGAAGCTGGATTGCGAACCACAATTCGCTTTATAAGGCGAGCTACGATTACGATACAAAAACATATTCCGTATCAAAAAGCGTTACAAGGTACCAGAACAGCTCTAAGGGAATGTTCGATTATGCAGCCGATTGGATGACAAGCCGCGCGGCGTGGATTTCAAACGAGCTGATGGAAAGCTACGGCGGATATTATCTGCTCGGTGACATTACGCGCGACGGTCAGATTTCCGTAAGCGACGCGTATCAGGTTCAGCTTTACTGCGCTCAGTTCAGAGAATATACCCCGGCGGAGTTCGAGCTCGGCGACGTTAACTTTGACGGCGTGGGAACCGTAAGCGACGCTACGCTTATTCAGAGGTACGCCGCTGAGATGATTGACGATTTCAGAAATCTTCCCGAGCCCGAGCCCGATGATTCAGAGCCTGTCACAAATCCGGAGGACAGCCCGAAAAGCTATGATATTACCTTTACCAACACTCTTGACTGGGACGGAAATATATACTGCTATTATTACGGAGACGGATTTAATCCCGTAACATGGCCCGGAGAGGTTATGACTTCCTCGGGTACGAACAGCTCGGGCAAAACCGTGTACAGCTTTACGGTACCTGAGCAGACAGGTTACGTTATCTTTACAAACGGCAATGTTCAAACCGAAAAAATTCCTTTTGACGGAACCAAGAGGAGCTTTTACGCGGTTAATGCAATCAACGAAAAGGGCCGTTACGAATTTGCGGCAGATTAAACGGATCAAATAACCTTTCAGCCGCCGGAGAAAAAGTCTCCGGCGGCTGTTTTATACTAATTTTTATTTATTTTTTTGTTTTTATTGCGCAAAAGATAAAAGTGTGATACAATAAAACTGTATATTATTATATAAAAAGAAGGGAGAAAATGCTATGAGAAAAACAAAGATTGTCTGCACCATCGGACCCGCGTGCAACACTAAGGAAACCCTGCTGAAAATGATTGACGCGGGTATGAACGTTGCGCGAATCAATATGTCTCACGGAGATTACGGCGTCCTTGAGGGGGTTTTCGCGACCATAAAGGAGGCTATTGACGAGAGCGGAAAGAACGTCTCTATTATGCTCGACACCAAGGGACCCGAGGTAAGAGTAGCAACCTTTGAAGGCGGCAGCGCCGAGCTTGTTGAGGATGCGGAATTTATGCTCTGCAAGTCAAAGGAAACCGGCGACAAAACGGGAGTCGCGATTTCCTACCCAAAGCTTGTAGATATTTTCTACAGCGAAGGTCAAAGAGCTCTGGGCAGGGAGCTATTGCTTGACGACGGACTGATTTCGCTGGTTGTCAAGGAGGTTCTGCCCGATAAAATCATCTGCACGGTCAACAAGGGCGGTGTGCTCAAAAACCGCAAGAGCATCAATATTCCGGGCTACCATATAAATATGCCCTACGTCAGCGCTCAGGACAGGCGCGACATTGAGTTCGGACTGTCGCACGGCGCGAACGTTGTGGCGGCTTCGTTTGTACGCAACCACGAGGACGTCCGCACTCTGCGCGATTTTATAGACAGCATCGGCTATGAACACGTAGAGATTATCGCGAAGATTGAGAACCAAAGCGGCGTTGACGATATGGATCTTATTATGGATTACGCCGACGGAATTATGGTTGCCAGGGGCGATATGGGCGTTGAGATTCCGTTTATCAAGCTGCCCGAAATTCAAAAAACCTTAATCAGAAAATGCGTCGCAAGGGGCAAGTACGTTATTACAGCCACCCAAATGCTTGAGAGTATGACAACCTCTCCGCGTCCTACCCGTGCGGAAATCAGCGACGTCGCAAACGCCGTTTACGACGGCACCAGCGCCGTTATGCTGTCGGGAGAATCGGCGGCGGGCAAGTACCCGGTAGAGAGCGTTAAGGCGCTCGACGCGATTTGCACAGAGGCGGAGAGCAACGGCGAGTTCGCTGCTCTTCACGAATATGTTGAGGAGCACGCGATTAAGGATAACAATGTTCTGAGAGGCAGCATTTGCAAGGCCGCAAAGGATATTGCCGTGGCTGTCGGCGCGAAGGCTATTATTGTTGAGAGCGCGACCGGCAAGGTGGCAAGGGGTATGGTTCACTTCAGACCCGATGTTCCCGTAATCGCGGTTGTTACCTCGGAAATTGTCTGCAAAAAGCTCTGCCTTAACTGGGGCATTACCGCGCTTGTGGGCGAGGAAATGTTAAATACGGACGATATTACCAACCAGGCGATGGAAAAAGCGCTCAGCACGGGACTTGTTAAGCGCGGAGACACTGTTGTTGTGCTCTCGTCCAACAAAACCGTACCCACCTCAAGCACCGATTCGCTCAACGTAAGGATTCTTTGATATGGAAAACATCATCCTCATCGGTATGCCGGGCTCCGGCAAAAGCACGCTCGGCGTCCTGCTCGCGAAGGCGCTCGGCTTCTCGTTTGTCGATACCGACCTGATTATCAGCAGAAAAGCCGGCAAGCCTCTCCAAAGGATACTTGACGAGGACGGCTTGGACAGCTTTTTGGAGCTTGAGCAGGAGGTCGGCGAGTCGCTTGAATGTGACTGTACCGTCGTCGCTACCGGCGGCTCGATGGTTCTGAGCGAAAAGGCTATGGAGCACCTGAAAACGCTTGGCAGGGTTGTGTACATCAGCGTGCCTTTTGAGGAGATTAAGCGCAGGGTGACAAACATTACCACACGCGGAATCGCCTTTGGCAGTAACGAAACGCTTGAGGAAGTGTATGAGCGCAGATGCCCGCTGTATAAAAAATACGCCGACATTACCGCTGAGGTTTTGCCGGACGCGGGAAGCATTGAACAGACCGTCGGGCTTTTGGCGGAAATAATAAATTCGCCTGATTTACAGGCGTAACGCCGGCCTGAGTCCTTCGTCTTGTCTTGCATAAATCATAAGTCCGCTTTTTAATTGAGATTGGTATAACCAATCACCGATGTCAAGCGAGCTTGCATCGAGTAAAATCCAAATTATAATCACCGCTCGGGTTGCGCGAACACGGGCGGTGAATTCTTATACAATTTTTGACATTATACAGGGGTTTGCAAGGTTTTTGTGTAATTTTCAACAAATCTCAACCAAAATGTCAATGACAAATTGGAAATAAACCTACATTTGAGAATCTTTTGTGATATAATATGCTCAACAGATTTGGATATTTATATGCCGTATTTTGCCGTATTAATTTATTCCTTACCCTTCGGTAAAATTATACCGAACAGAGCAAAACGCTTCGGCAAATATCCTAATTTACAGAATGTTATCATATTACAGAATGGGGAGATTTTTATGACTTTCCACGACAGGTTAAATGAATACATTCTGCAGGCCGGATGCTCAAGCAAGGAGCTTGCGATAGCTTCGGGCTTATCAGAGGGTACGATAAGCAGATACAGAAAAGGTTACAGAGTTCCGCGTATTTGCGGAGAGTACTTTCAGGGACTGACCAAGGGTTTGTACGAGCTTTTGTCAAAGAATAATCCCGGGATTACTCAGGAGGAAGTCACCGAGTCCTTAAAGGAAACCATTGATAAGGGCTATGGTATCGACTATTTGACCTACATTGATAAGCTGAAGCGGCTGTTAAGAAGTTTTGAAATCAGCAATAATGAACTTGGAAGAAAGCTAAATTACGATCCGTCGTATATTTCCAGAATTCTATCAGGACAGCGCCGCCCAGCGGATATCCGCAAGTTCACTGCAAACGTAGCGTATTATATAGCCAACCAAAAAGCCTACGAGCTTGAGCCTACGAGGATTTCAGGGTTTTTGGGCTGTGACGTACAGGTTGTCAGCGACCCGAAACGCCTGCAGGAAGAAGTTGAAAACTGGCTGTCGTCAAATAACAGTCCCGTTTAGACCTGCTGTTTTTTCGCGCAGGCAAGTAATTCAGGCAAAGCGCTTCAGGCGCGCATTAAAACGCGAATCGCGTGTGTCAATACTCTGTGGAATCCCCCGCAGTTTTTGAATTAAACAGGCAGCAATTTAATTATTGCTGCCCGTTTTTTATGCTTTTTAATTGAGATTGATTATAAAATTGTTCCGCCGCCGACAACCGTGTCGCCGTCGTAAAGCACAACCGCCTGTCCTTTGCAAATCGCCCTCTGCGGCTCGTCAAAGACCACGCGGATTGTGTCGTCGTCAAGCATTGTAACGGTTGCGCTCTGTTCCCTTTGGTTGTAGCGCACGCGCGCCTTAACCCTCATGGGCTCTGTTATTTTATCGGTGGAAATCAGGTTAATATCGTTTGCGAAAAGCTCTTTGGAAAACAGCGCGTCGTTGTCGCACAGCACAACCCTGTTGTTTTCAAGATCCTTTTCTTTGACATACATTGGGTGCTCAAGCGCCAGACCGAGCCCCTTGCGCTGACCGATTGTATAGCCGATTATGCCCTTGTGGGTGCCGAGTACCCTTCCGCTTTCGTCAACAAAATCTCCCTCGGGATAATTTTTGCCTGTGTAGCTTTTAATGAACTCGGCGTATTTTCCGTCGGGCACAAAGCATATATCCTGGCTGTCGCGCTTTTCGGCGTTGATTAGTCCAAGCTCCGCCGCGAGCCTGCGCGTCTCATCCTTTGTCATATCCCCGAGCGGCAGCAGGATTTTTGAAAGCTGCTCCTGAGTCATGGAGTAGAGCACGTAGCTTTGATCCTTGCTTAAATCCTTTGATTTTTTCAGCAGATACCTGCCGAGCCCGCTGTCGTATTCCACGCGCGCGTAGTGACCTGTGACAACATAGTCAAAGTCAAGCTCCTCTGCGCGGGTGACGAGCTTTTTGAATTTTATAAACCTGTTGCAGTCAATGCAGGGATTGGGCGTAGCGCCGTTTTCGTACGCGCTGATAAAGCGCGAGATTACCGTTTCCTTAAAACTGTCCTTGAAATTATAGACGGTGTGGGGAATCCCGATTTTGCGGCAAACGCTGCGCGCGTCGTCAATGTCGTCAAGCGAGCAGCAGGTTTTTTCTCTGTCAATAAAAATATCGTCGTTGTCAAACAGCTTCATTGTAATTCCCGTGCAGTCGTACCCCAGGTTTTTTGTAAGGTATGCAGCCACCGAGCTGTCAACTCCGCCGCTCATAGCGATTAGTGCTTTTTTGTTCATGGCTTCTCCGTGTCGGGCGTTAAATCGGGCGCGGTTTGTTGCCGCGTCCGCAGTGTTTATTGCCCGAGTCTTATCATTTCTTCAATGCAGCGTCCCGCGTCGCGGATGGTATCGGGATCGAGCGTGATTTCCTCTCCGCCGTCATTGGCGAGACAGTTGTAAACGTCAACCAGCGTCGTAGACTTCATATTCGGGCAAATCAGCTTGAGCGTGAGGAAATGGAAGCTCTTGTCGGGGCACATATACTGCAGGTGCTCGGCAATGCTGATTTCGGTTCCTATGATAAATTCCTTTTTGTCGGAGTTAATCGCGTAGTTCATAATTCCCGAGGTTGAGCCGATGTAGTCAGCGTACTCGCAGACCTCGGGCGTACATTCGGGGTGAACCAAAAGCTCGGCTTCGGGGTACAGCTCCTTCGCCTTTTTTACGTCGTCAACGCTTACGCAGGCGTGAATCGGGCAGCCGCCGTTGAGCAGCTTTATGTTTTTCTCCGGGCACTGCTTCGCCACATAGCTGCCGAGGTTGCAGTCGGGTATAAAGAGGATGTTTTTGTTCTCAATATTTTTTACGATTTTCACGGCAGACGAGCTTGTTACGCAAACGTCGCAGATAGTTTTAAGCTCGGCGGTGGTGTTGATGTAGGCAACAACCGTGTAGCCGGGGAAGCTCTTTTTCACCTGTGAAATCAGCGAC
>CAJOLF010000031.1 GCA_905235295.1 uncultured Ruminococcus sp. | reverse complement strand
CCTTGTCGCGGTTGACTTTTTGCAGAAGCTGAACAACGTTGTACACATGTTCCACCCCGATGTAATGATGATTGCCGAGGAAAGCACCGCGTGGCCGAGCGTTACCCGCTACCCGATCGAGGGCTTGGGACTCGGATTTGACTACAAGTGGAATATGGGCTGGATGAACGATATGCTCAGCTACATTTCGCTTGATCCGCTGTGGAGAAATTATCACCACGACACCCTCACATTCAGTATGGTTTACGCGTTCTCCGAGAACTTTATGCTTCCTATCTCGCACGATGAGGTGGTTTACGGCAAGGGCTCGCTGATTAACAAAATGCCCGGCGATTATGACCAAAAGTTCCAGGGAGTAAGAGGCTTTGTTTCATATATGATGGCTCACCCCGGCAAGAAGCTTATGTTTATGGGCAGCGAAATCGGTCAGTTTGACGAATGGAACGCCAACGAGCAGCTTCAGTGGGAGCTTTTGGATTACGAAAAGCACCGTCAGCTCAACCACTTCTTTGCCTGCGCCAACAAGTTCTACCGCGACACACCCGCTATGTACGAGAACGACTACGACTGGAACGGCTTCCAGTGGGTTGCGCTTGACGACTATCAGAACAGCGTTATCGCGTTCAGGCGTATTGCCGAGGACGGCAGCGAGATTCTCTGCGTATGCAACTTCCAGCCTGTTACCCGCGAGAACTACCGCATAGGCGTGCCTGTTTACGGCATATATGAGGAAGTGTTCAACTCCGAGGCTGAGGAATTCGGCGGTACCGGCATCGGCAACCCCGGCGAAATTATGGCTAAGAATGAGAAAGAGCACGAGCTTGACTACCATGTTGAGCTTACGCTCCCGCCGCTGGGCGTATGCTACTACAAGCTGAAAACAGCAATGGAGCCTCCCAAAAAGAGAGTAAGAAAGAAAAAGGCAGAAAAGCCTGACGCGGAGGATGCCAAGGCGGAGGATGCCAAAGCGGAGGCAAAGGAAGAAAAAGCTCCCGCAAAAAAAGCGCCGGCTAAAAAGGCGGCAGCCAAAAAAGCGCCCGCAAAGAAAGCCGCGGCAAAAAAAACAACAGCCAAAAAAGCGCCCGCAAAGAAAGCCGCGGCAAAAAAAACAACAGCAAAAAAAGCTCCCGCAAAGGAAGCGGACAAAGCTGAGGAATAAAATAATATATGTATAACAAGTCGGCAGGCGAATTGTCTGCCGACTGATTTGTGTTCGGATGTTGACATTAAAGCACCATAATGTTATATTTAGGGTAATACAATAACAAACGAGAAAACTCGGTAATTATTTGACGTGATTAAAGGAAGATTTTATGAAGCTAAGCAATAAAACCGCAAGCCTTATCCTCGCGCTGATTATTTTGGTGAGCCTCGGCGTAAGCACATATTTTGAGTTTACAAAGCAGGGCTTCCACGAGGACGAGCTGCTGACCTACAATCTTGCGAACTCATCAAAACAGCTCAACACCGACGGTTGGAATTCCCCCGAGGATTTTAACGAGTACCTCGCCGTAACGGGTTCTCACCGTTTTGATTACGCTCAGGTGTATGAGAATCAGATTATCGACGCGTCACACCCGCCGTTTTATTACGCGCTTGTGCACACGGTTTGTTCTCTGTTTCCGAATGTGTTTAACAAGTGGCTGGCGTACTCAATCAACGCCGTGATGATGACAATATCGCTCATACTTCTGTTCAAAATCGGCAAGCGCGTGACCGACAACAACCTCTACGCGCTTATCGCGACAGGAGGCTACGCGCTGAGCATAGCGTGCGTTACAACGACGATTTACCTGAGAATGTACGCAACGCTGACGATGTTTTGCCTGGCGTTTCTTTATCTCACGCTCAAAATTTATGACAAGGGCAGGGACGTGCGCTTTTACGACTTTTTGCCGGTAATCCTCGTTGTGCTTTTGGGTGTGCTCACCCAGTATTACTTTATCCTTTTCGCGGGGCTCACGGGGCTTGTATTCCTGGTTTTGCAGATTAAAAACAAAGCGGCAAAGTCGCTTGTGCTGTACATAGTCACTGCGTTATTCGGCGCGGCGGTTGCCATGCTGATTTATCCGTATATAATAGAAAACGTTTTGGGAGGCAACAGGGGACTCGGCTCGCTCGATATGTCGATTGATATGATTACCATTGTCACCTACCTTGTGTACAAGCTTGCAACATATATTCAGATTTTGGCAAAGGATTTGTTCCTCGGTCAGATTTGGCTGTTAGCGCTGTGCACGGCGCTCGCGATTGGCTTCGGCGTGTTCTTCCGCTTTGTAAAAAAGAGAAAGCTGCCGCAAAAGTCACTGTTTATCGTGATTCCGGGGCTTGTGTACTTCGTTGTAATCTCGCTTCTGTCGCCGTTCAACAGCGACCGCTACGTAATGGCGTCGCTGCCGCTGATTTCCATGATGTACGTCTTTGCGTTTATCAGGATTTTCGGTTTGTTCAGGCAGAGCGGCGTCAGGGCGGTTATGCCGATCAGCGTACTGCTCGCGAGCGCGCTCGGATTTGCGGTTGTAACGCCGTACTACACATACGGAAAGACAAATCTTTATAATCCGCAAACAAAAAACTGCCTGTTTGTCGGTACCGCGATGCTCGAATGGAACAAATGCATAGACAAGTTTATGCTTTATGACGACACGATGATTGTTCAGACGACCGATATGTCGCCGACTTTGGCTTCCGAGCTCGAAAGCTTTGCCGAAAAGCGCGGAATTGTCACCAACGGAAAAATCACGGCGTTTGCCGACGCGTATATGAACAACGGAGACGTTGACCGCGCACAAGACGACAGTATGGGAAGGATTGCGACGGATTCCGAGCTCAATTCGCTCGACGAGGTGACTGTATATATCTCGCGCCTTGCGGACAGCGACAAGGTGATTGACTACATCACCCAAAACACGGAGCTTAAAAATCACGAGCTGATTCAGGCGGATTACAGCTTCGACGAATTTTACAACTGGTACGATTATTTTGTGGAGACCGAATCGTACTGCAACGTTTACAGATTTTATAAATAAGAGGCGTAATATGGGAATGGAAAGGGAAGACAGAAAAAACGCAATAGGCATAGCCTTTTCGGGAGGCGGATTGCAGGGAATAGCGCACATCGGCGCGGTAAGAGCCTTGTATGAGCTGGGAATTCACCCGCAGTATGTGTCGGGCACAAGCTCGGGCTCGGCTATGGCGGCGCTTGTGGCAATGGGCTGCAGCGCTGACGATATGCAGGACTTCGCCGAACGCTACTGGGAAACTCTCGCGGACTTTCGTCCCGTGCCGATTGTGGCTCAGCTCGCGGCGCTCAAGTTCAACAAAAAAGCCGACAAGGACGGGCTGAAGGACGGCGCGGTTATTTCCAACGTCATCAAAGAGGCAATGGATTCAAAGGGAATCGGGGGTTTTGACGATTTGCCGATTAACCTTTCAATTTGCAGCAACGACACCCACACTATGGACGAGTGCATTTTTACCACCCTTGATGAGGACCTGCACACCGAGCATATTCACTACATACACGGAGCGCCGCTTGAGCTGGCGGTTCGGGCAAGTATGACTTTTCCCGCAATCTACACCACCTGCAATTACAAGCAGTACAATTTAATTGACGGCGGCTCAAAGGATAACCTGCCCGTCAAGGTGCTCAGGGATATGGGCGTCGGCAAGATTCTCGCGATTGGCTTTGATATTTCGGAATACACTCCCGAAACAGGGCTTGACGGAATGATGAAGGTTGTTTGGCGCGCGCTTGATTTGTATTCGATTGACAAAACCCGCGAGTCAATGAAAATGGCGGACTACTGTGTGAAGATTAAAAACAGCAACACCGCGATTTTCTCTATGGAAAACTTCGATCTGACAATTCAGGAGGGCTATGACTGCGTAATGGCGCATAAGGAGGAGATTGTTAAGCTGTTCGCTGAATAACATTAAATTTGAAAGAAATAAGTAATAAGTTTCGGTCGGGAAGATAGGTTTTCTTGGTTCAAACCTTTCATTCCCGACCGAAACTTATTACTTATTCCTTATTCTTTATTACTTTTAAGAATCTGTCGGACTGCCGACGGTTCTCACCCCGCCGCCGCGACTTAAAAGCGTATTTTTTCCGCGATATATGCGTTCAGCTCGTCAATTTTAACGCGCTCCTGCTTCATTGTGTCGCGGTCGCGGACGGTAACGCAGCCGTCGTCAACCGAGTCAAAGTCGTAGGTTACGCAGAACGGGGTACCGATTTCGTCCTGACGGCGGTAACGCTTTCCGATTGAGCCGGCGTCGTCGAAGTCGGTCATAAAGTCCTTGGCGAGCATTTCTCTTACCTCGTCAGCCTTGCCGCTGAGCTTTTTGGAGAGCGGAAGCACCGCCGCCTTGAACGGAGCGAGCGCGGGGTGGAAGCGCATAACAACTCTTGAATCCTTTTCGTCGAGCTGTTCCTCGTCGTAAGCCTCAACAACGATTGAGAGGAAGAGCCTTTCTACGCCGAGCGAAGGCTCAATAACGTAGGGAATGTACCTTTCGTTTGTCGCCGGGTCAAAGTAATCGAGGTCTTTGCCGCTGGTTTTGCTGTGCTGGGTGAGGTCGTAGTCGGTTCTGTCGGCAACGCCCCAAAGCTCGCCCCAACCGAACGGGAAGAGGTACTCAAAGTCTGTGGTAGCCTTTGAATAGAAGCAGAGCTCCTCTTGTTCGTGATCTCTGAGCCTGAGGTTTTCCTCTTTGATTCCGAGCGAATAGAGGAAGTCGCGGCAAAAGCTTCTCCAGTAATCGAACCACTCCAAATCGGTGCCGGGTTTGCAGAAGAACTCAAGCTCCATCTGCTCAAACTCGCGCACGCGGAAGATGAAGTTGCCGGGGGTAATCTCGTTTCTGAACGATTTGCCGATCTGCGCAACGCCGAACGGAACCTTTTTGCGGCTTGTTCTCTGGATATTCTGGAAGTTTACAAAAATACCCTGGGCGGTTTCGGGACGCAGATAAAGCTCGTTTTTGGTGTCCTCGGTAACGCCCTGGAAGGTTTTGAACATCAGGTTGAACTGGCGAATATCGGTAAAGCTGTGCTTGCCGCAGTTGGGGCAGGGAATCTGCTTTTCATTAATATAGTCGGTCATCTGCTCGTTGCTCCAGCCGGCGACGTTGGTGCCGTCGAAGTCCTCAATCAGATTGTCGGCTCGGTGGCGGGTTTTGCACTCCTTGCAGTCCATCAGCGGGTCCGAAAAACCGCCGAGGTGACCCGAAGCCACCCACGTTTGGGGGTTCATCAGGATTGCGGAGTCAAGACCGACGTTGTATTTATTTTCCTGAACAAACTTTTTGAGCCACGCCTGCTTGATGTTGTTTTTGAGCGCCATACCCAGCGGACCGTAATCCCAGGTGTTCGCCAGACCTCCGTAAATCTCGGAGCCGGGATATACAAAGCCTCTGCCCTTGCAGAGAGCAACAATTTTTTCCATTGTCTTTTGGGAATTTTCCATAAATTTACCTCGTTTCTGAATTCAGCGGTGTTGCCTTTACAATATTTACAATAAAAATTTTACATTCAAAAACCGCTGTTGTCAAGTTTTATTTAAACTACCCGAATTTGAAAAAAATTCATAACAATATTTCTAAAAAAGGCTTGTAATACTTTCGTTTTTGATATATAATGTAATTACTCACAATATGAGTCAATTTAAAAAGGAGGACTTTCCAATGAAAAAATCAACAAAGTTCATTAGTTTGTTGCTTGCGGTAATGCTGGCTGTTTCCTGCTTTGCGGGCGTTGCGGCATTTCCTGTAAGCGCTGCAGATGATGAGCAAATGGTTTACTTCGATTTCCCGACAGACGGAACTTGGGGTGATCCTACAGGCGTTAAGGTAAATGCCAGAAGCGGACTCGCGAACATTTACTGCTACGCTTATGCTATTTACGGCAACGAAAAACCATACGCATTAGGTTGGCAGACAAGAACAACTCAGTGTTTGTCTGTCGGCAACAACGTTTATTCGTTCAACCTTGCTTTCGATCCCGAAAAGAAGGGTGTACTCGAAGACAACGCTGACTATGGTATCATCTTCTCAACTGCTGCTAACGGCGGTTACCAGACAGTTGACCTTACAATGACAACTGAATGCCTCGGCGATCATATGTATATTACTCCTTACTATGATGCCAAATCAGGCAAAACTCTTGTTACCCGCGAAAATGCCGCGGATTCTCACAAGGTTGACTACTATGCAGCTTGGAGAAACAGCAAATCCTGCGGTCCTAAGGCTACAATTTCTTCTCTCGGAGCACTGCTTCCCGGTATGTTCCCCGCGATTCAGCCTAAGGCTCAGCAGCTTTCAAACGCTCTCAAGCAGTATCTGACCAATCCTACAAACAACCCCTACTTCCAGTATGATAATAACATGCAGCTTTGCGAAGATCTCGGCGTTACACCTGAGGCGGTTTATCAGCAGTATCTTACCGATAACGCTTACATCATTGAGGCTGAGGGCGCAACTCTTGAGACAGATACCAAGGTTCCCTGCGCATTCTACCGCTACATCTTCATCAATGACCAGGAGAAGGAAGAAGAGGGTAAGCTCGCTGATCCCGCTTATGTAAGAGAGGTTCTCGGCGTTTCCGATGTAGAGCCCACAACTGAGGAGCCTACAACCGAAGAGCCTACAGAAGAGCCCACAACAGAGGAGCCCACTACTGAGGAGCCCACAACCGAGGAGCCCACAACTGAGGAGCCCACAACCGAGGAGCCCACAACCGAGGAGCCCACAACTGAGGAGCCCACAACTGAGCCCGTTCCTCAGGACGTTTACACCGCAGCAGGTTCATCTGCCGCTATCTTCGGCACAACATGGGATGCTGAGAACACAGCTAACGATATGACATATAATCCCGCAACAGGCTTGTACGAGATTACATACGCTGATGTTGAGGCAGAGAATGCCATTCAGTTCAAGGTTCTCATGAACCACAGCTGGGATGACGCTTGGGGCGATCCCGATACAGGCGACAACTACACATTCAATGTAACAGATACTTGTGATGTAACAATTACAATTGATCCCGTAACAAAGACTGTTGAGGCAGTCGGTGAATATGTAACTCAGGACGATACACTTGATGTAGAGACAGTAATCGCTGTTGGTAACGGTGAGGACAATTACCTCAACGGCGCTAACTGGGATCCCGCAGACGAGTCCAACGCGCTTGTTGAAGTTGCTGACGGAATCTGGGAAATCACATACGATGATATTTTCGCGTTTGATAACTATCAGATTAAGTTCACAATCAACGCACCCGGTTCAACCAATCCTTGGGCGCACAACTTCGGCGCAGAGGTTGAGCAGCTCTATCCCACAGGCGAGGAAATCGACGCTGTTTACAACGGCAAGAACTGCCTGTTCGAGGTAGAAGAGGATGAGTCTTCTGTTACATTCCAGCTCGACCTCAGAGAGTTTGACTTCAAGACAAAGCAGGGCGCTAAGTTTACAATCACAGTAACTCCGCCCGAGACTGAGGAAGATGGCATCATCGGCGATGTAAACGGTGACGGCTATGTAACTGTTCTTGACGCTACTCTTATTCAGAAGTACTCGATTGAGCTTCCCATTGAAGGTAATTTCAACGCTAAGCTCGCCGACGTTAACAACGACGGCTATATCACAGTTGCCGACGCTGCTTGCGTACAGAGATTTGCAGCTGAGATGACAAAGAAGACAGGTAACGCAGGCGTACCTTATGCAGATATTACTCCTGCTTCTGAAAATCCCCAGATTATTATTTGAGATTTCTTAACAGTAATCTGAGCTAAACAAAATCAGCCTCCCCAAAAAACGGGGAGGCTTTTTGTTTTCGCGGCGCAAACCGGACGGCGCGAGATAAAAAGGCGCGTCTGTATTGCAAATCAACGGCTGTTATGATAAAATAATACTAATCAGAAATTAGTATAATACCATATTATTATGATAAGGAGAGGCGTTATGATAATCCACGACATTTCAAGGGATTCGCTTACCGCGCCTGTTTATGACGGCGACCCGCAGCCCGAGGTCGAGCAACTTAAAAGCATAGAAAACCTCGACGAATACAACCTAAGCTGTGTCAAAATTACAACTCACTGCGGAACCCATATCGACGCTCCGCTTCACTTTTGCGAGGACGGAAGCTCGGTTGATATGCTTCGCCTTAACACCTTCTACGGCAAGTGCACGGTAATCACCGTTGAGGGGATTTTGACAGGCGAGGATATGGAGCGGCTGCTGCCCTACTGCAAGCGCAGAATTTTGTTCAGGGGCAACGGAAAAACCTTTCTTTCCCATTCCGCGGCAATTGTGCTCGCCGAAAGCAGGGTTATCCTCGTCGGAACCGACGCGGGTTCAATCGCTCCGCCGTTTGACGAGGCGAAGCCTCACCGCGAGCTCGCGCGCGCGGGAATTACGGTAATAGAAAACCTCAACCTCTCCGCGATTAAGGACGGCGAATACGACCTCTGCGCCTTCCCGATAAAGCTCGCCGGGCTTGAAGCCGCGCCTTGCCGCGCGATTTTGTTTGAAATGGAAAAAGGACTGAATTGATAAATGATAAAAATGGCGGTTTTCGACCTTGACGGCACGCTTGCGGATTCCCTGACCGACCTCGCCTTAAATGTCAACAAGGGGCTGAAAAAGGCGGGCTTGCCCGAACACCCTGTTGAAGCCTACAAGCGGTTTGTCGGCAACGGACGCGAGCGGCTGATCAGGCGCGCTATGGGCGGCTTTGCCGGCGACGACGAAAAATTCAATATCGTGCGCGACGAATTTGACGCCCAATACAAAATCCACTGCAACGACAACACCGCCGCTTATAAGGGCTGCGAAAAGCTGCTGGACGACCTGACCGCGGCGGGAGTAAAAACCGCCGTGCTTTCAAACAAGCCTGATGAATTTGTCGGAAAAATTCTCGCAAAGCTGTATCCGATGCACAAATTCACCGAGGCGTGGGGGCAAAAGCCGCAGTACAAGTGCAAGCCCGACAAGCAAGCCCTGCGCGCAATGCTCGCGCTGCACGGCATAAAACCCGACGATTGCGTTTATATCGGCGACAGCGACGTCGACGTTTACACCGCGCAAAATTCGGGAGTAAAAATGGCGGGAGTTTCTTGGGGCTTCCGCGGCAAAGAAGAGCTTTTGGCGTGCGGCGCTCCGTTTGCGGCGGACACCGCGGAAGAATTAAAGGAGTACATTTTAAGCCTGTGAACAAAGTGAATTATCAAAAGGAGCTTGACTCGGTAATCGCGCAAAACACCGCCCGGGGAATAATCCCGAGCCTGCTGCTCCACGCTTGCTGCGCGCCGTGTTCAAGCTACTGCCTTGAATATCTTTCAAAATATTTTAATATCACGGTCTATTACTACAACCCGAATATTTCTGTAAAAGAAGAATACGAGCACCGTCTCAGTGAGGAAAAGCGTCTGATCCGCTCAATGCCGTTTGAAAATCCCGTCGGAATAATCGAGGGCGGCTACTGCCCAAATGATTTTTTTGACGCGGTAAAAGGGCTTGAAAACGAGCCCGAGGGCGGCAAACGCTGCGAAAAATGCTTTAGATTAAGGCTTGAATCCGCCGCGAGGCTCGCTTCTGAGCGCGGCTTTGACTATTTTACCACCACGCTCACAATCAGTCCGCTCAAAAACGCCAGGCTGCTCAACACAATAGGCGCGGAGCTCGCCGAAAAGTACGGAGTCAGCTGGCTGTACAGCGACTTCAAAAAGCGTGAGGGCTACAAGCGCTCAATCGAGCTTTCCCGCGAATACGACCTCTACCGCCAAAATTACTGCGGCTGTATCTTTTCCTAACCGGTCGCGGCGGCGACACCGCTACTCGAGGAGATACGTAAGCGTTATAAGTAACATTAATTTCCCGACAGCGAAAAAAGCATAATCAGCACCGTATTAAATCATTCGGTCGCGGCGGCGACACCGCTACTCGAGGAGATACGTAGGCGTTGTAAGTTGCGTTAATTTCCCGACAGCTAAAGCGACTTTTCAGCACCGTATAAATTCAGTCGGTCGCAGCTACGCATAATCAACACCGTAGGGGCGGACCTGTGTGTCCGCCCGTTTTTACAACTACATTTGCAGTAATTTTGCAACTGATTATGCCTTTTCGCTGTCAGGCAACCGATGATTAATAAATTATCGTTCCGAGTTGCGAACCGGTCGCAACGGTCGGGCGGACACACAGGTCCGCCCCTACAAGATTAAGGAAAAGTTTTTAATAAAAATAGGAAACAAAATTTTCCAAATAATATATTCAGCGCCTCATTAATTCAGTCGGGAATGAAAGGTTTATAACAAGCAAACCTATCTTCCCGAATTACTTATTCCTTATTACTTCCAATTTTAATCTCAAAAGGGGTCAACCACAACATATTGTGGTTGACCCCTTTGTCAACTACAACAATTTGTTTTTATTTATTCCAATAATGTTATTTGATTATTAATAATCTGTAACAAGTATTATTGCCCAACCGCGCGAGGGCTGCTTTGAAAATCGCCCGAAACCCTCATAAATTCTGAGCTTTTCCGCTTTGTTAAAAAGTTAACTATTAGTTACAGCACATCAACATAGTGTGTATAATTCTTTATTAGAATACTACATATTGTGTTTTAGTGCAAAATTACTATTGCAATTTACAAGCCTTTGTTGTATAATATATCTCGCACGGTTTTATGTGCTTAAAATACGAATATTTTGGAATTAACATAAAAACGAAAGGGAAGGACAAATATGAAAATCATTAAGCGCAACGGCTCGGAAGAAGATTTTAACATAGAAAAAATCATTAACGCCGTAAGAAAAGCTAACAACTCCTCCGACACTCCGTTTTTGACCGAGGAGCAGATTAATGACATCGCCGAGTACATTGAGTACAAGTGCAACAAAATCAGCCGCGCCGTATCGGTTGAGGAAATTCAGGATATGGTTGAGGATCAGCTGATGTCGAAGGGCGCGTTTGAGCTTGCCAGAAGGTACGTAAGATACCGCTATAACCGCTCGCTTGTGCGCAAGGCGAACACCACAGACAACCGTATTCTCTCGCTTATCGAGTGCAACAACGAGGAAGTTAAGCAGGAAAATTCCAACAAAAACCCGACTGTAAACAGCGTTCAGCGCGACTATATGGCGGGCGAGGTCAGCCGTGACCTGACAAAAAGAATGTTGCTTCCTCCCGACATCGTCGAGGCCGACAAGCAGGGCATTATACACTTCCACGATTCCGACTACTTTGCCCAGCACATGCACAACTGCGACCTTGTTAACCTTGAGGATATGCTCCAAAACGGAACCGTAATCAGCGATACTCTTATCGAAAAGCCGCACAGCTTCTCGACCGCGTGCAACATCGCGACACAGATTATCGCCCAGGTCGCGAGCAACCAGTACGGCGGACAGAGCATCAGCCTTACTCATCTTGCTCCGTTTGTTCAGATTTCAAGGGAGAAAATTCGCCGCGAAACCCGCGCCGAAATCGAACAGCTCGGCATGGAAGTCAGCGAGGAAAAGTTTAACGAGATTGTTGAGCAGAGGCTCCGCAGCGAGGTAAACAAGGGCGTTCAGACAATCCAGTATCAGGTGGTAACGCTGCTCACAACCAACGGTCAGGCGCCGTTTGTCACAGTATATATGTACCTCAACGAGGCAAAGGACGAGCAGGAAAAAGCCGACCTCGCCATGATTATTGAGGAAACCCTCAAGCAGCGCTACCAGGGCGTAAAGAACGAAAAGGGCGTTTGGATTACCCCCGCGTTCCCAAAGCTCATCTATGTGCTCGAGGAGGATAACGTCAACGAGGGCAGCAAGTACTGGTACCTCACCGAGCTTGCGGCAAAGTGTACCGCAAAGCGTATGGTTCCCGACTACATCTCCGAGAAGGTTATGCTTGAGCTGAAGGGCGACGTTTACACCTGTATGGGCTGCCGCTCGTTCCTCACACCCGACCGCTTTACCGAAGCGGGCGCGGGCAACATTGCCAACGCGAAGAACTACGTTGAGGGACAGCACAAGTATTACGGACGCTTTAACCAGGGCGTTGTTACGGTTAACCTTGTTGACATCGGACTGAGCGCGAACCGCGATTTGAACAAGTTTTGGAGTATTTTTGACGAGCGTATGGAGCTTTGCCACCGTGCGCTTCAGGCTCGCCACGAAAGGCTCAAGGGAACTCTCTCCGACGCCGCTCCGATTCTTTGGCAGTACGGCGCTCTTGCCCGCCTTAATAAGGGCGAGACAATCGACAAGCTGCTCTACGGCGGATATTCCACGCTCTCGCTGGGCTACGCGGGACTTTGGGAGTGCGTTTACAGCCTGATCGGCAAAAAGCTTACCGAGGAAGAGGGCAAGGAGCTTGGACTTGAGATTATGAAAAAGCTCAATTCCTACTGCGCAAAGTGGAAGGCTGAGGAAAACATTGATTACAGCATCTACGGCACGCCGCTCGAGAGCACAACCTATAAGTTCGCAAAGTGCCTGCAAAAGCGCTTCGGCATCATCAAGGGCGTAACCGACCGCAACTACATCACCAACAGCTATCACGTTCACGTAACCGAGAACATCAGCGCGTTCGACAAGCTCAAGCTCGAATCCGAGTTCCAGGCTCTGTCGCCGGGCGGCGCTATCAGCTACGTTGAGGTTCCCAATATGCAGGATAACCTTCCGGCTGTGCTCCAGGTTATGCGCTTCATTTACGACAACATTATGTACGCCGAGCTCAATACCAAGAGCGACTACTGCCAGGTTTGCGGCTACGACGGAGAAATCGCGATTGTTGAGGAAGAGGGCAAGCTGATTTGGGAGTGCCCCAACTGCGGCAACCGCGACCAGGACAAGATGAACGTCGCCAGAAGAACCTGCGGCTACATCGGCTCTCAGTTTTGGAACCAGGGCAGAACCCAGGAGATTCGTGAAAGGGTGCTTCACCTGTAATGAATTACGGAGAAATTAAATATTTCGATATAGCAAACGGCGAGGGCGTGCGCGTCTCGCTGTTTGTTTCCGGTTGTACGCATCACTGCAAAAACTGCTTTAATAAGGAGACGTGGGCGTTTGATTACGGCGAGCCTTTTACAAAAGAAACCGAGGACAAAATAATCGAGGAGCTAAAGCCGAGCTATATCAGCGGACTGAGCCTGCTCGGCGGAGAACCGTTTGAGCCCTCGAATCAGGAAGGGCTTTTGCCGCTGCTTCGGCGCGTAAAAAAGGAGCTGCCCGAAAAAACCGTCTGGTGCTACACGGGCTACCTTTTTGACAGTGAGCTTTTGTCGGAAAGCCGCGCAAGGTGCGAATTTACCGACGAAATGCTCAGCTATATCGACGTGCTCGTTGACGGCAGGTTTGTTCAGGAGCTTTACAGCATAACGCTGCAGTTTCGCGGTTCGTCAAATCAGCGGATTATCGACGTAAAAAAATCCCTCGCCGAGGGCAGGGTGGTTGAATACAAGCCGAAAAGCGGAAGGATAGAGTAATTAACAATTAGCAATTAATGATTAACAGTGGGGGCTGCCGTCAAATCTTTCGATTTGCGACAGCCCCTTTATAGTTTTCAGCGATCTATGACCCGCCGTTTAGCAAACTTAATCTATAAAAACAAGTTTTAAAAAGGCGGAGTGGATGCAACGTCACGTTGCCTTGCCGCAGCCTCGCACAGCGATACGAAGATTATAAACAGCGGTGTGGAAATCGGCACGGCGATATTTACAACCGCCTGAGCCGCGTAGGCTACAACCGCCGCCGCGAACGCGAGCGCGATTGGGTTATTCTTTGCCGCCTTAAATCCGCGAACAAGCGCGCCGCCGACAAAGGCAAGATATGCCGAAAGTCCCGCGATTCCGATTGTTACAAGGTAGTTTAGGTACTCGTTGTGAGCGGCGTCAGTAGAGGTGTTGCCGTAGCTTTTCAGCTCCTCAAAATACGGCTCGTACAGGCAGTAGAAGGTGTCGGGACCGTAGCCGAAAATCTTGTGCGGAATGTCGGCACCGTTGAAAATATCGAGGGTGCGAATCCACATAATTCCTCTGTGCGTGCCCCAGCGGGGGCTGAACCGCAGGATGTTTTCGAGCTCGCCGAGCTCAGCCTCGGTGTTAATGAAGCTAAAGTAAATTACGGCGCCGACCGCGCCCAGGGCGGCAAGTCCGAACAGCGAGCCGACCGCAACCGGCAGAGCCTTTGGCAGGGTTAGACCCGGCTTCTTTTTATCGAGCAAAAACAGCAGAACGGTAATCACCGCCGCCAAGCCGAGCGCTGCGTAAACGGCGTTTGAGAAAAGTATCGCCGACGGCAGCTTGCCGAGCTTTTTGTAATTGTCATTCATAATTAAGGAGAACAGGCGCAGAAGCTTTACGGACGCGAGCATTACCGTCAGCGCGAGGAAATATTTTTTCAGCCGTTCGGGTTTCCTGATGAATACGGCAAGGAATACCGCGAGGAATACGCCGATTCCCAAAATTCCCGAATCGCTGTCTCCGATAATAAGCGCCATAGTTCCGAGCGCGGTTGAGATAAGGTAAATCACCCTGAGCTTTGTTTTCTCCGTGAGAACCGACATTACAAAAATCACGGGCAGGGTGACGCAGATAAAGCTTGACAGCATATTTTTGTTGCCGATTGTCGCGAAAAATTCCATATACACGTTTTCCTGCGACTTGAACTGCGCAAACATATTCAGCGGATCGATGTAGAAGCCGTTGAGCACCGTCAGCAGATAAACCAGCGCGCAGGATACGGCGAGCCCGACAAAAACGTACTCGGCAAAGCTGTACAGGCGGGTGGCGGGTAATCAAAAAGTAGGCGAGAATGTAAAACAGAATCAAAAACAAGCCGTTGTTTCGCCCCTGGGCGTAGCCGCCGATGTTGGCTTCTCCCCAAAAAGCAAGCTCGGTGTACGGAGAGAGAACGGTGGAAATCGCGCAGCACAAAACCAAGCTAAGAGCCGCCCAGTCGGTAAAGCTGATGTTGTCGAAAAGGGAGCCTTTGCCTGATTTATCCTTGCCGCCGAGGTTCAGCGAGCCTGTTGCGAGCAAGAGCACCTCGGAAATCGCGGCAACCGCGGTCGCGACTAAAAAGAAGTAGTATTTTTGGTGCCTGATGCCGATAAACCCGTCGTCAAAGTGAATGAACGGAAAATTGCCGTCCGCTCTGAGCGACACATACAGCGGAAACAGGGTGAACATTACAAAAAGATAGATGTTCACAAATCTGCTCGCGAGCGGAAAACGCGGATTTTCAAAAGTTTTAGATGTCGAATTGGTTTGTTTACTGCTCATATCAAAAGCCTTTCAAAATTTGTACACATCAATTTTATACCCATATCCGAGCCTTGTCAACGAAAATTATTCAGGATTGTTTGCTGAAATCTTGCGAACCGGAGTATTTTGTGATAAAATGATTTTATAAGGCGGTGATTTTGTGAAAAAGTTAATCATAATCGGATTTGACGGCACTATTGCCGACACCTCGCCCGGGATACTGTACTGTATGAACACAACCGCGATAACGATGGGCTATACTCCCGTGCCGCACGAGGCGCTGTACAACATCATCGGAGTTTCGCTTGAGCAGGGGTTTATTGACCTCTACGGAATGAAGCCGGACGAAATTGACTACGCTATGAACAATTACAGCAAGCTCTACTCGATGAAGGGCGAGGAGATGATTTTGCTCTATGACGGAATCGACGATTCGCTCAGGCGGCTTAAAGAAAGCGGCTGTTCACTCGCGATTGCCACGCAGAAGAACAAAAAATTTATCACAAATATCCTCGGAGTTTACAAAAACGTCGGCGAGCAGTTTGACAAGGTTTGCGCATCCGATGTTGATGTTCAGCTTGAAAAGCGCGATATGCTCAGGATAATCTGCGACGAGCTTGGCGTTCCTGTGGAGGAGAGCGTATTTATCGGCGACAGCTATGTTGACGCTCAGGCGGCGCAGGAGGTCGGAATGGACTTTGTCGCGGCGCTCTACGGGCTGGGCTTCAGAACCGAGCAGGAAACCGAGCATTATCCGAACTGCAGGGCGTGCCTCAACAGCGCAAAGGAGCTTTATTCCAAGCTTTCCGCGCTGTAAACGGCGGATTCCTTCCGCATTTTGCCGGCGGGCTTGTGATGTTGACAAAAATAATTGAATAAGATATAATAAATAAGCGCCTTCGGATAAACGGAAAAATTTGTTTCCGATTAAAAAGCGCTTTGGAAATTCAGTCGGGAGCCGCGGTGGTTAGTGCCGCAAGCTTTTTGCCCAACCGAAAAATATTAAAAATATTAATAAATAAAATGCCGAGTAATCGGCAGATTTCGGGGTGTAGCGCAGTTGGTAGCGCGCCTGCTTGGGAGCATGTACGGCTTTGGGTTCTTAAAGATTTTTAAAATCTCTAAACTCCGCATAACGCCTTGTTTTCGGGAGTTTTGACTTCCATAATAATTCGGTCACAAAAAGGCTTTGACCACATAGCTGACCACAACAGCAGACAACAATTTAATAACCATCGGGGTGTAGCGCAGCTGGTAGCGCGCCTGCTTTGGGAGCAGGATGTCGGGGGTTCAAGTCCCTTCACTCCGACCAAAAAGGCGGTTTTGTACCGCCTTTCTTTAATTTTTAGTTAAATATTTAATTAATATTTTGGGAGGAATATTTATGCCCTTAGCTGCCAACGGCTTGTTCTTAAAAACTGCAGATTATACATACGAAGTGGAGGTAACATATCAATTAAAATATATAATTCGTTCTGCACTTATTGCGCTTAATCACATTAATAGTCCAAAGGATTTTATAATTGATGAATTTCCAAACTTTGTTCAGTATTATCGCTTTTACTTAGATCATATCTTTTATTTGTTAGGACAAATCAATGATAGATTTATTGAAAAGTGGACTAAAGATGATGAATTGAGAGAAATAAAGCATGAGCACATATTACTTAACCGAGGAAATTATCGATTTACAGAAGATGAATTTGCTATTATAAGTAAGAAAAACCATCGTAATCTTATTGAACATCTTGATGAACGAAACTTGTCAATTATTAAGGACAAACACATAGTTGGAGGTTTCAATGTAATCTTTCCAGATAGTGATAGGGGGTTGGTTGAATCTGTAAAACAGAATAGAGAGTATTACCCATATATACTTGATTTAATAGAAAATAAGGTGTATTTTTATGATTCACAAGCTAAAGGGTCTGGCGCAAGTACGTTTGATATTGATTTGGAGCAATTAAAAGCCGAGCTACTAAAACTAGAACAACGAGTTAACAATATCGATCAATTCTTACAAGATGTTTTTTAGCAATCGAAATCAAGAGATTATTACAATAGCAACCGCATCGAAAGTCAATTGAGGCTTTTCAATGCGGTTGTATCTTATTCAATACTTTCGTTTTGAGGTGTAGTGGTCCATCCGGAATCAAAAACAGGATTCTGAGTTATACAATCTAACATTCTCCAAAGTTCATTTTTTAATTCAATTAGATTATATGTTATTCTCTCTTGTTTCCTATTATAAGTAACATATTCAAGGGTATCTTTATAATATGTTCTCAAGTGGGTATTTGTTTCAACACATGCGCGAATAAAAGCATCGGTGTTGTTATCAATAATATTGTAATCCCCTATTGGTTTTCGATATTCATCGTATCGTTCATCAAAGTGTTCGTTGGTATTTCGAACCTCCTTTTGAAACACTAAAGGAAATCTTCCTTTTGTAATCCCAAATGTGTCCCTTAACCGTCTACTTCTTTTGGTTGCGACTTTGCCTCCGTATCCACCATTATTATAGAATATGTTTGATATATTTCCGCAAGCAGTCAATATGCTTTGTATGTGAAAAAAATAATATGTATGTTCATCATGATAAATCCCAATATCAAATTCTGGATGATTTATGATGTATTCCAATGATATTAAAGCAAAATAAATATTTTTAACAGCAATATTTGCATAAACAAAATCAGGGCTAACTTTTGATGCATCAAAATATCTATTTAACATTTCATACTCCTTTCAATAATACCTATCTTGAAAAAATAGTTTTCAGCTATTATTTGAACCTAACGACTTAACATACAACAGTTTATAATATAATGGTTTATTTTTAAAAACAATAATCTTAAGATTATTTACAGCACGTGTAACAATTTGATAGAACATCCCGGATAAATCATAATACCCATTTTTGTTGTATTTCAAAGTATTGCTTTTGCTATAGGCGAAATTATTATCCATAATAAAGACTACTTTTTCAAATTCTTGTCCAATAACATCATGAGCCTTGGTGAGCGATAGTTTAGAAATTTCGTAAATTGGATCATTATCGTATTGAGAATTTGTATATGTAACAAATTTCCATTTTTTTGAGTTCGATAAATATTCAATATATGTTTTAATTTCAATTATATCATCGAAATATTCAATGGTTATATCATCATAATTAAATTTTACGGTATCGCTGCCTATTTGAAGTGTGTTTGCAATAAATGAAGATATTACCGGATTTGTTCGGATTTTTCTCGTTAGTCTATATTCATATTTATTTGTTGGAAGAGATTTAAGAATATCGTAAATATTTTTATTTTCACCTTTGCTCAAGTATTGTTTAGGATCATATGAGAAAATAATTGGTGTGTTCTGCTCTAAGGATTTTTTAATGATTAAATTCAACTGAGTACTTCTAATCCTTTGCGCTTCATCGATTAGAATTATTTTTATTGAGTTGTTAATGTATGTATTAATAGTATTTTCATTGATGGTTTTTATTGATTGTATATTCCATTTATATGAGTATATTAATTTTTCGTGTCCCAAATTAAGTTTACCGCAATGAATAATCAAAGCACTGTCAATAAACTCTTTTGCTATGTCATATAATAAAAGAGTCTTTCCTGTTCCTGCATCAGCTGTGATGCAGTGAAAGCTAAATTCTGAACGGACCGATTTTAATAATGATCTTTTTATTTCTTCTTGGTGATCAGTTAAAAAATATTCACCATTAATGAAACTTTCTGTTTTTGAAAAAGGTGAAATCAAATAATTATATGGTGAGAATAATGTATCAGGGTCTATTCCTTCGCAAAAATTATGTTGCATTAATAATTCAATTAATTCAGAAAAGGAAACCTTCAAAGTGCTTTTGGTATCTGCTTGATATTTATAAAGACCATCGTTTTCTACAAATGTAAAAATATATACTTTCTTATTTATTGCGTTTAGATAATGATGGTTTTTTATCTGTTGGTTAAGAATTTTTTTATTTTTTCATCCCTTTTAATTGTCAAAGGGCTTTTCATTTCAATATTAACCACAGAATTTGTACTAAAACGCAAAAGATCAAATTCTTTTCCGATTTGGCGTATAGTATATCCAATATAATAACCATCAAATAACTCAACAGGAGCATTATTTGCTTTTAAATTAGTACACAGGGAAGACAAAGAACCAATCTCAGTGTTTTTAAGAGAGTAAGGTTTGGGGACACAAATATGATAATCCTTTTTCTTTTCTTCTTCAAAAGCAGAGGCACCTTTGTGTGCGACTATTAAATTTGTCGGTTTCATAGTATCACCTATTTTGATTTAATTATCTATAAATTATTGTAACACTAAAAATTGTAAAAATCCATATGTTATTTATCGAAAGAGTGAGAATAGTTATGACAGGAATTATTTCTTAAAATGCTTTTAGCCTTGTCTCAAGCTGGAACACCAGATATGCTATTTGATCTATCATACATCCTTTTTTTATCTCCCGATCATACTGATGAAGATTGCCATAGTACAGTTTTTTGTATTGTTGCTCTCTGCCTGTGATTTTGATATCAATGCGGCAAAGGCATACAAGACCGAAAAAATCGCAATAGGTTTTTAGAATTACATTTGTATAATGCACTGTTTTTATCATATAAAATATGGTATAATCAAAGCATACCAAGCAAGGAGGAAATTTTATGTCAAGGGAAACCAATGTGGAGATTTTTAAAGACACGGAGAGAATCATTCGGGAAAACAAAACTCTGATTGAATCTGTTGAGAATACAATCAAGAAACAGAAGCTATATCCTGCCGGCAGTGCAATTAATATTGAAAAGGGAAACGTTCAGAATACGAAAATCATTGTGTCAGGCAAAAGGACTCTCGAGGCCGCTTCCTCTTACAAGGGTAAAAAGGTTTGCATAATGAATTTTGCCTCTGCCACAAATCCTGGAGGAGGTGTCGAACGCGGCTCTAACGCTCAGGAGGAAGCACTTTGCCGAATCAGCACGCTGTACTTTTGTTTGAATACTACTGAGATGCGGAAGTGTTTTTATATGCCGCATAGAAAAGCAAGGAATCCGCTTTATAATGATGACATCATATATTCTCCCGATGTTTGCGTTATAAAAAACGATAGCGCAAAAGCTGAAATGCTTGCGGAGGAGGATTGGTATAAGGTTAATGTTATCACCTGTGCTGCGCCTAATTTGAGGAGGATCCCGAGCAATGAAATGAACCCGGATGTCGGTGATAAAGCCGCTGAGATTTCTGTGAATGATTTAAGAAAACTTCATGAGCAAAGAATTCGCAGAATATTTGAAGTTGCAGCGAAAAACGAAAACGAGGTGCTGATTGCGGGCGCGTTCGGATGCGGTGCGTTTATGAACCCGCCGGAGGTGGTTGCGGAGGCTTTCCGCTCTGTTGTTAAAGATTTGGGGAACAGATTTGAAACGGTTGAATTTGCCGTAGCTTGCGGAAAAAAGCCGTCTCACAATTTTCTTGTTTTCCAAAAGGTATTTGATAAAAATTCGGATTGACAAAAGTATATGCATTATGTAATCAGTGATATTCATGGATGCAATGCACAGTTTGCGAAGCACCTTGATTTGATGCATTTCAAGGATACTGATTGACAATTGACAGAGCATCACTGCGCTGTTTCTTGGAACGATTCTGCTGTTAACAGCACGCTTAACCGGAAGCCGTTTGTATAGTTTTCGCATTTGTTTAAGCAGGTGAGTTTTGACCATACGCCTTTTTGTTTGTTGAACAGCTCCGTTCCGTTTTGGCTGAGTTTTTCTTTGATTACTGCATCTCAAACTTTGACACGAATATTGCAGAAATGCATGTTCAGATGAATAAGGCAGAGACAGCTTTACTGAGCCTCTCTGCCTTTTGTATTTATCCGAAAAGAAAGCGCCACGGGTTTTCCCGTGACGCAAAAGAACATTTCTTTTTTTCGGCTGAAACTGACTGATGATCAGTCGTCACACCAACCGTAGCTTTCGCCTTCAAGAATACCAATATCGTACCGCTTGCTTTTCTGTACACTGCGGTTTTCCTTGTTGGCTTTGTAAGCTTTGTTGTTTGGATTATTTTGGTTAGCGTAATCGTCCAACTGCTTTTTGGTGTGAGTTTTTCCTGATACACCTTTTTTCTTTGCCATAGCCTGCCTCCTTTCTCCATAGATGATCCAAATTAATAATGCATTAAGATGACCGGCTACCGAGAGCCCTTTTTAAGTCTGAAACTGTGGGCTGCGAACACGCCTTATCACAGTAAATAATGCAATTATTAAAACCTATGGTTCCGGAGCAAATTATTAATCATCTATGTCCGCTTGATGACTGATAATTTCATAAATTATTATAGCTGACAACATTTTTTATGTCAACTGATTTTGTTCTCCTTTCAGTCTGTCTTTCTCCGCTTTGATCTCAGCGCGGACTTTGGGTATCATTTCTTCGAGGAGCTTTTCGCATTCCTCTCTTGTATTGGCGTAGACGGTATGGACTTCGCGCTTGCCGTGAGCGTTGGTCGGGGAATAGCGTCCTTCAAACAGGTTGCCGCTTATCTGATAAATCCCGCCGGTGCCTGCCTTGCGGATTTTGTCTTTATACGGCTCGAAATTCGCCGAACACGGCGCGTTTGCGGTTTTTTCGGGTACTTCTCCGTTGTCGTACTCACCGTGCTCAAACGGCTCGTTTTTTGCGATGCGTTTTCTGCTTTTGTAGTTATGTATCATTTGTGATTTGGTAATATATACTGAAGTATGGATGTTGATCGCACAATCAATTTCCTGATAATATACTCCGATGATTTTTTATATTCAAGGTTTAATGAAAACTCATTTTGAATTTGTTTAAATCTAAGACAATTTCTTTGATTACATTATATCAATTTTAGAAAAGCAAATTACAGTGATACTAAGTGTATTTGTGTTGCATTTATTATAAAAATCAGTTATAATTATATAAACGAATAAATGGTAAAGGATAATTGCAATGACAGGCTCTGAGAAAATTAGTATATTCTCCTTCTTTTCTGGAAGTGGTTTTCTTGATTTGGGTTTTGATATGGCAAATTTCGATATTGTTTTTGTAAATGAGTTTTCAAAAGAGTTTATGAATGCATATCAATTTTCCAGAAAAAATTTAGGAATTAAGAAACCTAAATACGGATATGCACAATGTGATGTCAATGAATTTTTGTTCGAAAAATTCGACCAATTAAAAAAATATATCGAAAATGAAAAGAAAAACAACGTAGTTGGTTTCATCGGAGGTCCTCCATGTCCTGATTTTTCTGTGGCCGGAAAGCAAAGAGGAAAGGATGGGGATAATGGTAAATTATCATTATCATATGTTAATCTAATAATTTCACATAGTCCAGACTTCTTTTTGTTCGAGAATGTAAAAGGTCTTTGGAAAACTGCAAAACATAGAGAGTTTTATGAAGAATTAAAAGAAAAATTATCTGATGCTGATTATATGATGACAGAAAGATTAACCAATGCATTGGAGTTTGGTGTTCCTCAAGACAGAGATAGGATTTTGCTGTTTGGTGTGAAAAAGAGTTTTTTAAAGGATTTGAATAAGAAAATAGACAGTTTTAACTGGAATGAGAATATTATTTATGATTTACAGGAAGTTAAAAATATGCCGTGGCCATCACAAAGTCCATTTGTTGCCGATTCAGATTTACCATGCCCTGACAATATTATTAAAAAATTAACAGTAGAGTATTGGTTCAAAAATAATGATGTATTAAATCATCCTAACGCAAAAGATCACTTTATACCTCGTAGTGGTATCTCAAAAATGGAAACCATTAATGAAGGAGATGACTCAAAAAAGTCATATAAAAGATTGCACAGGTGGAGATTTAGTCCTACTGTTGCATATGGAAACAATGAAGTACATTTGCATCCATATAAAGTAAGAAGAATATCCGCCGCGGAAGCGTTAGCTCTTCAAACTTTACCAAAGGGTTTTTGTTTACCACCTGAAATGTCATTGACAAACAAATTTAAAACCATTGGAAACGGTGTTCCGTTTTTGTTATCTAATGGTGTAGCAAAAACTATATACAATTTCTTAAAGAGGTAAGAATGAATACAAAAATAACAACTTATAATATGGTACGTGCCATAAATAATTTACCGAAAAATAAAAATTATAATTATATTAATCCTCGAACTCCTGGTTTGATACATATAGAAGAAATTGTTATGCCAGCTGGTCCCATTTATATTAAAAGATGGAATCCAAACAAAGGAGAAGCTTATGAAAACGCAAAACGTGAACCAATATCATCAGAGATGATGTGGCGAATTGCAAATGCTGTTTCCAACAACGAACCCATCAATATTGATAGGATTTTAGGAGCGTCATACAATACTCGTTCGGTGTTTGAAAGTTTATTGGCTCATACACCTGAATTTTACTATTGTTATCCGGGAAGGATACAGGATATTGATGGAAAATCTACTATTGAGAAAGGCCATAAACACATAATTTGGAGACCTGATAAGCCACATCAAAATGCAGTTTTGGAAGAATTAAAAATCGAAAATATGGCAATTTCTGAAATTCCGATTCGCTCTGTCACTTATGAAAACTTGATTTTACCTTCTTCAATGACAGTTGGAGGTGATTTAGATATTTCAGTTGTTCGAAGGCACACACAGATTCAGATTGCTCTATATCTTATTGGGTTGCAATTGGGATACAGAACTTGGATTGCTCAGAACGATAAGGGCATCATCTATAATGACAAACCATTAATTCAACAAAGCGGAATTATTACAGAACTGTCAAGTGATGATAATGTTGTTTCAAGGAATCCTGAAGCCGTACCTGCAGCAGCCTTTATAGATTGCATTTGGTTTCAAAATCATAGATTCATGCCTGCAGTTATGGAAGTCGAGCATACAACAGGCGTTACTTCTGGGCTTACACGAATGAAAGGTTTGCAAGATGCAATACCTGCTTTTTCAACAAGATTTGTGATAGTTGCTCCTGATGAGGATAGAGAGAAAGTTATTTATGAAGCCAATAGAGAACAATTTAGATGCTTAGACGCACGTTTTTTTCCTTATTCTTCTGTTGAGGAGTTGTACTATATTTGTACTCATAGAAATCTCCACGGTGTTAATCAAGAATTTCTTGATTGCTATATGGAAAAAGTATTAGTTTAATAATAGAAGACAGTTCATGCATCCGATTTTAATTCATTAAGATTTTACTTGATTTTTAATTATAAAACCGAAATCCAACTTGTTAGGATTTCGGTTTTTCTTGACCTTGTTCATTCATTTGTGTTTTCAGCATTTTGAAATATTTGTTATGTTCATTCAAAATATATGTTCCCATTATATTTGCTAATAATACGGGCACGGCATTGCCAATTTGTTTGCCTATTTCTTGGATGTTTCCATAAAATATATAATCGTCTGGAAATGTTTGCAGAGCTGCTGCTTCACGCAATGAAATGGCTCTGTCTTGCTCTGGATGTCCAAATCTACCGTTAGAAAGGCTAAAACATTTTACTGTCAAAGTCGGGGAGGGTTCATCCCATTTCATTCGCCCATATACATCTGTATGTCCCTTGAACGTTTTGTGGCAATTTAATACTAAATTCTCGGGCCAATCTGTTCTGCTTCCACCGTTATGGGGCGTAGCTTGGATCCTTTGAAGTAATAAATCACTTAAACTTGAAGAACAATGATTTGCAACATTCTCATCAGTTCCTCCTGCTGCTATTGGTGGATAATTCTCTATGGTTTGGCGAACTGTGCAATAAGGTAATAAACCTTGTTCTGTTCCATGAGTAGGATTTGGTATTACGGGTTGAAATAACCTTGATGCGATAAGAATATAGCGTCGACGATTTTGCGGTACACCATAATTCTTGGCATACAGAATTTTATCATCCACGTGATATCCTTCTTCATTAAGCATATTTTTGAAATTGTCAAGAACATCAGCGCCTTTACCTTTAAGCCCTGGAACGTTTTCCACCATTACATGGGCAGGTCTGATGTGTTTTACAAACCTTCCAAACTCAGTCAATAGATTTACAGATTTATGCGGAATAGGATTCCCGTTTTCGTCATACTCTTCTTTCCTCAGCAAACTAAAAGGCTGACAAGGTGCACATCCTACCAACAATACATTATTTGCATTTTTTAGTTCAGGAAACATTTCCACTAAGTGAGTAGGCGTTAATTCACAAATGTCACATTCTAAATATTTATTATGGTTATTTGTTTCATAAGTTTCTCGGCAATGAGGATTAGAATCAATTCCTGCAAGCACTTGAATTCCTGCATCAATAAGACCTCTTGTCATACCTCCGCCACCACAAAAAAAATCAATTGCTATCATTTGGTCAATATTTCCTTTGCCCATAATTCAGAGTTGCGATCCGGCACCCCAGGGCGACAAGATGTTTGCAGATACGCCCATACGATTTGTTCTCTAAAGGGACTGCTTACCGATGACACCCTGATATATTGTGTAGTTTCATTTTCCTGACCGACATTTAATGCAATACAAGTGAGACTTATCAACTCTAATTTCTTCATATCTACAGTCATGTATGGAATAGTATTTACTAATCCTGGAATGGCAACCAGAGCATCTTTATGACCTGCATTCAATTTAGAGGTTACACTGTCTATGTTTTTCTTTGAAGGCGTTTCTGCCAATTGCTTTCCATGAAATAGTTCTTTAGGATAACAATATGCACATAGAGCGTGTGAGACTTTTGGGGTTCTTCCGTTTTCTGTATTCATATCGCAAGACGGAGTTAGGATTATGCGGTATTCCTCTGGTTGACCTGCAGAAGAAAAAACAGTTTCCTGTGATTTCTTTCGGATAATATCACATACACATAAACTTTCACTGATAGGTGGGCATATATACTGAACCCATGAGGGAGATAGTTCACCAATGAATTCCTTGTCAAAGAATTCAGATGTTCTTTTTGATAGAACATATCCAATGGCCTTTTCTTCAATATCAGGCTCGTTTTTTAACAAATCTATAAAATTTACAGAAGAAATTAGCGCTTCCCCCATATCTTTTCGATATGCCGCTAATGAAGGAACAAATTTTTCCGTTTCTTCCAAAAACTCTATAACCGGCTGCTCGTCTCCTTTTGGGATTATTTTTATCAAATTACTATGTCGGGTTTTTTCAGCTATATTAATTGTCTCTGCAATTGCCGAAAAGATTACGGTTGGTCTGAAGCAAACACTCCATATTCGGTTTAAAATATCATTTCCCTGTTCACTATCTTCGGCATCGTATTTCCAATCAAGAACAATTATATCTGGATCAAATTCTAAAAGATATTTGTATGCGCCTTCAAAATCGGAGATTTCTGTTTCCCATTCTTTCTCTTCGCAATAATCACGAATACCTTTAACGGAATCTTCAATATCATCAACTATCAATACTTTCATTTTACATATCACCCTTTTCTAAATGGAAGTTCAAACACAAAAGTTGCTCCTTCAAATTCTCCAGGAATTATCGTGCCTACTTTGCAATTATAGTTATTCAATAATTCCGAAACAATAACTAATCCCATCCCTATGCCATGGGGTTTTGCAGTAATACCAGGCTGAAAAATCTTATCAGCTTCGTCCTTTTTTATACCAATTCCTGTATCACTAATGAACACTTTTACCTTATCATTATCGAATTCGTGATGAACAAATATTTTCTTTTCCTCATTTTTTGAATAATTAATCCAGTATAACGCATTATCAAAAAGATTGACAAGTATGGTTTGGATTTCACCTCTATGAACATTAACCTCAATCTTTTCTTTTATATCTACAACAAACACTACACCTTTCGCCTCTTTTTTCGAGGACACTAATCGTATACTGTTATTAATCTCTGTTAATAATTCACAGCTGTTATTCTCAGACCTCAATGTTCGTTTATAGAGAGGTGCAAAACTGTTTGCAACGTCAACCAACCTGGAATGCCAATTCTCAGCATCCTCAAGATACTCCATTGTTTTATCGTCTGATTGAGAAAACTTTGCTCTAAAGCGTTTCAAAAACCGTTTTATTACGGTCATTCCGGTTAAAATTTCATGAAGAATAACCACAGCAACCGAACCCAAAGAAGCTGTTTGGGCGTAATATGTTAATCGCTCATTTAGTTCAATTAATGCTTTTTCACTTTCTGAAGCGTAATCTCTGACGGTTTCAAGCATTTGAAGCGAATTCTGACCGTCGTTTACTGCATCTTCTAATTTTGATACCAGTTCATTTGTTGACAGAGGTGAAATCAAGTCGCTTAATCCTTTTTTGTTAGATTTCTTTGACGATGAAATCCTATCAAAATTTCTTAAATTTTCAAAAGTGAGAATTACTATTTCGACAATCTTACAAAACTGTTTGTATTCTGTAGTGTCAACTAAGCTTTCACGATCCGTAGTGTCTTTGATCTCTGGGTTAAACTGTGAAGAGATATTTATTATACCGACAATTTGGCTGGTACTTAATCGTCGTCCGATTTGACTTACTCTTCGTATATCCATACCAAGCCAGTCTCTTGTTGTGTCAGACTTAGGAAGAACCAAAACGTTATCGCGATAAATTGAAAGACCTTTATATTGTGCGATATTTCTTCTTACTTCTCGTCGACCAATAATAAACGTATCGGATACATCTGCAATACTATCAGCATCAAGATCCCATGCTCGGATTTCAAAAGAAAATTGACCTGCAAAATAATCTTCTTTTTCTTGATTATCCAATAAATACGCCGAATCGAAACCTTTTTGTGCGTCTTCCCACGGAACTGAACCGTTTTTCTCTGTAACTATATGTTTTTTGGGAGCATATTTATAATTCCATTCAACTACACCTTCTGAACTAACTTTACCAATGATGGAATATGTAGGATGTTTGATAAAATCATGAGAAGTAATGTGCATTGGAGTTTCATATTCTTCATAATGCAGGTCAATACTAAAATCACTTACAGATTCAAACGGAGAAATTAGACGAGCTAATGAATTCTTAAGTTCATTAATTTTTTTTTCATCCCAAGTATCATATAATCCGTTGATGCGAATAATTGTACCAGTGTTTGGAATTGCATTGTAACTGTCTAATTCACCTAGTATTATTCTACAATCCGACATATCATTTGAATTGATAAAACTTTCCCAATCAATAGTTGCAGATAAATACGAGTCGTTTTTGCTTTTTGTAATTATTTCCAAATATCGACCAAGTCTTGCTGCCGAAAGTCTTCCAAGACCTTTGTTGCCTGATACTCTTCGTATTTTTCCGTCTTTCTCAACTATTGGTTTTCTTTCCTTATATGGTGTTGCGATAACAGCCCAAGCATTTTTGATGATATCTCGTGTCATTCCGATACCATCGTCTTTTATCTCAATACTATCTGAGTTTACTGTAACACATACTTTTTGAGCAAATGCATCATAACCATTTTTTACTAATTCAGCAACAGCAACACAATCATTGGTAACTAAATCAGATCCAAATGCAGCAAAAGCTCTTGGATGAAATTTTATTGATACTTGCTCTATTTGGTTACTCATTTCAATGGCTCTGTCCTTTCATTACGAGGTTTTATGAAAAAAGTTCTTTTTTTTGATGATGACTTAATAATTCCATTTAACTATAATAAAAAGATAATAATTGATTATTTTGATATAGAATCACAGAAGATTCTGCCAATTATAAAATTCTCTTTTAAATCCAATCCGCAGATACTGTACTATAAAAATATACTCTTAGATACCTCATTGCATTTTGATTATTTATGTAATATAAGAAATCCAAAAATAATAAAAAGATTATCATTGATAAACATAGAATTTGGCGTTGTTTTTGATTGTTATTTTTAAATGCCGTTAGTTTTTTTATTGAATTCGGCTTCAACGATATCTCCGCACAATGATAACTTTTGCTTAATTTCGTTTCCCCAAAAGCGAATCACTGTCCATCCTTCTGATTGAAGTTTTTGGGTTACTTCATAATCTCGTGCGATATTTCGCTCAATTTTTGGTATCCAAAAGTCTTGATTGGATTTAAAATCATTTTTTCTATTTTCCCAATCATATCCGTGCCAAAACTCACTATCACAGAAAACAGCTATTTTCTTTCCGATAAATACAATATCTGGTCTGCCATAAACTGTAGAAACATTTTTTCTGTATCTAAGTCCTCGGCTCCAAAGTTCTCTACGTAACATGATTTCAATTTGGGAATCTTTGCTCTTTATAGCTCGCATATTTCTTCGTCTTTGTTCTGATATGTTTCGATTCATAAATACTTAATACTCTCTTTATACATTAAACCATGTAATAATCACTTTTAGCTTATTAAGAAATATATAATCAATAAAATTATATCAAAAAAACTTACAAACATCAACAGTTTTCAATTAAAAATACAGCTTGTATATGTTCTAATTTGATTTTTGCAGCGTTTCCATATTCTTGTTGAAAAATTATTTTTGGGTACATATATACATCAAATAACAGTACAATTAAAAGTTGCCCGCACAGGATTATTCTTGTGCGGGTTGTTCTTCTTTCAGTCTGTCTTTTTCCGCTTTGATCTCAACGCGGACTTTGGGTATCATTTCTTCGAGGAGCTTTTCACATTCCTCGCGCGTTTTGGCGTAGACGGTATGGACTTCTCGTTTTCCATGAGCGTTGGTCGGAGAATATCGCCCTTCAAATAGGTTGTCGCTTATCTGATAAATTCCGCCTGTGCCTGCCTTGCGGATTTTGCCCTTATACGGCTCGAAATTCGCCGAACACGGCGCGTTTGTGGTTTTTTCGGGTACTTCTCCTTTATCGTACTCACCGTGCTCAAACGGTTCGTTTTTGGCGAAGTGCTTTTCGATTTTGTTAGCCGCGCTTTTCTGCATTTCATCTGTAATGTGGCTATAGATGTCGAGCGTGGTCGCGGATGATACATGACCGATGATTGCTGAGAGCGTTTTTATATCCATTCCGTGCTCAAGCGCTGTGGTGGCGAAGGTATGGCGCAGGTCGTGAAAGCGGACGCGCTTGCACTGCGCTCGGTCTAAAATCTTGACCATTTTGCGGTACACGCTTTGGGGGTCGATCGGTTCGCCATCCTTGACCGGAGAAGGGAAAATCCATTCCGAATCAACCTTTTCACGATAGGATTTCAGCACATTCAGCACGGATTGCGGAAGGATTATTGAGCGGTTTGATTGTTTGGTTTTCGGCGCGGAAATTATTACGCCGTGGTTAACGTGGTAAGCCTGGCGCTGGATGTGAAGCGCTCCTGTTTCAAAATCGAGGTCTGACCACTTCAAAGCGCAAATCTCGCCACGGCGCATACCTGTGGCAAGCTCGAGCAGGGCGAGCTCGTAGAAGTCGTCCTGCTTTGCCTGAATCAGGAACCTGCGCATTTCGTCATGCGTGAGCACCTGCATCTCCTGTGACTTTTTCGGCGGAAGCTTACATCCAACGGTTGGATTTATTTTTATCAGGTTTTCTTCTACCGCCTTTTGCAGAGCGGAACGGCATGTTGCGTGACAGGAGCGTACCATTCTGTCGGAAAGCCTCGGTCCGTATATTTCAACCTTCGTTTTCCGTCCGTTCTTTTTAAGATCGGCGTAGAACTTTTGCAGGTCGCTCTGCGTAAGCTTGTTCAGCGGAATGTCACCGATCGAGGGAATGATGTGCAGGTATATCCTGTCCTCGTAACATAACTGAGTTGTGATTCTGATAGTCGGCTTTGAATAGGTTTTGTACCAGAGGTCGAGCCAGTCGCCGAACTTCATATCTGGCTTAGCTTTACCAGTGACGATACCGCATTTTTGTTTCAGCTCCTCGAGCTTTGCCTGACAATCGGATTTCGTTTTTGCGGTCACGCTTTTTGTTACAGGCGTGCCGTTTTCTTTATAATCAACCACGATCCTGCCTTCCCAGCGACCGTCTTTTCTGAGGCGCAGAGTGCCTTGTCCGGCTTTTCTTCGTTTTGCCATTTACAATTCACC
>CAJOLF010000030.1 GCA_905235295.1 uncultured Ruminococcus sp. | reverse complement strand
ATCAGGATTAAAATATGAAGACTTTGAAGTCGGCAAACTCTCCGCCTTATGCGGAAAGAACGCTTATCTGTATCTGGAAAGAGCGGTCGATGATGCGATGAAGAAAAAGATCCGCGCGATCGTGACGTGTCCCTTAAATAAAGAAGCGCTCCATATGGGAGGATATGATTATGCGGGACATACCGAGATCCTTGCGAAGCTGACAGACTGTAAAAGTTATGCGATGTTACTGTGGTCAGATCGCTTAAAGACGATCCATGTATCGACGCATGTTTCTTTGGCGCAAGCTATTAAAAGGGTGAAGAAAGACCGGATCAGAGAAGTCACCTTGCTGGCAGATCAGATCCTGAAACAGGCGGGCTATACCGATCCGAAGATCGCTGTTGCGGGGCTGAATCCGCACTGCGGTGAAAACGGTTTGTTTGGCTTAGAGGAGATCGAAGAGATCTCTCCGGCCTCCAAAGGCTGTTGCCAAGTGTTCCGTGCCCAGCGCATGGGCAAGTGGCACGCCCTGAAATGCCTGAAACGGGAATACGCCGACAAACAGGAATACCAAGCCCTGCTACGGAAAGAGTTTGAACTCGGATATCATCTGAATCATCCTAACATTGTACGCATCATAGGCATCGAAGACATAGGGGAACTGGGATTGTGCATCGTGATGGAATACGTGGAAGGCCGAAGCCTGCGCGAAGCCATAGAAAACGGACTGACGCAAAAGCAGAGCCTCAACATCACGCGGCAACTATGCCACGCCCTTGACTATATCCACCAGCGGCAGATCATTCACCGCGATCTCAAGCCGGAGAACGTGATGCTTACCTACAACGACAACCAGGTGAAACTGATTGATTTCGGACTGAGCGATGCGGATGAATATGCCATCTTCAAGCAACCCGCTGGCACACCGCGCTATGCCGCACCCGAACAAAAGAAAGGCGATGGCAGTCTGAGGCCATCTACCGACCTCTATGCCCTGGGACTCATCATGCAGGAGATGCCCCGTCTGCCCCGCCGGGTGATGCACATTGCCAAACGATGCAGCAAGACACTTCCCGAAGACCGCTACCAGTCGGCAGAAGAGGTGCTGAACGCCATCGCACACAGAAACCGCCCCTGGTGGTTCGCGGCGGCTGTCCTGTTCATGGCAGCCCTGTTCCTCTCCGTATGGCTCCTCTATCCGGAGCGTTCCCCGCAATCACCGACAGTCCTTCCCGAAGAATCCCCCACCCTTTCCGAAGAACCTGCGACAAACGCCCCGGAAACCATCACCAAGACAGATGAAGCGAAGCCAAGTAAGACCGGCAGTCACGACGAGGAAATCACGCCATTACCCGTCGCCTCATTCGTTTCGCCCGACGTGGCTTACTTCTTGTCACAGACCGCCATCCCCAAAGACGTACAGCATGAACCCCGGTTTGTCCATCTGGCAGAGTACGCCTATTCCATCACCATGCACTTCATGAAGACCCAAAGCATCAATGCCCATGCGGAGCGGGAGGCTTTCGGCTACGTGCAGAAAGAAATCAGCAAGACAATGGGTAAAGATACGCAGACAGCCGACAAATACCTGCGTTATCTCGACGTGCTGACACAAATCATTGCCGATGACTATCGGGACGAATATCTCAGACAGTCTGACGCCAACGGGAAAGCCCCCAGCAAAGAGGTTCTCCATAGTATTGACGTATATGCAGCAGACCAGGTACCCTTCCTCTACAGAGTTACCAACCTTGCCGATTCAGGACCGTCGGAAACCAACGAAGCGGAAGTCATTGCCGACATGGAACGGTTTGTGAATCACCTCGTAGGCAAAGACAATCCTTTCTACTCCACCTATATAAAACACGCCCACGCCGCAGCCCAAAAAGAAATGCGCGAACGGCGTAATCTATGGAAGTCAGCCGGACTATAGCCCCCTAATTCTCGACCCAGAAATCTCGTTAAATTCGTAATAATCATAAAATTCGTCATTACCCCAACCAATCGCCGCCCCAAAAAATTCGATAAATTCGTAAAATTCGTTGTCTCACAAAAAAACCAATAGCCCCTCCGAAAATACGTTGTCTCAAACAAAAATCATCATGTCTCGGAATCATGTTAGGGACTGTATTCAATCTTAATCTTAGTCTTATACGACTTAATGCCCAGGATGTCTTGCAACGCCCAATCACAATGTTCATACAGGTTGTGGACGGCTTAGACCAGATGCAGGTGGTCGGTCTTGTCCCTTGGCATCAGTTCGTTCCAGTTGTCTATTTTTTCTTCCAAATAGAGCATCTGGTTTTCAGAGTCGTAACTGTCCGGCGAATCGGTCATGTATGCGTTGTGTTGTAGCATGTACACATTACTGATACTGTTGGAATAAAATCCGCCATACGTTTCCGAAGCCATAATGTTGAAAAGAGCCTCCTGCATATCCTCGTTTTGCTCCCACTCTACGAACGTCATCTCCTCAACCCACAACGTACCCTCCACGTAAATGTCCAGGTCCGGATTTCGCTCCATAGCAGCCTCATACGCCATAATCGTCTGTCGCCGCATATCGAGCAGAGCCTCTTTCAGCCTTTCGTTGGCAGCCTCAAGCCGCGCAATGTTCTCGTCGGTCCATTCAAAACTGTCACGCATCATGCACCAACGTTCCTGTTTCAGGTCGTTGATACATTCCACGGCAAAATACCTGATGTCCTGACGACAATACTTCTCAAAGATTTTCACCATCCGCCGGTCTGCCTGACGCACATTTTCGACTGGTTTATAAGCCAATCGTCTCATCTCTCTTAGCGTGTTCTGCAACCAGTCCGACGCTCGTTTCTTCTTTCTCTTTACCATCCGATGTTCCATATCACTAACACCCATATCTCATTCTTGGCTGCAAAGGTAAGCCATACCTATGCGAAAATCCCGCATACTCACAACAATTTAAGAAATACATAGAAAGAAATTCACCAACCGACATAATGACAAACCGCCCCCCCCAGTGAAACCGCTTTTTCAAGCTCGTCAATCTTATCCTCAGCCTTTGAGGTATCGGTATCTCCGAATATATCGTTGGTGGCGACGGTTAGTGTTGTGGCAAGCTCAAACTCCGTCGCATCGGCGCTGACCTCGACGTATGAGGGCAGCTCAAAATCCTTTTTGTCAACGCCGAGGCTTTCCTGCATTCCCGGCATAGCGAAGCCTGCTACGTAGGTGCGGTTGCCGTCGTTGATTACCTTGCCGTTTGTCACCTCAACGTTTCTGAACTTTTCGTTGTCGAGCAGCATACCCGTGAGCATAACGAAGGGAACATAGATTTTTTCGTTTTTGCCGTTGATTTTTACGGTTTCGTACTTGCGGTTTGTATAGTCAAAGCGCATCGTCACTCTGCCGCTTTTTCCCGCGAGCTGTTCGGGAGTAACCGCCTTGCCGTCAAGCGTGCAGCTCACGCTGACGCCGACCGGAAGCTCGGTTGTGCCCTCGCCCTGATAATATATATCGTTGCCCTGAGCGTCCCACTCGTAGGTTTTGTCCTCGTTAATCGTATAGGTCTCGTCGCCCTTTACGTTCTCGATATTTTTAAGATTGGTTTTGTCGGTAATTTTCTTTTCCTTGTTCGGGTTCTTGATCCAATTGCTGACAATAACCTTTTTTGGCGTACCGTCCGCCTTGGCGATTACGTACACCGTCTCGGTCTTGCTGAGTCCTGTTTTCACGGGGGTTTTTTCCTCCGTTTTCTTCGCGGCTGTATCGGATGCCTTAACGCCCGCGCTCTCGGCTCCCGCCGAATATGAGGCGACGGCAATTCCGCTGCAAAGCACCGTCAGGCTCATCAGCCCCGCAAGCGCCTTTGGCATAATTTTTTTAATACTAATCATAACAAAGCCTCCCGTTAATCCTTTTTGCCAATATCCGCCGACTCCGCTTTTTTCTTTGGTAAAAAGCCGATTGTGGTTACGCTGATTACCTTGTCAAAAAGCATAAACATCGCGGGTAAAATCAAAATTACACAGAACATACTGATGATTGCTCCCCTTGCCATAAGCGCGCAAAGCGAGCTGATCATATCCACATCCGAATATATCGCGACTCCGACCGTTGCGGCAAACAAGCCCATCGCGCTTACAATTATGGACGGAATTGAGGTTTCGAGCGCTGTGGTGACAGCCGTCCTTTTGTCGTTGCCCAGCGAGCGTTCCTTTTTGTAGCGCGTGGTCATCAGTATCGCGTAGTCAACCGTGGCGCCGAGCTGGATTGTGCTTATGCAAATCGGCGCGATAAACGGCAGAGTGTTTCCCAAATAATGCGGCAGACCGAGGTTTATGAATATCGCAAGCTCGATTACCGCGACCAAAATCACCGGCAGGGTTATGCTCTTTGTCACAATCATAATGATGATAAATATTGCCGCGACAGAGATTGCCGTTACCGTCGCGAAGTCCACGGACGTGATGTTGATTAAATCGTTTGTACAAGCCGCCTCGCCCACAAGCAGGCCGTCGGGATCGTACTTTTTAATAATTTTATTAAGCTCGGAAATCTGGCGGTCCATTTCTTCCGTCGCGGTTTGGTACTCCGAGCTGAGGATTATCATTTCCCAGCGGTCGCTTTTGAAAATCTCGTTGATTGATTCGGGAACCATCTCCTCGGGAACCATCGGACCGATAATGCTTTCAAGCCCCAGCGAAAGCTTGATTCCGTCAACCTGCTTGAGCTCTTGGCTCATCTTTCGGATGTCCTTTGATTCAAGCTGAGAATTTACAAGCACCATGTGGGTGTTGCTCATTCCGAAATCGTCCTTCAGCTTTGTGTTTGCAACTACGTTTGCCATATCTTCGGGCAGGCTGCGCGACAAATCGTAGTAAACCTCGTTGTTGGTCTGCGAATATCCGTAGAAAGCCGGAGCGACAATCAGCGCGAACAGAATTAAAAACACTGGGAATATTTTTACAATGCCCTTCGCGAGCTTTTTGTTTGACGGTATCAGCGAACGGTGCATCGTCTTGTTAAGCAGCTTGTCGAGCACGAGAATCAGCGACGGCAAAATCGTTACGCAGCCGATTACGCCGAGCAAAACACCCTTTGCCATTACGATTCCCAAATCCCTGCCGAGCGTAAACGTCATAAAGCAGAGCGCGATAAAGCCGGCTATCGTGGTTATCGAGCTGCCGAGAACCGAGGTTACGGTTTCATTAATCGCTACCGCCATAGCCTCCTTGTTATCACTGTACTTTCGCTTTTGCTCGCCGTAGCTGTGCCACAAAAAGATTGAGTAATCCATTGTTACCGCAAGCTGGAGCACCGCCGACAAAGCCTTTGTGATATAAGAAATCTCTCCCAAAAAGTAGTTTGAGCCGAGGTTGAACAGTATCGAAATTCCTATGCTCGCCAAAAATACGAACGGAATGATCCAGTTGTCCAAAAACAGCATCATCGCCACCGTCGCGAGCACAACCGCGATTGCCACGTACAAGGTCTCCTCCTGCTCGCAAAGGTCGCGCAGGTCGGTTACCATAGCCGAGATTCCCGACACAAAACACTGACCGTCGGACACCTTGCGGATTTCCGTGATTGCGTCCATTGTCTCGTCCGCCGAGCTTGAGGTATCAAAGAAAACAGCCATCAGCGTTGAATCGCCGCTGTTAAACATATTGTAGACCTCGTCCGGCAAAATCTGCATCGGAATTGACGTATCCGCAAGGTCGTCATACCAAAGCACCGTTGCCACGTGGTCAATTTTCTTGATTTTTTCCTCCGTGCTGACAATGCCTTTTTCGTCCACACCCTCAAAAATCAGGAAAGAGAACGCTCCCTTGCCGAAATCATCGAGCATATATTCCTGCCCCTGTACGGTTTCAAGGCTGTCGGGCAAGTAGTTGAGCATATCATAATTTACCCTTGTGTTTATCATTCCGAGCAGCGCCGGAACAAGAAGCGCTAAGGAAACTATGAGAATTACAACTCTCGATTTTACAACTGCTTTTCCGAATTTCATCTTTTTTCGCACACCCTTCACAGTTGATGATATTCCATAAATTATTCCTTACAATTAATTATATTAAAAACGCGGGAAATATCAAATAGACAAAAGAATATCCGCTGACTGTTTTTTGGGCAATTCAGCTTGATTTGCCCAATTTAATTCACTTGATTTCTTCGCCGAAAAACCCGCGCGCGGCGGCAGGCACAAAAAAGTGCCGGCGGGCACTCTCGCCCGCCTTTTGAAAGTTTGAACGCGCGGCAACGTTTCTGTAACGGCGGGATCAAAATGCAGGAATTTTCTATACAGTAAAAATAAAAGCCGGAACCCGACTCTTACAACATTATGATTATTCTTCTGTTTTTTTGTCACATCTTTTATACACAAGCTCGGTGTTCCCCTCAAAAAGCTCGCAAACGCGCTTTAAGTCAGCCGCGAGGTCGTAGTTCATTCCGTTGCTCATCCAGTTGAAAACAAAGCCGATAATCAGGCTTTTGTAATACATTTCCACAACCTCTCTGTCGCGGTCGCAAATGTTGTACTTTTCGGCGGCGTCCTCCATATAAAGCTCAACCGTCCTTTGGGCGACGCGGTTGAGATACATCTCAAACATCTCCTTGTTGACTGAGTTGTAAATATGCATAGCCGCTTTTTTATTTTTAAGCGCGAAGTCAATGCCGACGATTATTCCGTCGTAAATCGAAGCGTCGGCGCCGAGCGAGGCGATTTGGTCAACCTGGTCATTGAGTATCTCCTCAACCAAAGCGGGAATATCGCTGTAATGATAGTAAAATGAGTTGCGGTTTATGTTACAGTCCTCAACAATTTCCTTAACGGTAATCTTGTTCAGCGGTTTGGCGTTTAAGAGCTTCATAAACGACTGCTTGATTGCGTCCTTAGTAAGCGTTGTCATAACTCACCTCGAAGTATTTTTATGTTTTATTAATTATATCATAAAGGATTAAAATTATCAAGCAAAATATAGATTAATCCGCGTGAGAAGCCGAGCGCTTTGCCTTATCTAAAAAATAAGGACGGAATACTCCGTCCCTAAATTACGTCGGTCAAACCGCGCGCCAAAAAGCGCGGCGCAGCCTTAATAAAATTATGAATTAGCCTCGATGTAAGCGACAAGAGCGCCGACGGTCTTTAAGTTCTCGATTTCCTCGTCGGGAACCTCAACCTCGAACTCATCCTCAATTGACATAAGAAGGTCAACTACGTCAAGCGAATCAGCGCCGAGATCCTCCTGAAGATCGGTTTCGGGCGTAATCTTATCCTCTTCAACGTCAAACTGCTCGGCAAGGATTGCCTTTACTTTTTCTAATACCATTATAATTCCTCCCTAAGTTAATTGCGCTCTTATTTGATATAGACAAGAGCACTATTTTTATGCTACAATGGTGTAGACAGCCTCTGACTGATTCGCGCGACCGCGTCTGAGATTCAATCAGCGCTTGCTTTCGCAAAATTTATTTGCTACTTAAATATTATTTGTATTTACGCGCTTTGTCAATACGAAATTGAAAATTATTTTAAATTTTTCCGATTTTGCATAAATAATTGCGGAGATAAACAAAAATGAATAGTTGTTTTTGTGTAATTTGCTTTCAATTTTATAAACAATTCTAAATAAGGTTATACGGAGGAAAATATGGAAAAACAAAAATACGCCGTAATCGGCCACCCGATAGGTCACACAATGTCGCCTTTTATTCACACAAGGCTTTTTGAGCTTGCGGGAATTGACGCGGAATATACAAAGCTCGACATCGCGCCCGAAAACCTCGGCGCCGAATATGAGAAAACACTTTCCGGGCTTGACGGCTACAACATTACAATTCCGCATAAGCAGGATATTATTCAGTACCTTGACAAAATCAGCCCAAAGGCGGAAATGTACGGCAGCGTCAACACCGTTTCCAACCGCGGCGGAGTTTCAACGGGCTACACCACCGACCCCGACGGCTTTCTTAAAGCGCTCGAAGCGGCGGGAATCGAGCTTGACGGAAGGATTATGATTCTCGGCTGCGGCGGAGTCGCGCGCACAATGGCTTACGAAATCGCGCTCAAGGGCTTGGAGTTTGAGTTCGCCGTAAGGAGCGAGGACGTTGGCAGAGCAGGGCTTTTGTGCCTTGAAATTACCAAGAAAATCCCCGACGCCAAGGTAAGCTTCGGGCTTATCAACCAGATTATCGGCAACGTTGACGTGCTGATTAACGCTACTCCCGTGGGAATGTATCCCAATTCTGACGAGCAGCCGATTCACAACTGCGCAATCGGCAGGTGCAAAAATGTATTTGACGCGATTTACAACCCGCTGGAGACCACGCTTGTAAAGCGCGCAAAGGCAAACGGCTCAAAAGCCGCGGGCGGAATGTCGATGCTCGTTTGGCAGGCGGCTGTGGCTCAGGAAAAATGGCACGGCAAAACCTTTGATACGACAGACGTCAATAAGCTTTGCGAGGACGCGGCGCGCGAGCTGCTCTCCAAATAAACGGATACAGGTGAAATTATGAACAACATTGTACTCTGCGGCTTTATGGGCTGCGGAAAATCAACCGTGGGCAAAAACATTGCGCGGAAAACCGGCAGAAAATACGTCGATATGGACAGGTATATTGAGCAAAAGGCGGGTATGAGCGTTTCCGAAATTTTTGAAAAATACGGCGAGCAGGGCTTCAGGGATATGGAGCACGAGGCGTGCCGCGAGCTGAGCGGCGAGCGCAACATCGTTATCGCCTCGGGCGGAGGCGCGATGACCTTTGAGCGCAACGCGCAGGTTTTTAAGGGCAGTGACACAATCGTTTTGCTCGACGTTCCGCTTGAAACAATCAAGCAGCGCCTGAGCGGCGACACCACACGTCCGCTGCTGCAGCGCCCCGACAAGGACGAGGTTATGCAAAGGCTGTACGAGCAGCGTATGCCGCTGTACAAAAGCGCCGCGGACATCTCGGTTGAGGGACAGTCAACGCCGCTTAAAACCGCGTTTGCGGTTATGGACGCGCTGAGGCTCTACCCCTCCCCGGGCAAGCGTGAGCAGCAGGGAGAAAATAAAAATTAAATTCACTATTGATTATAGCGATTTAAAGTGGTAAAATATAATTCGGATTATCTTCGGGTAAATTTTGGGTAATCATCACAGGAGGAATAAAGTATGATTATTGTTTTAAAGCCATCCGCAACCCCGGAGCAGGTAACTAACTTTACAGATATGCTCAAGACCGACTACGACGTCCGCGTAAACCGCTGGGACGGTATTCACTCAACCGTTCTCGGTCTTATCGGCGACACCACGCAGATTGACATTGAGTATATTGACGCTCAGGACATTGTGGAATCCGTAAAAAGGGTTCAGGAGCCGTACAAAAAGGCAAACAGGAAGTTCCACCCCGAAAACACGGCGATTAAAATAAACGACGAGGTCACAATCGGCGACGGCAGCCTGAACATCATTGCCGGTCCCTGCTCGGTAGAGAGCGAGGAGCAGATTGTCGGTATCGCGAACAACGTCAAAAAATCGGGCGCGACGCTTTTAAGGGGCGGCGCGTTCAAGCCCAGAACCTCCCCGTACGCGTTCCAGGGGCTCAAGGCGGAGGGACTTGACCTTCTCAAAGCCGCAAGGAAGCAGACGGGACTTCCGATTGTAACCGAGATTATGCGCGTGTCGCACATAGATATGTTTGAAAACGTAGACATCATTCAGGTCGGCGCGAGAAATATGCAGAACTTTGAGCTTCTCAAGGAGCTCGGAAAAATCGACAAGCCGATTTTGCTTAAACGCGGACTTTCCGCGACCATTGAGGAATGGCTGATGAGCGCCGAGTACATTATGGCGGGCGGAAACAACAAGGTAATACTCTGCGAGCGCGGAATCCGCACCTACGAGAATTTTACACGCAACACGCTCGATATCAGCGCGATTCCCATTGTCAAAAAGCTCTCTCACCTGCCTGTTGTTGTAGATCCCAGCCACGCGTCGGGCAAGTCCTGGCTTGTTGAGCCGCTCGCGATGGCTTCTGTCGCGGCAGGCGCGGACGGACTTATTATCGAGGTTCACAACGATCCTCCCCACGCTTTGTCAGACGGCGCTCAGTCGCTCACACCGGCGCAGTTTGACGTTGTGGCAAAAAAAGCATTTGAACTCAAGAAGGCGTTAAAATGAAAATAGCGGTCGTAGGCTTAGGCATCATCGGCGGAAGCTACTGCAAGGCGATAAAAAAATACACCGAACACACCGTAATCGGCTTTAACCGCACGCGCGGAACCGCCGAAAAGGCTCTCGCGGACGGTTCGATTGACGTTATCGGCAACAGCGAAGCGCTCGGAGAAGCGGACGTCGTTTTTCTCTGTATGTACCCTCATGCGAGCGTTGATTTTATAAAGGAAAACGGACAGTTCATCAAAAAAGGCGCGCTCGTCACCGATTCCTCGGGAATAAAAAGGGCGATTTGCCCCCGGCTTTGCGAGCTTGCAAAGCAGTTCGGCTTTGTCTTTGTCGGCAGCCACCCGATGGCAGGCAAGGAAAAGAACGGATACGACGTTTCCGAAGCGGAGCTTTACAACGGCGCGAGCTTTATCATCACCCCCTGCGGAGCTGATGAAAAATACGTCGGGGCTCTTTCCGACCTCGCGCTTTCAATCGGGTTCGGTCAAATAAAAATCACTACCCCCGAGGAGCACGACAGGATGATTGCCTTTACATCCCAACTGCCCCACGTTTTGGCGTGCTCGTACGTGCTCAGCCCCTGCTGCCCGAATCACAAGGGCTTTTCGGCGGGAAGCTACCGCGACGTATCGCGCGTTGCAAACATAAATTCACGGCTCTGGACCGAGCTGTTTTTGGAAAACCGCGAGCCGCTTACACAAGAGCTCGAAATACTGATTGAAAACATCACAAAAATCAAGGACTGCATACAAAACGAGGATAAAGAAGCCCTCGCCGCCCTGCTTGAAAAGGGGCACAGGGTTAAGCAGGACTTGGGTGAGTAAGGAGAAACCAGTGAAAACCGTACACGTAAGCACAGGAAAACCCTATGATATTTATATTGAAAGAGGAATCCTCTCCGGCTGCGCCGACTACGCGAAAAAGCTTTCCTCAGCCCAAAGGGTGACGGTGATAAGCGACACAAACGTCGCTCCGCTCTACCTTGACAAAGTTACAGCTCCGCTTGAAAACGCGAGATTTTCGGTGAATACCTTTGTTTTTGAGGCGGGAGAAAAAAGCAAGCATCTCGGCACAATAAGCGAGATTTACCGCTCTCTCGCGGACTTCGGAATGACGCGCAAAGACATCATAATCGCCCTCGGCGGCGGAGTTTGCGGAGATATGGCTGGCTTCGCGGCGGCGAGCTTCCTGCGCGGAATTGATTTTATCCAGATTCCCACCTCATTACTCGCCCAGGTGGATTCCTCGGTGGGCGGAAAAACAGGCGTCGATTTGCCCCAGGGCAAAAACCTTGTCGGCGCGTTCCACCAGCCGATTGCCGTTTTGATTGACCCCGACACGCTCGGCACCCTGCCGGATGAATTTGTCATCGACGGTATGGGCGAGGTAATCAAATACGGATGTATTAAGGACAGGGAATTTTTTGAATTTTTAGAGGCGCAAAACGCCGAGGAAAATATTGAAAAAGTGATTGAAACCTGCGTAAAAATCAAGCGCGACGTTGTAAGCCGCGACGAGCGGGAAAAGGGCGAGCGTATGCTTTTGAACTTCGGTCACACCCTCGGTCACGGAATTGAAAAGCTCAGCGGCTTTACGGGAATAACCCACGGAATGGCGGTCGCTGTCGGTATGATTCTTATTGCCAAGGCAGGAGAAGCCCGCGGCGAAACCGAAAAGGGCACGGCTGACAAAATCATCGGACTTTGCGAAAAATACGGTCTGCCGACTCAAACCGATTACAGCTTTTCTCAGCTCGCCGCTTCCGCCAAGGGCGACAAAAAATCCGCCGGCGACGGAATTAACCTCGTCCTGCTCAGGAAAATCGGCGAAAGCTTTACAAAAAAGGTCGCTCAAAGCGATCTTGAAAAATTCATTACCGCATAGAGGTATCATTATGCCAAACGTAAAATTCCACCCCTGCTCACCGAGCGGAACGCTCTGCGCGCCGCCGTCAAAAAGCGACGTTCACCGCGCGATTATCTGCGCGGCGCTGTCCGGCGGCGTTTGCACGATAGCCCCCGTTGCCCTGTCAAACGACATCAGGGCGACTATCGGCTGCGCGGAGGCGCTCGGAGCCAAAACCGAGATAAAAGACAACATTCTGACTGTTGACGGAACGGAAATCTTCAAAAATCCCGACGCTGTCCTCGACTGCATTGAAAGCGGAAGCACACTCAGGTTTTTGATTCCCGTTGCCGCGGCGGGCGGAATTAACGCAGAATTTATCGGCAGCGGAAGCCTTGTTTCGCGCCCGATAGGGCTTTTTTCGGAAATTCTGCCCGGCAAGGGCGTCAGGCTTGAATCGGACGGCGGTTTGCCGCNNGGTTTGCCGCTGAAGGTAAGCGGAAGGCTGAAAAGCGGAGTTTTCCGCGTCCCGGGCAACATCAGCTCACAGTTTATTTCCGGCTTGCTTTTTGCCCTGCCGCTGCTCAGAGGCGACAGCGACATCATCCTAACCTCGCCGGTTCAGAGCGCCGGGTACATCAATATGACTATCCGCACAATGTCAAAGTTCGGCATTGAGGTAGACGTCACCGACACCGGCTGGCACGTGCGCGGAGGTCAGCGCTACATTCCCTCCGACTACCGCACCGACGGCGACTGGTCCCAGGCGGCGTTTTTCCTCGCGGCGGGAGCTGTGGGCGGAGAAATCACCGTCACCAACCTCAACAGCGATTCAAAGCAGGGCGACCGCAAAATTGCCGAGCTGTTGCGCGAATTCGGCGCCGAGGTTATTCAGAACGCGGACAGCGTCACCGTTAAAAAAAGCGATATGTCGGCAATTACAATCGACGCGTCCCAAATTCCCGACCTTGTTCCGGCATTGGCGGTATGCGCGGCGTTCGCCGGCGGCACCAGCAAAATCATCAACGCCGAAAGGCTTAGAATTAAGGAGAGCGACAGGCTGAAATCCACCGCCGCGCTGATAAATTCCCTCGGAGGAAAAGCGGCGGAGCTTGACGACGGACTGGAAATCACTGGTGTAAAAGCGCTCGGCGGCGGTACTGCCGACGGCTTTAACGACCACAGAATCGTGATGTCCGCCGCGGTCTGCGCCGCGGGTTCGGCTCAGCCGGTTACCTGCACCGACGCGCTGAGCGTCAACAAGAGCTATCCCGCGTTTTTTGACGACTACAACAGCGTCGGCGGCAAAGCCGAGCTGATTTAAAGAGGAAAAATTATGGCTTCTGTATTTGGAGAAAAAATAAAAATATCCGTATTCGGCGAAAGCCACGGCGAGGGAATCGGCGTTGTAATCGACGGACTTCCCGCGGGCAAAGCGGTCGATACGGAAAAGGTTTACGCCCAGATGGCGCGGCGCGCTCCGGGCAAAGACAAAACCGCGACCGCGCGCAGAGAAAGCGACCTGCCCCGCGTCCTCTCGGGTATGCTCGGCGACCGGCTGACGGGCGCTCCGCTTTGCGCGGTGATTGAAAACACCAACACGCGCTCGTCGGATTACGGCAACCTGCTCTCTACCCCGCGCCCCGGTCACAGCGACTACGCCGCGTTTGTAAAGTACAAGGGCGGAAACGACATTCGCGGCGGAGGCCACTTTTCGGGCAGGATTACGGCTCCGATTGTTTTTGCCGGAGCTGTATGCAGGCAAATACTCGAAGAAAAGGGAATAAAAATCGCCGCCCACATTCAAAGCATAGGCAGCGTTCAGGATGAGAAATTCAACCCTGTAAATATTGAACCCGAGCTGATGGACAGGCTTTCCGCTTCGTCATTTTCGCTCATCAATCCCGACGTCGAGCAGGCTATGCGCGACGAGGTTGAACAGGCGCGGCTCGCGCTCGACAGCGTCGGCGGAATTATTGAGTGCGCCGTTACCGGCGTTCCCGCGGGATACGGAGAACCGATGTTTGACGGTGTTGAGGGCGCAATCGCCAAGGCTGTTTTCGGAATCCCCGCGGTAAAGGGCGTAGAGTTCGGCGCGGGCTTTGAGTCAGCCGCTCTGCGCGGCTCTCAAAACAACGATCCCTTCCGCTTCAGCGGCGGCAGGGTTGTGACCGAAACAAACAACTGCGGCGGAATTTTGGGCGGTATCACCGACGGTATGCCGATTATTTTCAGGGCGGCTGTCAAGCCCACGCCGTCTATCGGACAAAAGCAAAAAACCGTCAATCTGCAAACAGAGCAAAATGCCGAGCTTGAGATTAAGGGCAGGCACGACCCATGCATTGTTCCGCGCGCCGTGCCCGTTATTGAAGCGGCGGCGGCAATCGCGCTGATTAATATTCTTGACTGATTTTAGGGTTATTCGGAGGAATTATGAAGGATTTAAGCGAACTCAGAACCGAGATTGACTCGATTGACAACGAGCTTATAGATTTGTTTATACGGCGAATGGACTGCGCCAAAGAGGTTGGATTTTATAAAAAGGAAAACAACATTCCCGTATTCAACGCCGAACGGGAAAAGGAAATTTTGGACACGGTCGAACAAAAGGGCGGAGAGTACGGACTGTACGCAAGGCTTTTGTATTCAAATGTTATGGAGCTTTCTCGCTCGCTGCAGCACAACATTATGCAGAGCGGCAGTGAGCTGCGGGATAAAATTACAAACGCGAAACGCAGACCTGCTCAAAGCGTCAGGGCGGCGTACCAGGGAATCAAGGGCGCGAACAGCTTTGAAGCGGCGCAAAAGCTTTTCCCCGGCGCCGAGCTCTTAAATTACGACAGCTTTGACGAGGTTTTCTCGGCGGTGGACAGCGGCGAGGTAACCTTCGGCGTTTTGCCAGTTGAAAACTCAACCGCGGGTTCGGTTTCCGCCGTATATGACTTGATTTTGAAGCACCGTTTCTTTATCGTCGGCGCTCTCGACCTGAAAATCGACCACTGCCTCGCGGGGCTGAAGCAGTCCGATTTCAGCGACATTGAATACGTTTGGTCGCATCCCCAGGCGCTGTCGCAGTGCGCGGATTATATTCAGGCAAACAAGCTTACGCCTGTTCCGAGCGCCAACACCGCCGTTGCCGCAAGGGACGTCGCAAAGGAAAAGCGCCTTAACGTGGCGGCAATCTGCACCGAAAAAGCGGCGGAGGAATACGGTCTTAAAATCCTTGCCCGCCATTTGCAGAGCGAGGAATCCAACACAACGCGGTTTATTGTAATTTCAAAAACGCTTTATATTGAGGAAAACGCAAACAAAATCAGCCTTTGCTTCTCGCTTCCGCACGTAACGGGCTCGCTGTACAGCCTGCTTTGCAGGTTCAGCTCGCACGGTCTTAACCTAACAAAAATCGAGTCCAGACCTATGCAGGGCAAGGAATTTAATTACCTGTTCTACCTCGATTTTACAGGCAGCGTGAATGACAGCGGTATTCTCGACCTGCTGTGCCAGCTCAGCGAGGAAATGCCCGAATTCAGCTTTTTGGGCAACTATACGGAGGAACAAGCTAACAATTAACAATTAGCAATTAACAATTATCGGTTGACGATTAACGATTAAATATTATCAAAAAAACGGTAACGACAAATCCCGTCGTTACCGCTTTTTATTAGTTATAAGTATTACTGTATAGGAAACTCCTGCATTTTGATCCCGCCGTTACAAAAACGTTGCCGGGCTTTTATGCTTTTCAAAGGCGGGCGAGAGTGCCCGCCGGCACTTTTTTATCCTATCATTTCTTTGATTTTTGACTCCGCCAAAACCGCGTCAGCCTTGCCGCGGCTGTTCTTCATTACGTTTCCGACAAGGGCTTTAATCGCCTTTTCCTTGCCGTTTTTGAAGTCCTCAACCGCCTTCGGGTTGCTCTCGACCGCGTTTTTGCAAAGCTCAATCAGGGCGTTTTCATCAATTCCGCCCATATCGCTCTCGCTGATAAAATCAAGCGCGCCTTTGCCGCTGTCAAGCATTTTTTCAAGCGTGGATTTTGCGAGGTTATTGCGGATTTTGCCGCTGTCGAGCAACTTTACAAGCTCGTTAAGCTGCTTAGGAGATGTTTTTACGTCAAAGCTTTCCTTGTCCGCCTCGGTCTCTGTCCTGCGGAAAATCTGACCGATAATGAAGTTTGAAACGGACTTAGGCGACTTGACGCCCTCGCACGCCTCGTCAAAATACTCGCTGATTTTCCTGTATTTTGTGAGAAGCTGAGCGTCCTTTTCGGGGAGTCCCAGCTCGTCGATATACCTTTTGCACTTGTCGGCGGGAAGCTCAGGCAGCTCTGAGCGAAGCTGCTCTACCTCCTCGCGCGAAACGTTGATTGTTACCAAATCGGGATCGCGGAAGTAGCGGTAGTCGTGAGCGTCCTCCTTGCTCCTCATTGATGAGGTTGTGCCGGTCGCGTCGTCGTAGCGCAGGGTTTCCTGAACCACCTGTCCGCCGCTTTCAATCAGGTCAACCTGCCTGTCGTACTCGTACTCCATAGCCTTGGCGATGTTGTTGATTGAGTTCATATTCTTAATCTCGGTGCGCGTTCCCAGCTCTTCGCTGCCCTCCGGGCGGACGGAAACGTTTACGTCGCAGCGCATTGAGCCCTCCTGCATTTTGCAGTCGGAAATTCCGACGTAGCGCATAACCTGCTGGAGCTTTTCAACATATTCCTTAGCCTCGTCAATCGAGCGGATGTCGGGCTCGGACACAATCTCAATCAGCGGAACGCCGCCGCGGTTGTAGTCAACGTAGGTGTCGCCGTGCTGGTGAATCAGCTTTCCCGCGTCCTCCTCGATGTGGATATGGTGAAGCCTGATTTTTCTGCCGTTAGAAAGCTCAACATAGCCGCCGATAATCAGCGGCGCGTAAAGCTGGCTGATCTGGTACGCCTTTGAAAGGTCGGGGTAGCAGTAATTTTTTCTGTCCATTTTGGCGACCTCGGCAATCTCTCCGTGAACGGCGAGCCCCGCCTTGATTGCGAAGCGCACAACCTCGCGGTTGAGCACCGGCAAAGTGCCGGGCAAGCCGATGCAAACAGGACAGCAGTGGGTGTTCGGCTCTCCGCCGAACTGCGTGGTGCAGCCGCAGAAAATTTTTGTTTTGGTAGAAAGCTCAATGTGGGTTTCAAAACCCGATACTAACTCATATTTCACAGCTTGACACCCCACTTTGTATCAATAAATTTATCGCTCTGAGCCTGCTGATACTTATAGGCGGCGTTAAGGATTTCCGCCTCGCCGAAGCTTTTGCCGATAAGCTGCATACCGATTGGCATACCGTTTGAGTTGAAGCCGCAGGGGATTGAAACGCCCGGAAGTCCCGCGATGTTCACGGGCACCGTGCAGATGTCTGTCAGGTAGGTTTCTACAGGATCGGAAACCGCGTGTCCCTTTTCAAAGGCGGTCATCGGCACCGTCGGAGCAAGGATAACGTCGCAGTTTTCAAGAGCGCTGTTGAACGCGCTGATGATTGTTCCTCTGAGGTTCTGCGCCTTTTTGTAGTACGCGTCGTAGTAGCCCGCCGAAAGCACGTAGGTTCCGAGCAAGATTCTGCGCTTTACCTCGTCGCCGAAGCCCTCCGACCTTGTGCGGCAAATCATATCGTGAGTGCCGTTATAGTGCTCGGTCTTGTAGCCGTAGCGGATTCCGTCGTAGCGGCCGAGGTTCGACGAAGCCTCGGCGCAGGCGATGATGTAGTAAACCGGCAGGGCGAATTTGAGAATCGGCAAGTCAAAGTACACAATCTCCGCTCCCAGCGACTTGTAAACCTCGGCGGCGTTAAGCACCGCTTCCTTTACGTCGTCGCGAACGCCGTCAAGGTACTCCCTCGCGATTCCTATTTTCATACCCTTGATGTCGTTGTCAAGCGAATCAAAGGTGGTTTTTTTGCTTCCGACCGAGGTTGAATCCCTCTTGTCGCGCTTGGAAATCGCGTCAAAAACGATTGAAGCATCCTCAACGCTCTTTGTAATCGGACCGATTTGGTCGAGTGAGCTTGCGTAGGCGATTAGTCCGTAACGCGAAACCGAGCCGTAGGTCGGCTTTAAGCCCACAACGCCGCAGAACGACGCCGGCTGGCGGATTGATCCGCCGGTGTCCGAGCCGAGCCCGTATGCCGCGATATTGCCGCCGACAGCGCTCGCTACGCCGCCCGAGCTTCCTCCGGCAACGTGGTCGGTGTTAAAGGGATTCGCCGCTCCGCCAAAGTACGAGGTCTCGCAGGACGAACCCATCGCGAATTCATCCATATTGGTCTTGCCGAGCATAACGGCGTTCTGCGCCTGCAAAAGCTCCCATACGGACGCGTCGTAAATCGGCTTGTAGCCCGTCAGGATTTTTGAACAGCAGGTGGTCTCGATTCCCTTGGTGGAAATATTGTCCTTGAGCGTCATCGGCACGCCCTCAAGCATACCGATTTCCTCACCCGCGGCGATTTTTTTATCGACAGCCTCGGCGGTTTTGAGCGCCTCGGCGCCCGTTACGCTGACATAGGCGTTAAGCTCGCCGTTGGATTTTTCGATTTCTTCAAGATAGCTCTTTGTAAGCTCAGCGCAGGAGCACTGCTTTGAGGTGAGCATATCGTGTATTTTAGCAATAGAACCCATAATTACACCGCCTTACTCTCTGTTGCGCACAAGGAAGTGATCCTCTGCCTGCTCGGGAGCGTTTTTGAGGATTTCCGTACTCGGATATGACTCGATAACCTCGTCCTCTCTGAAAACGTTGGAGAGGTTGTTGATGTTGTCAAAGCCCTCGTCGCTTGCGGGCGCGTTGTTGATAGCGTCGGCAAAGTCGATGATTTCCTGCATTGACTTTGTGAGTCCGTCAAGCTCCTCCTCGGGAACAAAGAGCTTGGAAAGCAGAGCAATGTTTTCTACGTCTTCTCTTGTTACCATATTTATCATCCTTTCGGAATTTTCCGTTGCGTTTTGGGAACAATTCCTTAAACTGCGTAATTATTTGTATCGGTATTTTTCAACAGCGTTTGCATTACGGTCGTGGCGACGACACCGCAAATCGAGAAAATAGGTTCGCTTGAATTAAGCGTTTTCTTCCCGACCGAATTAATATTGTTCTGATTATGCTTTTTTGCTGTCGGGGTCGCGGCGGCAGAAATTGACAAAGGCAAGCCCTGTCGCTGCATTATAAATTATTATCTTAACTTAACGTGAACTTCTCTGAGCTGCTGCTCGCTGACCTCTCCGGGTGAGCCGAGGAGCACGTCCTGAGCGTTGGAATTCATCGGGAACGCGATTACCTCGCGGATATTTTCCTCGTCGGTAAGGAGCATAAGCATACGGTCGATTCCGGGAGCCATACCCGCGTGAGGCGGAGCGCCGTACTGGAACGCGTTGTAGAGCGCCGAGAACTTCGCCTTTAGGTCGTCCTCGGAGTATCCCGCAAGCTCAAACGCCTTTTTCATAATGTCTATATCGTGGTTTCTTACCGCGCCTGAGGAAAGCTCGACACCGTTGCACACGATGTCGTACTGGTACGCCAAAATCTCCTCGGGCTCCTTGTTCAGCAGGCTGTCAAGTCCGCCCTGTGGCATTGAGAACGGATTGTGAGTAAAGATAATCTTTCCGTCGTCGTCACGCTCGTACATCGGGAAATCCACGATAAAGCAAAGCTCAAAGCGGCTGTTGTCAATCAAGCCGAGACGGTTTGCGACCTCGGTTCTGATTTGTCCGGCAAGCTTTGGAGCCTCCTGAGCGGTGTCGGCGATAAAGTAGATTACGTCGCCCGCTTTTGAGCCGTTGCGCTCGATAAGCTCCTCGCGGTCGCCGGGCTTGAGGAACTTGTCAATCGGACCGTCAAAGGTCATATCCTCGTTAACCTTGACATAGCCCAAGCCCTTCATACCGATTGAAAGCGCAAATTCCTCCATGCGCTTGAACCACTTTTTGCTCTGAGAAGCCGCTCCGGGAACGTTGATTGAACGCACGGTTTTTTTGCGGAACGGAGCAAAGTCGGTCTCGACGAACATATCGCTGATTTCCTTGATAACAAGCGGATTTCTAAGGTCGGGCTTGTCGGTGCCGTACTTAACCATAGCCTCGGCAAAGGGAATACGCGCGAACGGCGGCTTGCTGACCTCTTTGTCGCTGAATTTTGAGAAGGTTTCGTAGAGCACCTCCTCGGCGATTTCAAAAACGTCCTCCTGAGTGGCGAACGCCATCTCGAAGTCGAGCTGATAGAACTCGCCGGGCGAGCGGTCGGCTCTCGCGTCCTCATCGCGGAAGCAGGGAGCAATCTGGAAATATTTGTCAAAGCCCGAAACCATAAGGAGCTGCTTGAAAATCTGCGGAGCCTGCGGAAGGGCGTAGAACTTGCCCTTGTGTTTGCGGCTGGGAATCAGATAGTCGCGCGCGCCCTCGGGAGACGAGGTTGAAAGAATCGGAGTGTTAATCTCGGTAAAGCCGAGCTCCTGCATTTTTTCGCGCAAAAAGGCGATTACCCTTGAGCGGAGCAAAATGTTGTCGTGAACCTTGGGATTTCTGAGGTCGAGGTAGCGGTACTTGAGCCTTACGTCCTCGGCGGTATTTGTGGAGGTTGCAACCTCAAACGGCAGAGCGTTTTTGCACCTGCCGAGCACGGTGATGTCCTCGGTGTGAACCTCAACATAACCGGTTGCGATTTTTTTATTGATGGTGTCCTCGTCGCGCTTAACGACCTCGCCGCTGAGCGTAACGGTGCACTCCTTGTTGATGTTTTTAAGCAGGCTGTCGTCGTGGACAACTACCTGAAGAACTCCGTACTCGTCGCGGATATCAAGGAACATAACTCCGCCGTGGTCGCGGATATTCTCTACCCAGCCGGCTACTCTGACCTGCTGGCCGATGTTTTCTTCTCTCAGTTCGCCGCAGCTTACGGTGCGGTATTTATTAGCTTTTACCATCAGAACTATCCTTTCAAAGATATTTTACCCATTCTAAAGTATTATAGCACAAACACCGCGAGATTACAAGAAAAATTTACATATATTACAGCACAAAAGAGGCTGCCGCACATTTGCGACAACCTCCACTGTTAATTGTTAATTGTTAATTGCTAATTATTTCCCCTCGGCGACAACCTCGCGGATAACCTGAGCGATATGGGGCTGCGTCAGCCCGAATTTATCGAGCAGCTCCCACGCGGGACCGCTGTAACCGAAGGTGTCCTGAACGCCGATTTTTGTCACCTTAACCGGACATTCCTCGGTGACGACCTCGCACACGGCGTCGGCAAGTCCGCCGATAACGTTGTGCTCCTCAACGGTAATAATTCTGCCGGTTTCCTTTGCCGCCTTGATGATAATTTCGCGGTCAATCGGCTTGATTGTGTGGATATTGATAAGCCTTGCGTTAATGCCCTCGCTTTCAAGCTCCTTAACCGCCTTGAGCGCCTCGTTTACCACAAGTCCTGTGGCGATTACGGCAACGTCGCCGCCCTCGTGAAGCGTGATACCCTTTCCCAGCTCAAAGCTGTAGGTGTCGGGATCGTTGAAGCTGTCGATAGCAAGTCTGCCCAGGCGAATATACACGGGACCGTTGTACTCAACAGCCGCCTTTGTCGCCGCCTTCATCTCCCAGTGGTCGGCGGGGTTTAATACTACCATACCCGGAATCGCGCGCATAATGCCGATATCCTCAATGCACTGGTGGGTAGCGCCGTCCTCGCCGGTGGAAATTCCCGCGTGGCTGCCCGCGATTTTTACGTTCAGTCCGGGGTAAGCCACGGAGTTGCGAATCTGCTCAAAGGCTCTGCCTGTCGCGAACATAGCGAAAGACGCCGCGACGGGGATTTTGCCCGCGGCAGCCATTCCCGCGGCCACGCCGATCATATTCTGCTCGGCAATACCGCAGTCAAAGAACCTGTCCGCGTATTCCTTCTTAAAAATGTTTGTCTTTGTGGCAGCTGCCAAATCGGCGTCGAAAACCACAATATCCTTGTTTTTCTCGGCAAGCTCGCAAAGCGCCTCGCCAAAGCTTTCTCTTGTCGCCTTATTTATTATCTCAGCCATCAGCACTCGCCCTCCAGTCTTTTAATCTCAGCGTCAAGCTCGGCTGTCGCCTGCTCAAACTGATCCTTATTCGGAGCTACGCCGTGCCAGCCTACCTGATCTTCCATAAACGATACGCCCTTGCCCTTTACTGTCGCGGCAAGAATCGCAGTGGGCTTGCCCTTGACGGCTTTTGCCTTGTCAAACGCCGACTCAATCTGCTCAAAATCGTGTCCGTCAATCTTGATTACCTCAAAGCCGAACGCTTCAAACTTTTTGTCGAGCGGTTCAATTCCCGCTACATCCTCAACGGTTCCGTCAATCTGCAAACCGTTCTGGTCAACGATTACAACGAGGTTGTCAAGCTTGTTGTGAGAAGCGAACATCGCCGCCTCCCAAACCTGACCTTCCTCTACCTCGCCGTCGCCGAGGACTGTATATGTGCGATAGTCCTTGTTGTCAAGCTTGGCCGCAAGCGCCATTCCGCACGCCGCGGAAACGCCCTGTCCGAGTGAGCCTGTGCTCATATCAATGCCGGGAGTGCCCTTCATATCGGGGTGTCCCTGAAGCATTGCGCCGACATGGCGGAGAACGGTAAGCTCGTCCCAGTCAAAATAGCCCTTGAGCGCCAAAACGGCGTAAAGGCTCGGGCAGCAGTGACCCTTTGACAGAACGAAGCGGTCTCTGTCCTCCCAATCGGGCTCTTGGGGATTAACTCTCATTTCCTTAAAATAAAGGTAGGTAAAAATATCCGCGGCGGAAAGCGAGCCGCCGGGGTGACCTGATTTTGCGTGGTAAGTACCGAGAATCGCTCCCTTTCTCGCTTTTGCGGCGAGAAGCTTGAGCTGCGTGATTTCTGAACTATCCATAAAATAACCATCCTTTCTGCGGCGCTCCGCAGCAGGCTGTGCCGAAAAGCGAACGCAACTATAATCATTATACACCATATTGTTAAAATTTCAACAAATGTTTTACGATAATTTGATTAATCTTGAAAATTGTTGTAAAATACCTAATAACCGCCTTGAAACATTTGATATTTGTGGTATAATTTTAGTAATGGAAAATTGAAAAAGCAGTATAACTTTCAACTTTCTGTTATAAAAATTTCGGAGGAATTTTTATGTTATTAACCGCCGACGTAGGCAATACAAATATAAAACTCGGAATTTTTGACGGAAAAAAGCTTGTTCACAAGCTCAGGGTTTCGACCAACCGCGCCGAAACCAGCGACGAGTTTGCAGTGGAGCTTTACACCTTTTTCCAAATATACAACATTGACGCAAAAAAAATAAACGCTTCTATAATCAGCTCTGTAGTTCCAAGGGTGACAGAGCCGCTGCGCGAGGCAATTCAGATCGTCACGAATGTAAAAAGTCTTATTGTCGGTCCCGGACTTAAAACCGGCATGGAGCTTAAAATCGACCATCCCGAAACCCTCGGCGGTGACATTGTGTGCGGCTGCGTCGGCGCGTACAAAAAATACGGCGGTCCGCTGATAATGACTTTTATGGGCACGGCTACAGTTATCGCCTATGTTGACGAACACTTTGCCTACAAGGGCGGAATAATCGCGCCCGGCGTAGGAATTTCGCTTGACGCCTTAACTCAAAACGGCGCGCTTTTGCCTTCGGTTGATATGCGCACTCCGCAAAAGGTAATCTGCACCAACACCGCCGATTGTATTCGCTCGGCAATGACCCACGGCGCCGCGTGTATGCTCGACGGAATGATTGACAAATTCATCGCGGAAACAGGCAAGGATTGCTTTTTGGTTGCGACGGGAGGACTTGCTCCCCAGACGATAAAAAACTGCAGCCACAAAATCACCTTTGACGAAAACATTATTCTCGAAGGTCTTTACCACATTTATCAAAAAAACATAAAACAGCATACAGCGCCAAAAAAGGCGATGTAAATAAATTATGCGTTTCACCCGCGAAAACAGGCGGGGAAGCAGCAGGAGGTTTTTATTATGTCAAACGTTAAAAAGGACACATCACTCAAGCTTTTCAAGCCCGTGTTCACGGCGCTGCTGTCGGGTATGATTATTCTGCTGACCTTTACAATAGGCAGTCTACGCTTCGGTCCGATTACGATTACGCTCAACTGTCTGCCGGTTGCGGTAGGCGCGGTATTATTAGGTCCGCTTTACGGCGCGATTTTGGGCTTGGTGTTCGGTCTTTGCAGCTTTTTCGCAAGCTTCACGTCCGCTTCTCTTACCACCGTGCTGTTGGGCGTAAATCCGTATTTGACCTTTGTGATGTGTGTTTTGCCGCGCGTTATCTGCGGTTGGGTGCCCGGCCTTTTGTTTAAGGCGCTGCCTAAGAACAACGAGCCAAAGCTTCTGACAAGCTCCGCGCTTTGCTGCGGACTGACCACCGTTCTTAACACAATCGGCTTTCTCGGTCTTATGTGGCTATTCTTTAAGGACGCCTTTGTCAGCAACGGCGACGTTATCGAAAAGGTAGGCAACAAGCCAACCGGCAACATTTTCGTCTTTATTTTTGCGCTGGCAACCATAAACGCCGTTATTGAAATTATTGTAAACCTTGTTCTCGGCACAGCGATTTGCCGCGCGCTGACAGCGGTAACAAAAAATAAAATATAAACATTTTTACTATGAACAACCAAACGATTCTCGATATTCTTACTCAGACAAATGAATATATTTCGGGTCAGGCTCTCGCAAATCAGCTCGGCGTGTCGCGTCAGGCGGTATGGAAAGAAATTCAATCGCTGCGCGCGCTCGGTTATGACATTGAATCCGTAACCAATCGCGGCTACAGGCTTAATTCCATGCCCGGCTACCTCAACGCGCACGCGGTTAAGGCGGCGCTGAACACAAAGATTATCGGCAGTGAGCTGACGGTTTTGGATTCTGTCGGCTCAACCAACGATTACCTTAAACAGCGCGGCGCCGAGGGCTGCAAAAGCGGCGCGGTTGCCGCAACCCGCGAACAGACTAAGGGCAAAGGAAGGCTTGGCAGAACGTGGCAGAGCAAGCGCGATGAAAATATCGCTTTTTCAGTTTTGCTACGCCCGGAGATAGCTCCGTCGGAGTCAGCGTCCGTTACGCCGCTGGCGGGCTTGGCGGTGTGCAAGGCGCTGCGCGACTTCACCGGGCTTGACTGCCGCATCAAATGGCCGAACGACGTAATTGTCGGGCGCAAAAAGCTGTGCGGTATCCTAACCGAAATGAGCGCGGAATTTGACGCGGTTGAGTATATTGTTCTGGGAATCGGCATCAATGTTGACCAGGCGGTGTTTCCCGATGAAATCGCCTACAAGGCGACCTCTCTGCTGCTTGAAACCGGCAGACACTATGATAAAAACAAGCTGCTCGCCGCTATGCTCGAACACCTTGAAGCGGAGCTTTTTCGCGATAATTTTAAGATGTCGCAAACCGCGCTGAACGAATACACCGACCTCTGCGCCACAATCGGCAAGGGTATTACCTTCACCAGGGGTTCAAGGCGGATTAACGGAATGGCTGTCGATGTTGCCGAAAACGGCGAGCTGAAGGTTATGCTCTCCGACGGCTCAATTTGCAGCGTTTATTACGGCGAGGTCACCACTCAGGGAATATATTAAAAGTAAATTAAATAAAAAAATCAGCGTGAGCTTCAACGGGAATTCAGCCCTTAAAGCTCACGCTGTTATTATTTTTTCAACAACTCGTCCCAAAGCCTGTCTGCCGCATCCTCCTTGGACAGCAGCGGAAGCTCGGTCACGCTTTCCTTTGTAATCAAAGTCAGGCGGTTGGTGTCGGTGCCAAAGCCCGAGCCTGAATCCTTTAAGGAGTTAGCCGCAATCATATCCGCGTTTTTATCGGCAAGCTTGGCGCGGGAATTTTCAAGCAAGTTCTCGGTCTCCATTGAAAAGCCGCACACCAGCTGTCCTTTCCGCTTGTGCGTTCCCAGCCACCGCAAAATGTCGGTCGTCCGCTTCAGCGGCAGGTTCAAATCGGAGCCGCCGTCTGATTTTTTGATTTTTTCAGTCTTTATTTCCGCGGGAGTATAGTCCGCCACGGCGGCGGTCATTACAATGCAGTCCATCTCGCCGCAGCAGTCCGAAACTGCCTCAAAAAGTTCCTGGGCGCTCTGTATCGGCACCACCTTTACAAAGGGAGGCGGCGCAATACCGACAGGTCCTGTGATTAGGGTAACGTCAGCGCCTCTGAGCATTGCCTGCCTCGCGACCGCATAACCCATTTTTCCGGTAGAATGATTGCTGATAAAGCGAACGGGATCAAGACTTTCGCGCGTCGGTCCGGCGGTTACCAAAACCTTTTTGCCCGACATATCCTTTTCCTTCGCGATTATTTTTAGGATATAATCGAGCAGCGCCTGCTCGGACGGCAGCTTGCCCGCGCCTGTCGCGCCGCACGCCAAAAATCCGCTGTCCGGCTGAATTACGGTTACGCCGCGCTTCTCCAATATTTTCAGATTATCCTGCACGGAGGGGTGATTGAACATATTGACATTCATCGCCGGAGACACCAAAACGGGGCACTTGGCGGCAATCAGGGTAGTGCTGAGCATATCGTCAGCTATACCGTGCGCCATTTTCGCGATGATGTTGGCGGACGCGGGCGCGACCAAAATCAAATCCGCGCGCTCCGCCGTTGCAATGTGCTTGACCTCGCTGACATCGCTGCGGTCAAACGTTTCGGTAAGACAGCGGTTTTTAGTCAGAGTTTCAAATGTAACCGGCGTGATAAAATTAGTTGCGTTTTTTGTCATTATGACCTCCACGTTCGCGTGGAGTTTAACCAAAGCGCTCGCCAAATTGGGAATTTTGTAGGCGGAAATACTGCCTGTAACGCCCAGTACGACTGTTTTTCCTGTTAACATAGCCACCTCAGGTAAAAATATAGTGTAAATATAGTGTGAAAATATAATATGTGGTTATTATATCATATTTTTTTGAAGAAAACAACTGCACATATTACTTATTACTTATTTCTTATTACATAAAATCACTCGGCTCAAACCGTAAGTAGTTGGTTTGAGCCGTTAATTTTACGCGGTTACGCGTCGCGTCCGCAGCACTTTTTATATTTCTTTCCGCTTCCGCACGGACAGGGATCGTTGCGTCCGATTTTTTTGCCCTTGCGGACGGTTTTGTTTGCGGTGTCGGTTCCGTCGCCCGAGGTTTGGGTTGGCTTTGCGACCTGCTCGCGCTTGAGAGCCGCCTCAACAGGATTAACCTTGGGTTTTTCCTCTCCGTTGCTGAGCATTACCTGGTGAGCCGCCGCCGCTTGCTTTTCGGCAGCCTTGCGAGCCTCCTCTATCGCCTCCTGGCGCTTCTGAATCTCATAAACGCGCTTGGGCATAATGAGCATCATCTTCATTGTGTCCTCGCGGATGTTCTCAATCATTTCGTCAAACATATCGAAGCCCTCGAGGCGGTACTCAACAACGGGATCGTGCTGACCGTATGAGCGCAGGCGGATTCCCGATTTGAGCTGATCCATAGCGTCGATGTGTTCCATCCAGTGGGTGTCAACCGCTTTGAGAAGATAAACGCGCTCCATCTCGCGGATTGTTTCGGACGGCAAAAGCTCCTCGTTGTCCTTGAAAATATCAAGCGCGTCGCCGATAATCATTTCGCCGATTTCGTCCGGCTCCATATCCTCAAGGTCTTCCTTGTCAAGCTTGTATTTTTCCTCGTCGGTAATAATCCAGCCCTTGTAGTACTCAATCAGACCCGGGTAGTTCCAGTTTTCGCGCGGACCCTCGGGCAGATAGTGTTGAATTGAGGTTCCGATAGAATCCGAAACCATTTTGAGCACGGTTTCGTGCAAATCCTCGCCGTTGAGCACCTGGTCGCGCTGACCGTAGATAATCTCGCGCTGGCGGTTGAGAACGTCGTCGTACTGGAGCACGTCCTTACGTATTCCGAAGTTTCGCAGTTCGACCTTTTCCTGAGAGCTTTCGATAATTCCCGAAAGCATTTTGTTCTCAATGGGCGAGTCCTCGTCAACATTCATACGCTCCATCATCGCCTTCATCCGGTCGCCGCCGAACAGGCGCATAAGGTCGTCCTCGGTAGAGAGGAAAAAGCGGCTTACGCCCGGATCGCCCTGACGTCCCGAACGTCCGCGGAGCTGGTTGTCGATTCGGCGTGACTCGTGGCGTTCGGTGCCGATAATCATAAGACCTCCCGCCTCGCGCACGCGGTCGGCTTCGTCCTTAATCTCGTCCTTGTATTTATCATTAAGCTCGCGGAAGGTTTTGCGGGCTTCAAGGATTTCCTCGTCGTCGGTTTCGGCGTAGCCCGTTGCCTCCTCTATCATTTCCTCGGAATAGCCCTGCTTGCGCATAGACGACTTCGCCATATACTCCGCGTTGCCGCCGAGGATAATATCGGTACCGCGTCCCGCCATATTGGTGGCGATTGTAACTGCGCCGTACTTGCCCGCCTGGGCGATAATTTCGGCTTCTTTTTCGTGCTGCTTCGCGTTGAGCACGTTATGAGCGATTCCCCTGCGCTTGAGCATTTTTGACAGGAGCTCGGATTTTTCGATAGAAATTGTACCTACCAGAACCGGCTGACCTTTTTCGTGAGCCTCGGCAATCTGGTCGATTACGGCGTTGAACTTGCCGCGCTCGGTCTTGAACACGGAGTCGGGCAAATCGTTGCGGACTACGGGCTTGTTGGTGGGAATTTCAACAACGTCGAGCTTGTAAATCTCCTGGAATTCCTCGCTCTCGGTCTCGCCCGTACCGGTCATACCCGAAAGCTTTTTGTACAGGCGGAAGTAGTTTTGGAAGGTGATAGTCGCCAGGGTTTTGCTCTCGCTCTGAACCTTAACGCCCTCCTTTGCCTCAATCGCCTGGTGCAAGCCCTCGTTAAAGCGTCTGCCGTACATCAGACGGCCTGTGAACTCGTCGACAATGATGACCTCGCCGTCCTTAACAACGTAGTCAACGTCGAGCTTCATAACGCCGTTTGCCTTGACAGCCTGGTTGATGTGGTGCTGAATTTCAAGGTTTTCGGGGTCGGTGAGGTTCTCGATTCCAAAGAACTCCTCAGCCTTTTTTACGCCGTTCTGCGTCAGGGTAGCTGTCTTTTGCTTTTCGTCAACAACGTAGTCGATACCATTTTCAATGTAGTATTCCTCCA
>CAJOLF010000029.1 GCA_905235295.1 uncultured Ruminococcus sp. | reverse complement strand
AGAGAAAAATTTTCAACCCTTGTTACCGAGGGAATACGCGCCGAAAGTAAAATAAAAGTTTTCAGCGCCGAGGTCGGGGAAATCCCCGACGGAGAGCCTGTTATTATCGCCACAGGGCCGCTTACGTCCGATTCGCTCGCGAAGGATATTGAGCGGAGGTTCGGCGGTTCGCTGTCGTTTTTTGACGCCGCGGCTCCGATTGTCACCGCCGAAAGCGTTGATATGGTGTACGCCTTTGCCGCTTCAAGGTACGACCGGGGCGGAGACGACGACTACATCAACTGCCCGATGAACAAGGAGGAGTATGAGCTTTTCCACAGCGAGCTTGTTTCCGCCGAACGCGCGCCGCTGCACGACTTTGACGTCAGCAACCCAAAGGTTTACGAGGGCTGTATGCCCGTTGAGGTTCTCGCTCAGCGCGGAGAGGGCACTCTGCGGTTCGGTCCGATGAAGCCCGTCGGACTTGTAAATCCCAAAACAGGGCACAGACCGTGGGCTGTTTTGCAGCTCAGAAAGGAAAACGCCGCGGGTACAATGTACAACCTTGTGGGTTTTCAGACCAACCTTAAATTCCCCGAGCAAAAGCGTGTTTTCTCTTTAATTCCCGCTTTGCACAACGCGGAATTTGTGCGCTACGGCGTAATGCACCGCAACACGTTTATCTGTTCTCCGAGGATTCTTAACTCGGATTATTCTGTAAAAGAAAATAAAAACCTGTTTTTCGCGGGACAAATCACCGGCGTAGAGGGCTATATGGAGAGCGCCTCGTCGGGAATAATGGCGGGAATCAACGCCGGCAGAGCCTTGCTCGGCAAGGAAACCCTGACCTTGCCCGCGGAAACTATGATTGGTTCGCTTTCACGCTACATTTCCGACCCTGAGGTAAAGAATTTTCAGCCGATGGGCGCAAACTTCGGAGTTCTTCCCGAGCTCGAAAACAGACCCCGCGATAAACGCGAGAGAGGCGCAGCGTACTCTGAAAGAGCGCTTGACTCGCTTAAAAAATATTTAGAGAGTATAGGTGACTGATATGAAGATTATTGTGGACGCCTTTGGCGGCGACAACGCTCCGCTTGAGATTATAAAGGGCTGCGCTCTTTCTGTAGAGGAGCTCGGCGCTCAGATTATCCTGACGGGCGACGAAAAAATTATCCGCGAGACCGCCGAAAAAAACAATATCCCGCTTACGAACATAGAGATTGAAAATTGCTCCGAGGTCATCACAATGGACGACAAGGCGGACGCGGTTCTCAAAACCAAAAAGGACAGCTCTATGGCGGTCGGCTTCAGGCTTCTTAACGAGGGCAGGGGAGACGCTTTCATCAGCGCGGGCAACAGCGGCGCGCTTTGTATGGGCGCGACGCTTGCCGTCAAAAGAATCAAGGGCATCAAACGCCCCGCGTTCGCTCCGATTCTTCCGTCTGACACAGGATTTTTTATGCTCCTTGACGGCGGCGCGAACATCGACTGCCGCCCCGAGATGCTCTGTCAGTTCGCTCTGATGGGCTCGGTATATATGGAAAGAGTTATGAAGATAAAGTCTCCGCGCGTCGCGCTCGCGAACGTTGGAACCGAGGAACACAAGGGCAGCGAGCTTTATCAGGAAACCTACAGGCTTTTAAGCGACAGCGGTCTTAACTTTATCGGCAACGTTGAGGGTCGCGACATTCCCAAGGGCGTTTGCGACGTTGTTGTCTGCGACGGCTTTACCGGCAACCTGATACTCAAAACCTACGAGGGCGTCGCGATTACCATGATGAAAAAGCTAAAGCATATTTTTGCCGACAGCACCAAGGGCAAGCTTGCGGCGGCGCTTGTTATGAAGGATTTAAAGGAGCTCAAAACAAAGTTTAACTACAACGCCTACGGCGGAGCGCCGATTTTGGGAGCGTCAAAGCCTGTGTTCAAGGCTCACGGCGACTCTAAGGCGGAAACGCTCAAAAACGCCGTAAAGCTCTCTATGGAGTATGTGGAAGCGGACGCAATAAAAGAAATTTCTTCATCCCTTTAAAACCGGAGAATAATTATGACAGAATTAGAAGCAATCATCGGATATAGATTTCAAAATATCGAGCTTATGCACGAGGCGATGACTCATTCGTCCTACGCCAACGAGCATAAATCCCAGCACATTAAATATAACGAAAGGCTCGAGTTTTTGGGCGACGCTGTTTTGTCGATCGTAGTCAGCGATTACATATTCAAAAACTGCCCCAAATTGCCCGAGGGCGAGCTGACAAAGCTCAGAGCCTCGCTTGTCTGCGAGCAGTCGCTCTATGAATTTGCGAAGCAAATCAACCTCGGCAAATTTCTCAGGCTCAGCAAGGGAGAGCGCAACAACGGCGGCGCCGAAAGACCTTCAATACTTTCCGACGCGTTTGAGGCGCTGATTGCGGCAATCTATATTGACGGCGGAATCCAGCCTGCTTCAATGCACATCCTCAGCTTTGTAATTCCCGCGATTAAAAATCAAAAAAGTCCGCGTATCAAGGATTACAAAACCACCCTGCAGGAAATCGTCCAGAAAAACCCGGGCGAAAAGCTCGAGTATGTCATCGTGGACGAACAGGGACCCGACCACAACAAGCACTTTGTTGTTGAGGTTCACCTTAACAGCAACGTAATCGGAAAAGGCGGCGGCAGGAGCAAAAAGGAAGCCGAACAGCAGGCGGCGAGAGAAGCTTTGGAGCTGATGGGTTATTAATCAGGGTAATATTTCTATTTTCATTCCGCACAACGGCTGTCCGCACAAGTGCAGCTTTTGCAGCCAGAATAGCATAACTGGGCAAGCTTACCAGCCCACCGCAAGCGACGTTAAAAATACTCTTGATAAAGCTCTGAACGATTTGGGCGATGAGGCGGAAAATTACGAAATCGCCTTTTTCGGTGGAAGCTTTACCGCGATTGACAGAGAATATATGACAGAGCTGCTTGAAGCGGCAAAACCGTTTCTGAGCCGCTTCGGCGGTATCAGGATTTCCACAAGACCCGACTGCGTTGACGGCGAGGTGCTTGGCGTTCTCAAATCCTACGGAGTTACCTCAATAGAGCTCGGCGCCCAGTCAATGGATAATTCTGTATTGGAATTAAACAACCGCGGACACAGCGCCCTCGACGTAATTAACGCGTCAAAGCTGATTAAGGCAAACGGATTTTCGCTCGGCTTGCAGATGATGACGGGGCTTTACGGCTCGGATTTTGAAAAGGACATCAAAACCGCCGAGAGCTTTATCGCGCTCAAGCCCGACACCGTGCGGATTTATCCGACTGTAATTATGAAAAACACCGAGCTCGCCGAGCGTTTTGTTTCGGGTGAATACACGCCCTACACGCTTGACGAAAGCGTTGACTTGTGCTCAAGGCTTATTGTGATGTTCGAGCGCGAGAACATAAAAATCATCAGGCTCGGGCTTCACTATTCCGAAAGCCTTGTTAAAAACAGCCTCGGCAATAACTATCACCCGGCTTTCAAGGAGCTGTGCGAGGCAAAGATATTTTATAATTCTTTTTTAGAACTAACTCAGAATAAAACATCCAAAAAATTTGATGTTTACATAAATCCAAAATCGCTGTCAAAGTTTTTGGGGCAGAAAAAAAGCAACCTTCACGCGCTCCAAAGCTCAGGGTATGAGATAAATATAAAATTTGACAGCTCACTCGGCAAATACGATATTAAGGCAATACCGTAAATTTTGGGTGCGGATTGCGCAGTAAGATTTTTCGTCAGATTGGAAATAATCAGTTCGCATACTGACGTATGGCTGCTGATTTTCGGTCAATATGACACTTAAATTAGGGGAATAAAGATGAGATTAAAATCTCTGGAAATTCAGGGTTTTAAGACCTTTCCGGATAAAACTAAATTGTCCTTTGAGCAGGGCATTACCTCGGTAGTCGGTCCTAACGGCTCCGGAAAAAGCAACATCAGCGACGCTATTCGCTGGGTTTTGGGCGAGCAGTCGCCTAAAAGCCTGCGATGCTCAAAGATGGAGGACGTTGTTTTTAACGGCACCGACACGCGCAAGCGCACAGGCTATGCCGAGGTCACGCTGAACATTGACAATTCCGACCGCTTTCTTGACTTTGACGGCGACGAAATCGCCGTAACAAGGCGGTACTACCGCAGCGGAGAAAGCGAGTATCTTATAAACAAAGCCTCCGTCAGGCTAAAGGACATAAACGAGCTGTTTATGGACACAGGTCTCGGCCGCGACGGCTATTCTATGATCGGCCAGGGCAAAATCGACAGCATTGTTTCCTCAAAAAGCGAGGACAGGCGCGAGATTTTTGAGGAAGCGGCGGGGATTTCCCGCTACCGTTACCGCAAAATCGAAGCGGAGCGCAAGCTTAAAAGCACCGAGGACAACCTGCTCAGGCTTCGCGACATTGTCACCGAGCTTGAGGAAAGGGTGGGTCCCTTAAAAAAGCAGAGCGAAAAGGCGCAGCAGTTCCTCACTTATTCCGAGGAAAAACGCGGGCTTGAAATCGCACTTTGGCTCTTAACCCTCGACAAAAGCCGGGATAACCTCAAAGCCCAGGAGGAAAAAATCGCGATTTCCCGCGCCCAGTACGAGGAGGCGGAATCCGCTTTATCCGACATTCAGGCGGAAACCGAGGAGATTTACCGCAAGAACGGCGAGCTTTCCGCCAAGGCGGATTCGCTGAGAGCCGAAATATCCGGGATTGATTCCGAAATCGCGGAGAAAAACTCGCAAATTTCCGTTGCCGAGAACGACATCCTTCACCACAACGACAACATTGAGCGTATCAAGGGAGAAATTTCTCAGGCGGACGACGATATATCAAAGCTTGAACAGAGCATTTCCGACAAGCAAAGAAAGATTGCCGAGCTTGACGCGGAGGTAATTACAAGGCAAAAGCTGTACAGCGAGGTTTCAGAGCAGCTTAATGTCATCAATTTGGATTCAAGCAAAAGCGGCGACGAGCTGCAAAGCCTCACCGCCGAGCTTTCCGCTTTGACCGCACGGTCGGCGGACGAAAGGGTAATTGATGTGTCCGCGGAAAGCGGAATATCCGACCTTGAACTCAGAATTGAAAGCTTAACTCAGACAAAAACCGAAAAAACCGAGGTTCTTAACGGTCTAAGCGAGCTTCAAAATAAATACAGCTCCAATATTTTGTCCGCAAGGGAAAGCATTAAATCCTTTGAAAACTCAATCGAAGGCTTAACAATGAAGCTTTCTTCAAAGGACAAAAAGCGCGCCGAGTTAAAGCAGACCAGCGAAAAGCTGAGCCTTGACCTCAAAGAGCACAAAAGGAAAATCGACTTTCTCGAAAATTTGGAGCGTAACCTCGAGGGCTTTTCAAAAAGCGTAAAGTCTGTAATGAACGCCGCTCAAAATAACAGGTTAAAGGGCATTTGCGGCCCTGTGTCGCGCGTAATCTCCGTTCCGTCGGAGTACGCCGTCGCGATTGAAACCGCACTCGGAGCCGCTATGCAGAACATTGTTACCGAAACCGACGAGGACGCTAAAAACGCCATTCGTTTTCTAAAGAGCACCGACGGCGGCAGAGCGACATTTTTGCCGATAAACACAATAAAGAGCAGAGAGCTTAAAGAAAACGGGCTCGACGACTGCTACGGCTTTATCGGCGTAGCCTCCGAGCTTTGCTCCTGCGATAAAAAATACGGCGGAATTTTAGGCTCGCTGCTCGGCAGAATAGTAATCTGCGAGGACCTCAACAGCGCCGCTGCAATCGCCAAAAGGTATTCCTACCGCTTCAAGGTCGTCACGCTCGACGGACAGGTTGTTAACGCGGGCGGTTCGCTGACAGGCGGTTCAAGGGTAAAAAGCTCGGGCGTTTTAAGCAGACAGGCGGAGATTAATAAATTAAAATCCCTAACTGAAAAACTCACCGAAAACGCAACCGCCGCCGAACAGCAGTGCGAGAGGATTAACCGCGAGTGCGCTCAGCTTGAAGCCGAGCTGCTCGGTTTCAGGGCTGACCTTTCAAACACTCAGCAGGATTTGGCAAGGCTTGAAGCCGAAAAACGCGCCTGCGACAATGAGCTTGCAGGTACTCAAAGCGCGATTAACGACGCCGCTTCAGAAATTGAGAACTGCGCGCAAAAGGCGGAGGGCTTAAAAAAATCCCAAAAGAAAGCAAAAGAGGAGCTTGCGCTTCTCAACGTCAAAATCGCGGAAATAGAACAGCAGGTAAATTCAGTCACGGGCAGCCGCGCGGAGCTTACCAAGCAGCGCGAGGAGCTTAGCTTGAAGCTTCAAAATATCCGCCTTGAAATTGTCACCGCGCAAAAGGATATTGACGCGCTTAATTCAGAGATTGTCATTGCAAGAAGCTCAGGCACCGACAACGACCGCCGAAAGGCGATGCTTAACTCTCAGATTCAAGACACAGAAGCGTTAATTGAACAGATTAAAGTTAATATTACAAATACAAAAGGCGAGATTTCCACGCTTGAAAACACGCAAAAATCAATCGGCGAACAGATTGAGGCAATTTCAAAACAGCGCGAGCTGCTTGAAAAGAGAAGCGTAGAAATCCGCGCTGTCGAGCGCGAGAAAAACGATACCCGCGAGCTTTCGGGCAGAGAGCTTGCAAGGCTTGAAGAGCGCAAGATTAACATTCAAAAGGAATACGACAACATCATCACCAAGCTTTGGGAGGAATACGAGCTGACAAAGCGCGAGGCGGAAAAATCCGCCGTGCCGATTGAGGACACATCGCTTGCTCAAAAACGGCTCAACGAGCTAAAGCAGAGCATAAAAGCTCTCGGCAGCGTCAACGTCAGCGCGATTGAGGAGTACAAGGAGGTTTCCGAGCGTTACGAATTTATGAGCGCCCAGGTAGCCGATGTTGAAAAATCCAAAAATGAGATTGAAAAGCTGATTATATCTCTCACCAAGCAGATGAAAGAGGTGTTTGTGGAAAGCTTTGACCAAATCAACAGCAACTTTACCCACACCTTCAAGGAGCTTTTCGGCGGCGGCACGGCTTCTCTTTCGCTGACCGACCCCGAAAATATCCTCACCAGCGGAATTGATATTATTGTTCATCCGCCGGGCAAAATTGTCGTTCACCTCGACGCTCTTTCGGGCGGAGAAAAGGCGCTTGTCGCAATCGCCCTATACTTTGCGATTATGAAGGTTCGACCTGCTCCGTTCTGCGTAATGGACGAGATTGAAGCGGCGCTTGACGACGTAAACGTTTTCCGCTTCGCAAGCTACCTGCGCAGGATGACAGCCAAAACCCAGTTCATTTTAATCACGCACAGGCGCGGAACAATGGAAGAAGCCGACGTTTTGTACGGCGTAACAATGCAGGACGAGGGAATTTCAAAGCTTTTGGAGCTTCGCTCTGCCGAGGTAGTCGCAAAGCTCGGAATAGAAACAAAATAAAGGAACATCACTATGGGATTATTCAGTAAAATTAAAGAAGGATTAAAAAAGACGCGCGCCGCGGTAATGGGGCAGATTGACTCAATGCTCAAGTCCTTTACAAAAATCGATGAGGAGCTTTTTGAGGAGCTGGAGGAGCTTTTGGTTATGGGCGACGTAGGCGTTCCCACAGCCGAAAAAATCTGCGACGAGCTCAGAATAAGAGTAAAAAAGCAGGGCGTAACCGATCCTTCGGAAATCAGCGGTCTGCTCGAGGAAATCATTACGGAAATGCTCTCGGGCGGCGAGGAGCTTGACATCTCCACCCAGCCGTCAATCATACTTGTAATCGGCGTTAACGGAGTGGGAAAAACCACAACAATCGGCAAGCTCGCAAAGCAGCTTTCCGATCAGGGCAAAAAGGTATTGCTCGCCGCTGCCGACACCTTCCGCGCCGCGGCTATCGAACAGCTTGATATTTGGGCGCAGCGCAGCGGATGTGAAATCATCAAGCAGGGCGAGGGCAGCGATCCCGCCGCCGTTATTTACGACGCGATTTCCGCCGCAAAGGCAAGGGGAGCGGACGTTATTATCTGCGACACGGCAGGCAGACTTCACAACAAAAAGCACCTTATGGACGAGCTTGCGAAAATCAACAGGGTAATCGACCGCGAGCTTCCCGACGCGGCAAAAGAAAAGCTCCTTGTGCTTGACGCCACAACAGGTCAAAACGCCGTCAACCAGGCGGAGCAGTTTATGCAGGCGACGGGAATTACAGGCATCGTGCTCACAAAGCTCGACGGAACCGCAAAGGGCGGCGTAGTCCTCGCAATCAAGGACGGGCTCGGTATTCCTGTCAAATATATCGGAGTAGGAGAACAAATCGACGACCTGCAGCCCTTTGACGCTCAGGATTTTGCAAACGCGCTTTTTGCCGAAACGGAGTGATACAATGAAGTTTATAATAGCAACAAATAACGCAAAAAAGCTTGTTGAGCTTGAAAGAATATTAAATCCGCTCGGAATCGAGGCGGTATCGGCAAAGGAAGCCGGCGTAATCCTTGACGACGTAGACGAAACGGGAACAACGTTTATGGAAAACGCTTATCTCAAAGCGAACGCCGCATTCAAAAAAACAGGTATGCCCGCGGTTGCGGACGATTCGGGAATCTGCGTTGACGCGCTGAACGGCAAACCGGGAATTTACTCCGCGCGCTACAGCGCCGAGGACTGTTTCACCGACGAGCAGCGCACAGCCAAAATTCTCGAGCAGCTCAGAGACGTGCCCGACGAAAAACGCGGCGCTCACTACACCTGCGCAATCTGCTGTATTCTGCCCGACGGAGAAGTGATTGATATTGAGGAAACCTGCGAGGGCAAAATCGGCTACAGCTTTGTCGGCGAAGGCGGCTTCGGCTACGACCCGATTTTTGTTCAGGGCGACAAAACCTTCGCCCAGCTTACCCCCGAGGAAAAGGACAAGGTAAGTCACCGCGGCAAGGCTCTCAGAAGGCTCAGGGACGAGCTCAACGAGTATTTTTCCGAAAAACATTAAGAGGTATTTTATGTTAACAAGCAAACAACGCGCTTATCTCAGAGGACTTGCAAACACAACGGAGACCATTCTGATTATCGGCAAGGGCGAGATAACCGACAATATAATTATGCAGGCTGACACCGCGCTGACCGCCAGAGAACTGATAAAGGCAAAGCTGCTTGAATCAAGCGCGTATTCACCGCGCGAGGCGGCGGAGCTTATCGCGGAAAAGTGCGGCGCGGACGTGGTTCAGGTAATCGGCTCAAAGTTTGTGCTTTACCGGCGCAATCCCGACGAGCCCAAGATTGTTTTGCCAAAGGTTAAAAAACAATGAGCAAAATCGGAATTTTGGGCGGAACCTTTAACCCGGTTCACCTGGGTCACCTGCGGCTCGGTCAGGCTGTTCTTGACGAGCTGAGCCTTGACAAAATCCTCTTTGTGCCCGACAATTCGCCGCCGCACAAGGAGAGTAAATATTTGGCTGACGGCAAAGACCGTCTTAATATGATTAACCTTCTTATTAAGGGAAACGATAAAATGGAGGCAAGCTCTGTTGAGCTTGAAAGGCAGGGCAAAAGCTATACCTATGAAACCCTGCTCTCGCTGAAAAAGCAATTTCCCCGCGACGAGCTGTTTTTGATTACAGGCGCGGATATGTTTTTGACGCTTGACCGTTGGAAAAATCCTGAGGTTATCTTCCGAAACGCGGGAATAATCGGCGTTCCGAGAATTAAATCCGACCTTGAAAAAATGGAGCGCTACGGCAGCGAGGTTCTTTCAAAAGCAGGCGCGAGGTTCTGTATCCTCTCAAAGCCGGTGTATGAATCCGCTTCCTCAACGTTTGTCCGCGATAATATCGGCGATTATCAAAAAATCAAAGATATGATACCGCCGGAGGAATATGAATACATCATTGAAAAAAATTTGTATCGGGAGTGATAAAATGGACATTTCCGGCTATAAAAAAATAATCCGAGGCCTTATGGGCGACTACCGCTACGACCACAGCGTAAACGTCGCGCTTGAGGCTCAGCAGCTCGCGGGGATTTACGGCTGTGACGAAGAAAAGGCGATGACCGCGGGGATTCTGCACGACGTAACAAAGGAATTTTCTAAGGACAGGCAGTTGCAAATTATCACCGGCGGTGGTATAATTTTAGATGATATTCAAAAGCAAGCGCCAAAGCTGTGGCACTCAATCAGCGGAAGCGTGTATATTCAAACCGAGTTCGGGATTGACGACAGCGACATTATCAACGCCGTTCGTTACCACACCACGGGCAGAGCGGGTATGAGCCTGCTTGAAAAGATAATTTACGTCGCCGACTACACGGCTCAGGGCAGAAGCTACGACGGGGTAGAGGTAATGCGGCGCTTATCGCGCGAAAGCCTCGAGAAAGCTATGATTTTCAGTTTTCAGTTCACCTTCAACAAGCTTTCAGGCTTGGAGCAGGCGATACATCCGGACGAAATATTTTGCTATAACGAGATAGTTTTACATAAAAACTGAAAGGATTTTACTATGACTTCATACGATACCGCGATTTTGGCGGCAAAGGCAATAAGCGGAAAAATCGGACTTAATATTCAGGTAATAGAAATCAGCGACGTTTCTGTTTTGGCTGACTATATGGTAATCGCGACCGGCAACAGCTCAACCCACGTCAAGGCGCTTGCCGACGAGGTTGAGTACAAGCTTGACGAAGCGGGAATTTCCGTCAGCCACATCGAGGGCTACCGCTCAAACAGCTGGATTTTGCTTGACTATATCGACGTAATTGTTAACGTATTCTCGGAGGAGGCAAGGCAGTTTTATGACCTTGACCGCCTCTGGCAGGACGGCAAGCCCGTCAATCTTACTGGAATTGTAGATTAATAGGAGGGATTAACTTGAAATACAATCACAAGTCAGTAGAGCCTAAGTGGCAGAAAATCTGGGAAGAAAAGGGAGTTTTTCACGCTCAGAATAATAGCGATAAGGAAAAATTTTACGCGCTAATCGAGTTCCCTTATCCTTCGGGACAGGGACTTCACGTTGGACATCCGCGTCCCTATACCGCGCTCGATACCGTTGCAAGGAAGCGCAGACTTCAGGGCTACAATGTGCTTTACCCGATCGGCTGGGACGCTTTTGGTCTGCCGACCGAAAACTACGCTATCAAAAATCACATTCACCCCGAGATTGTAACCAAAAACAATATCGCGCGCTTCAAAAAGCAGATTCAGTCGCTCGGTATTTCCTTTGACTGGAGCCGCGAGGTCAACACAACCGATCCCGACTACTACAAGTGGACGCAGTGGATTTTTATTCAGTTATTCAAAAACGGTCTTGCGTATAAAAAAGAGATGAACGTCAACTGGTGCACGTCGTGCAAGTGCGTGCTTGCGAACGAAGAGGTTGTCAACGGCGTGTGCGAGCGCTGCGGCAGCGAGGTTGTTCACAAGGTAAAATCCCAGTGGATGCTCAAAATCACAAAATACGCCGACAGGCTGATTAACGACCTCGATTTGGTTGACTATCCCGACAGGGTAAAGGCTCAGCAGAAAAACTGGATTGGACGCAGCACAGGCGCCGAGGTTGACTTTGAGACCACAACAGGCGACACGCTGACAATCTACACCACAAGAGCCGACACGCTCTACGGCGCTACATATATGGTAATTTCTCCCGAGCACCCGCTGATTGAAAAGTGGGCTGATAAGCTCAACAATATGGACGAAATCAGAGCATACCAGGCAGCGGCGGCGCGCAAATCCGACTTTGAGCGCACCGAGGTCGCCAAGGACAAAACAGGCGTGCTGCTCGACGGCGTAAGGGCGATTAACCCTGTTAACAACAAAGAAATCCCGATTTTTATTTCAGACTACGTTCTTGTATCCTACGGAACAGGCGCGATTATGGCGGTTCCCGCTCACGATACCCGCGACTGGGAGTTCGCCAAAAAGTTCGACCTGCCGATTATCGAGGTTGTAAAGGGCGGTAACGTTACGGAAGAAGCCTTTACCGACTGCGCTACAGGCATTATGGTAAATTCGGGTATGCTCGACGGTCTTTCGGTTGACGAGGCAAAGGTCAAGATTATTGACTGGCTGACAAAGGAAGGCAAGGGACACGCAAAGGTTAACTACAAGCTCCGCGACTGGGTGTTCTCGCGCCAGCGCTACTGGGGCGAGCCTATCCCGATTGTTCACTGCGAAAAGTGCGGATACGTTCCGCTTGACGAAAGCGAGCTTCCGCTCAAACTTCCGATGGTAGAATCCTACGAGCCGACCGACAACGGCGAATCTCCGCTTGCCAAAATGACCGACTGGATTAACACTACCTGCCCCAAGTGCGGCGGCAAAGCGCAGAGAGAATCCGACACTATGCCTCAGTGGGCAGGTTCGTCGTGGTATTATTTAAGATATATGGATCCTCACAACAACGAAGCTCTCGCTTCAAAGGAGGCTCTTGAATACTGGTCGCCGGTTGACTGGTACAACGGCGGAATGGAGCACACAACGCTTCACCTGCTCTACAGCCGCTTTTGGCACAAGTTCCTTTACGACATCGGCGTTGTTCCCACTCCCGAGCCTTATGCAAAGCGCACGTCTCACGGTATGATTTTGGGTGAGAACGGCGAAAAGATGAGCAAATCCCGTGGAAACGTTGTTAACCCCGACGACATTGTAAACGAGTACGGTGCCGACACAATGCGCCTTTACGAAATGTTTATCGGCGACTTTGAAAAAGCCGCTCCCTGGAGCCAGGCGAGTATTCGCGGCTGCCGCAGATTTGTTGAGCGTTACTGGAATTTGCAGACCGTCCTCATTGACGGAGACAAAATCCGTCCCGAGCTTGAAGGCGCGTTCCACAAGACAATCAAAAAGGTCGGCGAGGATATTGAAAACATCAAGTTCAACACCGCAATCGCCGCTTTAATGGCGCTGATTAACGATATTTCAGCCGTTAAGACAGTCAACAGGGAGGAGCTGAGAATTTTCTCAATTCTTCTCAATCCGTTTGCGCCTCACGTTACCGAGGAGGTTTACGAAGCCTGCAAGCTCGGCGGCGGAATTATCGCGGAGGCACAGTGGCCTGAGTACGACGAGAGCAAGTGCGTTGACGAGAGCGTCGAGATTGTTGTCCAGGTCAACGGCAAAATCAAAGCGAAGCTCAACGTGCCTGTTGACGCAGGCAAGGACGAGCTTTTGAGCCTTGCGAAAGCTGACGAGAAGGTTCAAAGCGCTGTTGAGGGCAAGAATATCGTCAAGGAAATTGTAGTTCCCAAAAAACTTGTTAACCTTGTTGTTAAATAAATTGCGGTTAATAAGCCAAAATTTGAGCTAAAATTAAAAATTTTTCTAAAATTCTACATTCCTATTGACATTATTAACTACATATTGTATAATAAAGACTGCAAAATTTGCATAGCACCCATGCCAAATGGCAGATGGGAGGGAAAATAGATGGCAGAAATCAGATTAAAAGAGAATGAATCACTCGAAAGCGCTTTGAGAAGATTCAAAAAGCAGTGTGCCAGAGCTGGCGTTATTGCTGAGGTTCGCAAAAGAGAAGCTTATGAAAAGCCCTCTGTAAAGCGTAAGAAAAAATCCGAAGCAGCTCGCAAACGCAAATACAGGTAATTTTGGGCGGACAGTGTATTCTGTCCGCTTTTGATTTATCCAAAACTTTTATAATTTAATACTATTTTCAAATAGTATAATTGCTTAGGTGACTTATATGAAAAAAATTTTAGTAATACTCGGGCCCAACCTCAATATGGTCGGTATTCGAGAAAAAGGCGTTTACGGAGCCGAAACCGCCGAGAGCATTGAAGCTCAGATTAAAAGCTTCGCCGCCGAAAACGGCTTTGACTGCGAGGTTTACCAGTCAAATCACGAGGGCGATTTAATCGACAAAATCCACGCCTCGCGCGAGGGATATTCAGGAGCGGTTATCAACGCGGGCGCGCTCACTCACTACAGCTACGCCTTGCGCGACGCGATTGCCTGCGTGGATATTCCTTACATCGAGGTTCACATGTCGAACATTCACGCGCGTGAGGAGTTCAGGCATAAATCCGTAATCGCGCCTGTCTGCAAGGGACAAATCGCGGGCTTCGGCAAGCTGAGCTACTTTTTGGCGATTGACGCGCTGAAGGAGCTTGTTTAATGAGCGTAACCGAAAAGAGAATTGACAGCCTTAAAGCCTTTATTCCCGATAAAACCAGCGCCGTGCTCCTCACCAATGAGGTTAACATCGGATATTTTTCGGGATTTTTCCACAGCGAGGGCTATATGCTCGTCACTCAAAACCAAGCGTATTTGCTCGTCGATTTTCGCTATATAGAAGCGGCGCGGAAAAATTCAGACGGCTGTAAAACGGTAATGTTCAAAAAAATCAACGAGGATTTGCTCGGTATTCTTAAAAGCGAGGGGATAAAGAACCTCAGCCTTGAAGCCGAAAGCGTCAGCGTTTCGCGCTTTGAAGCCTTCAAAAGCTTCTTTGAAGGCAACGGAATTGACTGCGCTGCCGACAACGCGCTCTGCGAACACATCGCGGAAATCAGGATTATCAAGGACGAAACCGAGCTTGATAAAATCCAAACCGCTCAAAAAATAGCCGAAAAGGCTTACCTTGAAACTCTAAATTACCTAAAGCCCGGCGTGAGCGAAAAGGAGATTTCGGCGCGGCTCGAATATTTTATGAACATCTACGGAGCGGAGCGCAAGTCGTTCGATTTAATAACGATTACAGGCAAAAAGACCTCGCTTCCGCACGGAGTTCCGTCGGATAACACGGTAAAAGAGGGCGACTTTTTTACAATGGACTTCGGCACTGTTTACGAGGGCTATCACAGCGATACCACGCGGACGGTTGCCGTAAGGTCCGCGGACGAAGAAATGAAAAGGATTTACGGCATTGTCCTCAAAGCCCAGCTTGCGGCTCTTGAAAAGGTAAAGACTGGCGTAAAATGCAGTGAAATTGACAAAACCGCACGCGATATTATCGCTTCCGAGGGCTTCGGAGAGTTTTTCGGACACTCCACAGGTCACGGAGTAGGACTTGATATTCACGAGGCTCCCGCCGTTTCTCCGCGCGGAGAAACCACGCTCAAAAGCGGAATGGTAATCACCGACGAGCCGGGAATTTATCTGCCCGGGCGGTTCGGCGTAAGGATTGAGGATATGCTTTGCATAACAGACGAGGGCTTCAAAAACTTTGTTTCTTTGCCAAAGGAGCTTATAATTATTTAAAATACTTGCAATTTATCAGAAAATTATGTATAATAAATTGTAATTGTTAGCGCGGATAAATTATTATTCCGTTAAAGAAATATCAGGAGGTAATTACAATGATTTCAGCAGGTGATTTCAGAAACGGCGTTACATTTGAGATGGATGGACAGGTTGTTTCTATTATCGAATTCCAGCACGTAAAACCCGGCAAGGGCGCAGCTTTTGTAAGAACAAAGATCAGGAACGTTATTACGGGAGCGGTCGTAGAAAAAACCTTTAACCCCAACGATAAATATCCTACCGCGTTTATTGAGAGAAAGGATATGGAGTACAGCTACTCAGACGGCGAACTTTATTACTTTATGGACACCGAAACCTGGGAGCAGATTCCGATTAACAAGAGCGTTCTCAGCGACAACTTCAAGTTTGTAAAAGAAAATATGGTTTGCAAAATTCTTTCCTACAAGGGCAACGTTTTCGGCGTTGAGCCGCCCAACTTTGTTGAGCTTCAGGTTACAAAGACCGATCCCGGCTTCAAGGGCGACACAGCAACCAACGCGACCAAGCCCGCTATTCTCGAGACAGGCGCCGAGATTAAGGTTCCCCTGTTTATCGACGAGGGAGAGGTAATCCAGATTGATACCAGAACAGGCGAATATATGGGCAGAGCCTAATTTGGAGAGTTCAATATGACAATTACTGAAAAAATCGCTTATATAAAAGGTCTTGCGGAGGGCTTGAATCTTGACGAAAGCAAGCCCGAGGTCAAGGTGATAAACGCTATTGTCGATTTGCTTGACGATATAGCTTACGACCTGACCGACGTTGAGGAGCTGTACGACGAGCTTTCCGAGCAGGTTGATGAAATCGACGAGGATTTGGCAGAGGTAGAGTCGGATTTTTATGACGAAGATGATTTTGACGACTTCGACGACGACTTTGACGACGAGGAAAATCCTTTTTATGAGGTAACCTGCGAAGCTTGCGGAGAAAAGCTCAACGTTTCCGAGGACGTTTTGCTTGAGGGCGAAATTGAATGTCCCAACTGCGGCGAGCATATCGAGTTCGATTTCTCAAATCTTTTCAGCGCCGACGATTTTTGCGACAATAACTGCGAAGGCTGTCCGGGCTGCGATGATGAAGGGAACCCAGCTATTTAATTCACTAAAACTTCACCTCTCGTATATTATGTACGAGGGGTGTTTTTTTGCTTTATCACAGAAGAAAAAACCGTCGCTCTGCCGTGTCCGCAATCAGGCTCTACTGCGTAATAATCGCGAGCGCGATGCTGATTGTCTTTGCCGTCAGGGCGTTTGAGGATAAGGCTTCGACCTTTTCCGAGAATTACATAGTAAACTTCGCGGGGCAAATCACGACCGACGCTCTGAGCGACGCCGTTCAAAATACGCTTGTAGATTTGGACTACGGTTACGACGACTTCGCGACGGTCAAATACGGCGAGGACGGAAGCGTAAGGTCGATTGAAACCAATTCAAAAAACATCAATATTTTCAAGGCGGCGGTAACAAAGCAGTCCCAGGCTGAGGTCGCCAAAATCAAACACTCGGATATGCAAATCCCGCTCGGAGCCTTTACCGGGTTAACGCTGATTGCGAACTACGGTCCTAAGATTCACCTAACCTTTTGCCTGACGGGTAACTTTAATGCGAGGATAGAGAGCACATTTGAAAGCGCAGGAATTAACCAGACGATCCACCACATCAAGCTGATAATCACTTCACATATTGTCACCGCTTCTGTCGACCACAAGGGAGAGATGACCTTTGACAGCGACTTTGAGCTTGCCCAATCGGTAATTGTCGGAGAAATACCCACAACATATGGTGGTTATTTGACTGTTCGATAATATTTAAATCGAAATATTGGGATAAAACGGCAATAAAGTTATTGAAATATAATTCTTCTTATGATATAATATATAAGTTAAAATGTAAAATGGGTTAGGAGGCGTTTATTTGGCTGAAAATATAATCAAATCCGATAAACTTTCCGAAAAGCAAACAGAATATATGAAGCTCATTTCCGAGATTATGGAGATTCGCAAGCGCGGCGAAAAACCGCTCGCTTTTGTCCGCACATACGGCTGCCAGCAGAACGTTGCCGACAGCGAAAAAATCAAAGGAATGTTGAGCGCCTCGGGATTTGATTTTACCGATTCGCCCGAAAACGCCGATTTTATTCTTTTTAACACCTGCGCCGTCAGGGAACACGCCGAGGACAGGGTTTTCGGCAATGTCGGAGCGTTAAAGAACATCAAACGCAGGCACCCGCAAATTTTGATTGCCCTTTGCGGCTGTATGATGGAGCAGGAGCACGTTGCGAACAGAATTTACAAAAGCTTTCCGTTTGTCGGTCTTGTGTTCGGCACTCACTCGCTTCACCGTTTTCCCGAGCTTATGTACAACTCGCTTGTAGACGGCAGGCGCGTGTTTGAGCGAGGAAACGACGACAAAAAAATCTACGAGGGAATCCCCGTCCGCCGCGACGGAACCTTTAAGGGCTGGCTGCCGATTATGTACGGCTGCAACAACTTTTGCACCTACTGCGTTGTTCCGTATGTCCGCGGAAGAGAGCGAAGCAGAGAAAAGGATATTATCATTTCCGAAGCGAGAAATATGATTCAAGGCGGCTGCAAGGACGTCACCCTTTTGGGGCAGAACGTCAATTCCTACGGCAAAACCATAGACGACGGCGTAAATTTCGCGTCGCTCTTAAGAGCCGTCAACGACATCCCCGGCGACTTTTTGATACGCTTTATGACCTCACACCCCAAGGACTGCACAAAAGAGCTCCTTGACGCCATGGCGCAGTGCGAAAAGGCGGCGCATCACCTGCATCTGCCCGTGCAGAGCGGTTCCGACGCAGTTCTTAAGCGCATGAACCGGCACTACACAAGGGAACGATATCTGGAGCTTATAGACTACGCAAAAAGCGTCATGCCCGATATCTCGCTCACAAGCGACATAATCGTCGGTTTTCCGGGCGAGACCGATCGGGAATTTGAGGACACGCTGTCTCTTGTAAAAGAGGTCGAATACACCTCCCTATTCACCTTCATATATTCAAAACGTCCCGGCACCCCCGCCGCCGATATGGAGGATCCGATCACACGGGAGGAGAAGAACAGGCGATTCAAGGCTCTTACCGACCTGCAGGAGAGCATCGCCGCAAAAAACAGGGCGTCAATGAC
>CAJOLF010000028.1 GCA_905235295.1 uncultured Ruminococcus sp. | reverse complement strand
CCGACGCCGGGGATATAGGAACTGACTTCAATACCGTTAGAAAGTCTTACTCTGGCAATCTTTCTGAGCGCCGAGTTAGGCTTTTTGGGGGTAGCGGTCTTTACCGCTGTGCAAACGCCTCTCTTCTGAGGTGAGTTCTGGTCAATAGCAACTCTTTTCTTAGAGTTCCAGCCCTTCAAAAGCGCAGGCGCCTTTGCTTTCTTTTCAGAAACCTCTCTGCCCTTACGTACCAACTGGTTAAATGTAGGCATATTTTTCCTCCTTTCCTCTGATAATATTGGAATTGAAAAACCGTAAAGCTTCTATTTTGCGCACTCACCTATAAAAAGGCGCACTTATAGAATGCCCCACGATTACCCATTATAAACTAAAAAAAGCCCTTTTGTCAAGGGCTTTTTAAAAATAATAAGGGCAGGCGCGTGCAGGTTTACAATAGTTGCGTTATAGTAAGTAAAAAAATCACTCCCCAAACGCCTGTTTAGGGAGCAGCTTATTTTATTCCTTGTTTTCTTTTTCCTCGGCGAGCTGTTTCTGCAGGTTTTCCCTGCCGACCGCGAGCATCAGCTTGATTCGGTTTTCCTGGTTTACCTTAGGCGCGCCGGGGTCGTAGTCGATTGTGACGATGTTGGCGTTGGGCTTGACCTCTTTGATTTTGCGGATAGCGCCCTTGCCGTTGATGTGGTTCGGCAGACAGCCGAACGGCTGGGTGCAAACGATGTTTTCGTAGCCCGTTTCGGCAAGCTCGAGCATTTCCGCTGTGAGCAGCCAGCCCTCGCCCATCTTGCTTCCGTAGCCGATTACGCCCTTAACAAGTTCCTTGGTGTGGGCGTACTGATGCGGCGGAACAAAGTTAAAGCGTTTCGCGCTCTCTATCATCAGCGTTTCGAGCTTTATTATATAGTCGAACAGCGTTTTGCAGATTTTGTACTTCAAGCGGTTGCCGCCGAACATTTTGTAGTCCTCAATGCGGTTGTCAACCTTAAACGCGGCAAAGCCCATAAGTCCGGGAATACAAACCTCGCAGTCCTGCTCGGCAAGGAAATCCTCAAGTCCGTTGTTTGCCATTTTTGAGTATTTTACATAAATCTCGCCGACGACGCCGACCTTTACCTTCGGCACACGGTTGACCTCTATCTTTGAAAAATCCTTTGTAAGCTTGTGCAGGTTCTCGTCAATTTCCTCAAGCGTGTAGCCCTTGCCCTCAATGAGCATATCCGAAATTCTGTCGCTCCACTTGTTGACAAGCGCCATTGTTTCGCCCTTGTTGACCTCATACGGCTTGATTTGGTTAGAGAGGAGCATAAGCTGGTCGCCGTACACAACGCCGCCGACAAAACGTCGCACAAGCGGTATGGTTAGCGAGAATCCGGGGTTTTTCTCCATTCCGAACGAAAGAGAAACTACCGGCACAAACTCAAATCCCGCTTTTTTAAGCGCTTTTCTGAGCAAAAAGATGTAGTTTGAGGCTCTGCAGCCGCCGCCCGTCTGGGTAATCATCAGCGCGGTTTTGTGAACGTCATATTTTCCGCTCTGCAGCGCGTGAATAAACTGACCGATTACAAGCAGCGCCGGATAGCAGGTGTCGTTATGAACATATTTCAGTCCTGTCTGAGCGATTTCGGGACCTGTTGTTTCAAGCAAATCCGCCTTGTAGCCGTAGTGAACAAACACGTTTTTAAGTATTCTAAAGTGAATAGGCGCCATATTGGGCATAAGAATTGTGTAGCCCTCTTTTTTCATCTGCTTTGTAAAGAGCAGTCTGCCTGATTTTTTATCGTATTTTAATTCTGCCAACGCAGTCACCTCATTACCGATGCAGCGGCAGTCATCCGCCGTCCGCAAGCCATCCGTTTGTTTATATTCATTGGGCGGATGCAAAGGTCCGCCGCTGTATTACAGTTCTTCCAGCGCCGCCAAAAGACTTCTGATTCTGATTTTAACCGCTCCGAGGTTTGTAATCTCGTCAATCTTTATCTGGGTGTAAATCTTATTGTTTGCCTCAAGAATCTCGCGCACCTCGTCAGTGGTAATCGCGTCTACTCCGCAGCCGAAGGACACAAGCTGAACAAGCTCCATATCCTTTCTTGAAGAAACATACTTCGCGGCGGCATAAAGCCTTGAATGATAAGTCCACTGATTGAGCACGTGAGTGCGGAACCGCTCGACCTTTGAGGACACAACGTCCTCGCTGATTATCGCGACGTTGAAGCTTGCGATAAGCTTGTCAATTCCGTGATTAATCTCGGGATCGACGTGGTACGGTCTGCCGGCGAGCACAAAGATTTTTTTGCCCTGCTTTTCGGCCTCGGCAATAATCTCGTCGCCCTTTGTCTGAATTTTATTTCTGTAGATTTCCTGCTCCTCGTACGCCTTTTTAGCGGCAGCCCTTACCTCGTTAAGAGTCAAATCGGGGAAATAGAACGACAGCCGCTCAAATGCCTTGCCCGGGAAATCCTTTGGTCTGTGAATACCGAAATACTCCTTGATAAATTTAACCTTTTTAATATCCTTCATATTGTTTTTGATAACCTCGGGATAGTAGGCGACCACAGGACAATTATAGTGGTTGTCGCCGAGGTTCTCGTCAAAATTATATGAAAGGCACGGATAAAATATTGTTTCCGCTCCGTCGTCAATCAAGGTCTGAACATGACCGTGCATCAGCTTCGCAGGGAAGCAGACAGTGTCGCTCGGGATAGTCTGCTGACCGCGCTGATACAGCTTGCGGTTGGAGAACGGAGAATGATAAACCTCAAATTTCAGCTCGGTAAAGAAGCGGTACCAGAACGGATAAAGCTCAAACATATTCAGTCCCATCGGGATTCCGAGCTTTCCGCGCACGCCCTCAACAGGCTTATACTCGTCAAGCAGCTGCAGCTTGTATTCGTACATATTCATTCCCGTTGACGGAGCCTTTTTTGTTACCGGACGCTCGCAGCGGTTGCCGGCGATAAACTTTCTGCCGCCGCCGAAGGAGTTGATTGTCAGGCGGCAGTTGTTGCTGCACAGTCCGCAGTTTGTAACCTTAATCTCGTGAACAAAATTCTTCAAATCTTCGCTGTTCGAGATTCCGCTTTTTCCGCTGCCCTTTGATTTTTTCATTGCGTACAGCGCGGCGCCGTAGGCTCCCATCAGTCCGGCGATGTTGGGGCGTACAACCTCGGTGCCCATCTCAAGCTCAAACGCGCGCAGCACGGCGTCGTTCAGGAATGTTCCGCCCTGAACAACAATCTTTTTTCCGAGCTCGTCGGGGCTTGACGCGCGGATTACCTTGTAGAGCGCGTTTTTGACAACGCTCAGCGAAAGTCCCGCCGAAATGTCCTCAATCGTCGCGCCGTCCTTTTGAGCCTGCTTAACGCTGGAGTTCATAAACACTGTGCAGCGCGAACCGAGGTCAACAGGTCTCTTCGCGAAAAGTCCGAGCTTGGAAAATTCTTCTATATCATATCCCAGCGCGTTCGCGAAGGTCTGCAAAAAGCTTCCGCAGCCCGACGAACACGCCTCGTTAAGGAAAATATTGTCGATTGCGCCGTTGTGAATCTTGAAGCACTTGATGTCCTGACCGCCGATGTCAATGATAAACTCAACGTCGGGCATAAAATACTTTGCGGCGGTGAAGTGAGCGATAGTCTCAACAATGCCGTAATCCACGTTGAACGCGTTTTTGATTATATCCTCTCCGTAGCCTGTAACGGCTGAGGAAACCACGTTGATTTTTGGGTTAAGCTCGTAGATTTCCCCGAGGAAATCCTTGATAATCTCAACGGGATTGCCCTTTGAGGGAAGGTACTTTGAGTAAAGCAGCTCGCCGTCCTCGCCCAGCACAACTCCCTTTACGGTGGTCGAGCCCGCGTCCATACCTATGTACGCCTTGCCGCTGTAGCCCTTCAGCTCCTTTTGCTGAACGTCGGCGCGCGCGTGGCGCTCGGTAAATTCTCTGTATTCGCTCTCGTTCTCAAACAGCGGCGGATTAAAGGCAAAGTTGCCCGAGCCGCGGTAATTTTTGACCTTGTCAATCACTTCGTCAAAGTCAATCGTCTCCTCGGCGCAAAGAGCCGCGCCGCAGGCAACGTAATAAAGCGAGTTTTCGGGACAGATTCCCTCGGTATTGAGGGTGCGGTCAAAGCATCTGCGAAGCTCGCTCATAAAGGTGAGCGGTCCGCCGAGGTAAACCACCTTGCCCTCAATCTCGCGTCCCTGGGCGAGTCCCGCGACAGTCTGGCTTACGACAGCGTTAAAAATGCTCTCGGCGATGTCGCTTTTTCTGGCGCCCTGATTCAGAAGCGGCTGAATATCCGTTTTCGCGAACACGCCGCAGCGCGACGCAATTGTGTAAGTTTTCTCATACTGCTTGGCGAGGTCGTCAAGCTCCTCAAGCGGAACGTTGAGCAGGGTCGCCATCTGGTCGATAAAAGCGCCCGTGCCGCCGGCGCAGGTACCGTTCATTCTTACCTCAAGTCCGTTGGTGAGGAACAAAATCTTTGCGTCCTCTCCGCCCAGCTCAATTACCACGTCGGTGCCGGGAATAAATGTATTCGCGGCGACTCTGGTGGCAAAAACCTCCTGAACAAACTGTATTCCGCAGTCCTGGGCAACGCCCATTCCCGCCGAGCCCGAAAGCGCGACCAAAGCGTTTTCCGCTCCGTCAATCTCGTTTCTTACCCGGTCAAGTATCTCCGCGATTTTTTCGGTAATCTGAGAAAAATGCCTTTCGTATGTGCTGTAAACCAGCTTGTTGTTATCATCAAGCACAACGCATTTGATTGTGGTTGAGCCAATATCAAGTCCTAATCTCAATGTTTTCCTCCGATGAATAACAAATATCAATACAACGCGGTATTATTCCGCTGATTATTTCCTGTAAACCTCAGCTGTTCAACGCTCCGTTAGCGTTTTTCAGCAGCTTCTCATACACGCCGTACAATTCGGACGGCTCCCTGTTGTCAAGCCCCACAATGATAACCGATTCCCCGGGGAAAACGGCGAGCATTGAGTGGTACGGCGGCAAAGAGCCGCTGTGATAAACTACCTTGTAGTTTTCGTCAAGCATTAAGCCGTAGCCGTAACCCGCGTTTTCGTAATTCGTTGTCATTTGGCTGACTGTATTGCCGGAGAGAAGCCTGTTCTCTCCCTTTATAAACTCCCTTGCCCATATAACCAAATCCTCGGCGTCGGACATCATATCGCCGCAGCCGTAGCGGATTCCTTTGTACTCATAAAAGCCGTACTCGCCGTCGCCGTAGCCGTCCGCGAGCGGCAGGTCTGTTTTTGTCCATGTATCCTGAAAGCCCGTCGAGCTCATTTTTAGAGGCTCAAGAATGTTCTTTGTAATGAAATCCTCATACGGCATACCGCTGACCTGCTCGATGATTTCGGCAAGCAGGAAAAAGTTTGAGTTGCTGTAATCATACGTTATATCCGGCGCGGGAACAGTGTTTTCAAAAATCCATTTCTCAATAACCCTGCGGTTTTGCTCCGCGGTGTTGCCTGCGGAAAGCCCATCTGGAATGTTGTCCGAATCCTTGTAGGCTGTAACATAATCCCCGATTCCCGAGCGCATTGCAAGCAGGTGGTGAATTTGAACCTTATCTGCTCCGCCGTAATCGGGAAAGAACTTGTCGAGCGTATCGGAGGTACTGAGCCTGCCCTGCTCGCACAGCATAAGGATTGACGCCGCGGTAAACTGCTTGGAAACCGAGGCGATTCTGTACACGGTTTTGGAGTCGTACTCCCTGCCGTAGTTCAAAATGACCTCGTCGCCGTACACCGCGTACGCGACGCCGTTAAAGTCGACGTCCGCGAAGCTGTCGCCCAAGGCTGTTATAAGGCTTTGGCTCAGCGCGTCGGGAATTTTGGCGGTTGAGGCTTCCTGCGAGGGTTTTTCTTCTGTTGTTTCTTCAGGCTTTTCGGTTTCCTTATTTTCCGAAGCGCCGGAGCCTTGAACCGGCTCAGTGCTTCCGCAGCCGAAAAGCATTATAAATGGAAAGCATAATAAAAAACAAAGCAGCTTTTTCATAATGTCACCGTTTTGCAGTCCGCAAAGACTTTTTTATTTCACAATTATATGATTATAAATCCAAAAATTGTATTTATAATTCTAAATTAGAATTAAGCCGTTCTCTCATCAAATTATTGTAACATTCATTACTCAAAAATACAATAATCAATTTTTGCCATTTGTTGAATTTTTTTGCTTTTCTCAAAAAATCAGCCCGCCGGACGGCGAGCCGATATTTTTGATTAATGATTTGATTAATTATTTGCTTTCCTCAGCTTTGCTTCTGATAACAACGGACGAACGAACCGGCAGGCTAAGTTTTCCGTCTTTCAGCTCCGCCTTTTCATTTTTATTTGTTACAAGGTCTGCGGCGATTACCGCGTCCTTAATCATATCGTCTGTAATTTCAAGGGTTTTGGCTTCCTCGCTGTCAAAGTTGTGGACAATCAGCAGCTTTTCTCCGTTGTACTCGGTGAAGAACGCGCCCACGCTGTCGTCGCCAAAGTCCTGAATGTCTGTGATTCTGCCCCTTGAAATTTCGGGATTTTGAAGCTTAACCTTTATAATTCTTTTATAGAAATTAAGCAGTGAATCACTGTCCTTCTGCTGCTGGACAACGCCGCCGTAGGTCGGCGGATCAAAGGTATCGCCGATTCCCTGAACGTTAATTTTCTGCATATTGTCGCTGTCAAACACCATCGGCGTGCGGTAGTTGGCGTCGCCTGTGGTATTCGGGGAGGTCATTCCGATTTCCTCTCCGTAATAGGTAAAGGAGTTGCCCGGGAAGAGCATATAGACCGAAGCCGCGAATTTTTCGCAGTTAAGTCCCTTTGACTCCAGCGAATTAGCAATTCTGATTTGGTCGTGGTTCGAGAGGAACATCGCGTTGATTTCATCGGGATATACCTCCGCCATTTTGCTGTCGTAGCTTTTAACCTTGCTGACAAGTCCCTTGCCCTTTTGCGTGTTAATAAATTCGTTGATTGTGCCCGAGGTTGTGGCGAATTTGAACGCGAACTGGCTGTCAATCTTGCTTTTATAAAGCTCGGCGATGTCGGAATCATCCGACCATGTTTCGCCGACAATATACACGTCGGATTTAATTTTGCGGCAGTTTTCAACAAACCAAGTCAAAAATTCTGTTCCATCGGTGGTTTTGTTGGTGTAGTATTTGCAGGCGTCAAGCCTGAAGCCGTCAACTCCGCGTCCGAGCCAAAACTGAACGATTTTATTAAATTCCTCGCGGGTTTTCTCGGAATTTAGATTCCATTCGGGCATTTCGAGCGAGAAATTGGCCTCGCAGGAATAGTCACCGCCGAGGGCGAGAACCTGGGTTTCGGAATCAAAATAGTCGTTCTTGTGAATTTCAAAATACTGCGCGTTACCGTCGAGCTTCCCCTCGGTGACCTCCATAGCCGCCTGAGTAAACAGTGGATTGCGCGATGAAATATGGTTCAGAACCAAGTCTATAATAACATTAATTCCCCTGCTGTGGCACTCCTCAATCAGCTTGTCAAAGGTTTCGAGAGAGCCGAAGGCGGGGTCGATGTCGTAGTAATTCTCGACGTCATATTTATGGTATGAGCTGCTGGGCATTATCGGCGTAAGCCAAATTCCGTCGATTCCGAGGTCGTCGCCGGAGTTTGGATCTCCGTCGTTGAGGTAATCGAGCTTAGAGATTATGCCCTGCAAATCTCCTGTGCCGTCGCCGTCGGAATCGCAGAACGACTGAACAAAAATCTCATAAAAATTGCGGTACTTGTCTTTTGAAGCCGAGGCGGTTTTCTGCGCCACTGGATCGTTTGAGCCCGAACAGCCGGCAAGCACGCAGCCGCAAACCATAGTCAGACAAAGCAAGACCGATAAAATTCTCTTTTTCATAATTTATTCCTTTATATTCCGTTTTTTTACCCGGAGCAAAGCCTGACGCAAGCTCGCTTGACATCGGCAGCGACGAAGCAACCTCGCCGCAGAAACTTTCGCTCCCCGGGTTTCATACTAATCTGTCTGCATTTTATTTAAGATTAGTATTAATAACTGATTAAAAGGGCGGCAGCCAATGACTGCCGCCCTAAAGAGCTTATTTATTTTCCAAAATATAGTTGCAATTAACCCTTTACGCCGCCGGCGGTTACGCCTTCAACGTAGTACTTCTGCATCTTGAGGAACAACAGGGTAATCGGAACCGCGACAAGTACGGAACCGGCAAGGAACTGCTTGTAATACTCATTGATGAACTCAGGGCTGATCATGGACTGAAGTCCGATAGCAACCGTGTAAAGCTCGCGCTTATCACCCATAATAATCTTTGCAAGAATGAAGTCGCACCAGGGGCCGATAAATGAAGTCAGAACCGTGTAAACTATAATCGGCTTTGACATGGGAAGAATAATCCTCCAGAAAATCTGATTCTTTGTAGCTCCGTCGATAGTAGCCGCCTCGTCAAGCGCGTGCGGGATTGTATCGAAGTAGCCCTTTGAAATCTGGAATCCGAGACCAGCGCCGCAGCTGTAGCAAATTACAAGAGCAACGAGGTTCTGGTTAAGGTTCATAGCCTTCAACAGGTAGTAAATAGCGATCATTGTCATAAATCCGGGGAACATTCCGAGGATCATACCAACGTTCATCAGCTTTTTACGAGCCTTAAATCTGAGGCGGCTGAAGGTATATGATACCGCGAGAACCGAGATGGTTGAAATAATGCAGCTGAAGATAGCTACAACGAGTGTGTTAATAAACCATCTGGGGAAGTTGATGGCTGCCGAACCGCCCGAGCCTACATTGAACAGGTCGATGTAGTTCTGGAAGGTCCATTCGTGAGGAATGAGGTAAGGTACCGTGATTGTACTCTCCGCGCGGAACGAGTGCATAAGGAGATACGCAAAGGGCGATACCCAAATAATTCCTAAAACTGCAAGAATGATGTAGATTAAGGCGTTTGAAAGATGTCTTCTTAATTTATAACTTTTTATCATGAGAACGCCTCCTCATCCTTCATAGACTTTGAATTGTTGTAAATAATGAGCGACAGGGTTGCGCAAACAATAAATACAAGAATACCTATCGCGGCCGCTAAGCCGTAGTCCTGAGACGTCATAGACAGCGTGAACAGCCAGGTAACAAGGATATCCGTTTTACCCGCCTGATAATACTGCTCCGTAGAAGGTCCGCCGCCGGTCAACAGGTAGATTACGTTGAAGTTGTTGATGTTGCCGACAAACTGAGTAATCAACTGAGGTGTGGTTACGAAAATCATATACGGAAGAGTAATCGCGCTGAATGTCTTGAACGGGCTCGCGCCGTCGATACGCGCGGATTCGTAAAGATCCTCCGGGATATTCATAAGGATACCGGACATCGAAAGAATCGTGTACGGAATACCAACCCAGATATTTACGATTACTACCGTCGCCCTCGCCATAAAGGTTGAACTGTTCAGGAACTGAATTTCCACCTGTTCGGTACCGCCGAACAAGTGGGATATATCCGTCAGCAGTACGTTAATCGCGCCGTTGGTCTGCAGCATCTGATTCATAAGAAGCAGTGATACGAACTGAGGAACAGCGATTGTGATAACGAAAAGTGTTCTCCACAGGGATTTAAGCTTGATGCCCTTTTTGTTAATCATAAGAGCAACAATCATTCCGAGGATGTAGTTTGAGAATGTAGCGATAACAGCCCAAAGGAGCGTCCATTCTGTCAGCTCGAGGAAGGTTGTCGCCTTTTTGGGTGTGTTAACAATATCAAACAGTGATTCGAAGTTTTGAAGTCCTACCCAAGTGAAAAGCGTTCCGGGAGGCATGTGAGCCTTATCGTAGTTTGTGAACGCAATCAAAATCATAAATATGAGAGGCAGGATATTGAAAATGCTGATCATGAGAACGGGGAAAGAAAGAAGCGTGATGTGATATTTGCCGTCGAGGAAATCCTTGGCGTCTTCTTTCAGCGTTGTGGGCTTTTCGCCGTTCGCTCTCATTAACTGATGTCTGTAAGCATCCTTGATATTCGCGATATAGATAGCGAATACAACAATGGTGATTACGATTGTGAGCACCGAGTAAAGCAGAATGAGCATCGAGTTATCTCCGAATACCGTCCGCTTAATGATGCCGTCTTGAACCTGATGGGTTTCAACTGTACCGAGTGAGCCGAACTTTGAGATGTACTGCCATCCAAAGAATACGATGTAGAGTATGTAGAGCACCTCGGCAAGGAAAAACATAATTCCCTTGTATATTTTGCCTTTATGGATATCACCGATACCAAAAATCAAATATGATAATTTAGTTGCCCAGTCACCCTTCGCAAAGGTGACTCCGTAATTCTTGAAGCCTCTGCCGATAGACACGAAAAACTTGACTATCGCCTTACCTATGCCCTTAAAAAAGCGACCTAACGCGCCGGGAATGTTCAAAAAGAACTTCTTGAAGTTATAGGCAAACTTCTGAAACGGATTGAGCTGTTTATATTCAACGAATGTCATATAAGCTCTCCTTAAAATAAAAGTCTGAATCTCTCTTATTATAGTACACCAAACTAATAATGCCTTTTACGTTTCCCTATAATAAAAAACATTATTCGTTTGGTGCAAAGAAAACGTAAATACGCGCAAAATCAGTCGGGCTCGGGGTACCTCAAAACGAAGTACCCCTGACCCAAGATTATTGCAAATTAAGTTTTAGATTAACTTAAAACAATCAGCCTTCGTCGCGGATGTTCTCGATAGTCTCCTTAAGGAGCTTCTTGAAGAACTCAGCGTCGTCGGGATTGGTCTGCTCAGCGATGAGCTTGTTGCCGAGGTTACCCATCGGGCTCCAAAGTGTAGCTGCGATGTTAACCTGTACGCAAGCGTTCTCTGACTGCTGCTTGATAGCCTGAAGAACGGGGCTGTCAGCAACAACGGGCTTCTCCTGAACCGCCTTGTTTGAGGGACCCCAGCCGAGCTGCTCTGCTCTTTGCTCCTGGCACTTCTCACCTGAGAGGTAGAGAGCGAGGATCTGAGCCGCTGCGGGGAACTGTGAAGAAGCGTTAACACCGATATACTTATAACCGAACATTGAGATAAGCTGCTTGTCTGTGCCGTTTACATTGATTGTAGGAAGCTTGGCAGCGCCGAACTTATCTTTAAGAGCGTCCTGGTCAGCTACTGTGTTCCAAGAACCGTCAACGCCTGCGCCGAGGGTACCTGTTGAGAAACCGGAAGCGATCTGAGCAACATCAAGAGATGTGAATGTGCCCTTGTAGTCGTGCATAAGCTTTGAGAAAGCCTGGAGAGTAGCAACAGCCTCAGCCTCGTCATAATCTGTGAACTTCTGAGTAACGCCGTCCTCTTCAAAGCCGTCAATCTTAACGCCGCCTGTGAAAGCGAATGTGCAGCCGTAGAAACCGTCGCCGCAGTTGAAGATGAACTTCTTGCCGGCAGCCCTACAAGCCTCGAGGATACCCTCAAGTGTCTTTGCCTGCTCTTCGTTAACTACTGTGTTGTCATAAACAAGATAGTAACCGTTGTCGTTTGTCTCGGGATAAGCGTAAAGTGTATCCTTGATTGTAGCAGCCGTTATTGTCTCGGGAGCGTTCTCCTGGGTAACGTAATCCTTGAATGCTACGTCAGCGATAACCTTTGCGTCTACGAGCTTGTTGAGCTGGTCCGAAGCGAAGCTGAATACGTCAGCCGCAACAGATGCGTCGTTAAGAAGCTGAGTACCCGCATCGCCCTCACCCTGAGCAACTACCTCAATCTTTGTGAAGGTCTTGCCGGGATAAGCCGCCTTGAAGTCCTCAACCTGCTGCTTAACAAGAGCAACAGCCTTATCAGGAGCCCAAACCTTAAGTGAAATGTTGTTTTCGTCACCGAAAACCGACTCGTCAACGATAGAATCTTTAACTTCGATTGCGGTGCTTTCGCTCTCGCCGCTGCCGCTGCTCGAGCCTGATGATTCTGTTGTCTGACCGCCGCAGCCCGCGAACGCGGTTACAGCCATCATACCTGCCAACAGAACAGCAAGAATTTTTTTCATTGGAAAATCCCTCTTTCAAAAAAATTTTGTTTTCCGATGGAGCAAATTGCACAAATCGCTCTCTGTTCCACTAATTAAATAATATCAAAAATTCAATCAAATTTCAACTGGTTTTGTACTTTTTATCTAACTTGTTAATTTTTGCTTGAATTTTTGTGCATTTTTACCTGCCGTATTTTATTTTTCGGCTTCTCTCACAAATTATTCATTTTTCTTTTGTTTATTTTGCCCAACAGATTCTTGTGCAACTTGCTCAAGGCTGCTGCTCGATATTAAGGTAAAAGTACCATTTTACCGCTTTGTCATACCTCAGTTTCGCAGGTCCGTAATTTTTTTCAAAAAATTTTAGTGTAATTTCACCAATAACCTTAATTTTCACAAAATATAAATTTTCGCTCCGCGGTTGTTTTGTTTTGATTTCCCTGATATAATAACATAAGGGCGCCTCTAAAAATATATGGCTGCCCATAGGCACAAATCTTTCAAATATCCGCACCTCTGAACAATCCTATATTTTTAGAGGTGCCCTTATATTATTTATGCGACAAGGAGATGTTTTTATGAAGCTTGGCGATTTGATGAAAAATGTTGCCTGCACTTCCGTAAATAAACTTAATCCGGAGATTTCGAGCGTGGTTTACGATTCGCGCAAGGTCGCGGAGGGCTCGGCGTTTTTCTGCCTGAAGGGCTACAGCACCGACGGTCACGCCTACGCGCGCTCGGCGGTAGAGAGCGGAGCCTCAGCTCTTGTTATCAGCGACGAGCTTGACTTTGAGGTTCCCGATAACGTCGCGGTGGTCAAAACCGACGACACACGCCTTGCGCTGGCGCTCGCGAGCGCTGAATTTTTTGGCAATCCCGCCGACGAGCTGATGACCGTTGCGATTACTGGCACCAAGGGAAAGACCACAACCGCCGCTATGATTGCGGGAATTTTTGAGCGCGCCGGAATCAAAACAGGAACAATCGGCACGCTCGGCATTGTTTACGGCGGAGAAACCCGCAAAACCGAAAACACCACCCCCGAATCCTATGAAATTCAGCAGGCGATGCGCGATATGATTAACGCCGGCTGCAAGGCTATGGTAATCGAGGCGTCGTCAATCGGGCTCAAGCACAACCGCCTTGCCGGAATGAATTTTGACGTTGCGGTGTTTACGAACTTTTCTGACGACCACATCGGCGGAGTTGAGCACAAGGATATGGCGGAGTACCTCTACTGCAAAAGCCTGCTGTTCCGCCAGTGCAAAAACGCCGCGGCGAATATTGACGACCAAAGTTGGGATGCAATCACCAAGGATTTTGACGGTGAAATACTCACCTACGGTTTTTCGGACGGCGCTATGCTGAGGGCAAAAAACGACCGCCTTTTGAGCGACGGCGGATTTATCGGCGTTCACTTTGAAACCGAGGGCATAAAGCAGCTCTCGCTCGACGTCGGAGTTCCGGGCAAGTTCAACGCCTACAACGCTCTCGCGGCAATCAGCGCGGTTTCCTTCTTTGATGTTCCCGACAGCGCGATTATCGAGGGACTGCGCGACTCTCACGTCAAGGGCAGGGTTGAGCCTGTCAAGGTTCCCGGCAACTATTCCCTGTTGATTGACTACGCGCACAACGCGCTTTCCATGGAAAACGTGCTGACAACGCTCAGGCAATACAATCCCCACAGGCTTATCACAATGTTCGGCGCCGGCGGCAACCGTCCAAAGGTAAGGCGATACGAGATGGGCGAAACCTCGGGCAGGCTGTCCGACCTCAGCGTTATCACAGAGGATAACTCCCGCTATGAGGACGTTATGGACATCATCGAGGACATCAAAACAGGCATTAACAAGACCGACGGAAAGTACGTTGTCGTGCCGAACCGCAAGGAGGCAATCAGGTATTGTATGAAGAACGCCGAGGACGGAGACATCATCGTCCTCGCGGGAAAAGGTCACGAGGATTACCAGGAAATCAGGGGCGTCAAGCACCACATGGACGAGCGCGAGCTTATCGCGGAAATCATTGAGGAAGAAAAGCCTTCGTAGCTTTGGCTTTTAACAAAGTGGCAGCCCTTGCGGCTGTCATTTTTTTTGCCGAAAAATTTTTCGAATAGCTATTGACAATCGTCGCATCCTACTATATAATAGTCGTATCCTACGATAGATAGCGAAGCTCCTCGTTTTGAGAAGCAGCAGCCTGCCGCGGAAATCAAAACCGCTCCGGCTGCCGAAAGGAGACAATATGAAAAGATTAATCAATGCCTTTATGATTACGCTTTTAGCGCTCAGCCTGACCGCTTGTTCCTCAAACACGGCTCGTCAAACATCCGTCAGCGGCGCGAACCGGGAAACACAAACCGAAGCCGCGGCTGACAAGCCCTCTCAGGGAGAAACATCATCCTCAGAAAGCGAAGCCGCGCCGCAAGCGAGCCGTAACCTCGCCGATTTGTCCGATTTACCCGCTGCTTTGCCGGGACAGACGGCGGAAACCATCAGCAAATATACGGACGCAAACGGAGACGCTGCCTTTATTCCCGCGCAATTCAGCGTATCCGAAAAGGACGGCGAGCAGACAATCCGCACAGGTCTTGTCGTAATCGCTCCTGACGGCAGCGAGTTTGTCTGGATACCGACTGCCGTTACGCCGCTTGAAATGCGCGACTTCGGAAGTTATTTTTTCGGCGGAAATATCTCGGACTATTATGACGAAACCGAGCTTTCCGAATATCAGGAAATGCTTGGCAGCGCAGAGCGCTTCGGCGGCTTCTACATCGGCAGATATGAAGCCTGCAAAGGTGACGACGGGTTGCCCGTCAGCAAGCGGGTGACTAAGGACGAGCCGGGGCAAATCTACGTGCAGTTTTCTCCTCAGGACGCGACAACCGCCTGCCAAAATCTTTATGACGGCAACGAAACCGTACAGGGCTTTTTCCCTTGGGGCGCCAACTGGGATACAATGCTCCAATGGCTGATTGATTCGGGCTGTAAGTCCGAATCGGAGGTGTCAAGCGACAGCACGGGCTGGGGGAACTACTCCGACGACAGCTTTTCCGATGGCGAGCGCGGAAATTACACAGGTATGTGGGAAGAAGCAAAAGCGAACAACATTTATGACCTCGCAGGCAACAACTGGGAGTGGACGCAGGAGCGCAGCGGCTCAAATTATGTAATGCGCGGCGGCGGATACAGCCTGATGGGCGGCTCCTGTCAGGGCAGCAGATACCCCGCGGCTATACGTGATCCCCTGCCCGGCAATAACCACCACCCGAACGTCACGTTCAGACCCGCGCTGTATTTGAAATAAACGGAAATAAGCGCTGAAAACTAAAGAAAATTAAGACTGTAATTTGATTTATCCTAAAAAATCAGCCTCCCGATACGCTGTTATTATCGGGAGGCTGCATTATTTATTAAAGTTTTGACATAAACATAATTGCGGAAAACGCGGATAGTTTATATTTACTTCCGCTTAACGTATTCCCCGATTTGGTAAGGATTCTCATAGCCGGCAAGATACCGCTGAATCAATGTTACGTCGGTAATGCTCAGCCCGTCCCCGTCAATATCCGCGGCGGTTTCATTAAACGGAGAAACAGAGAACTTTGCCAATACTTTTTGGACGGCGGCAGCGTCATCAATATTTACTTTTCCGTTGTCGTCCGCGTCTCCTATTAACACCGCGCCGGGAATTATTCCGTAATAATCCGTGAGCCAGGCGTTACGCTCAGCGCACCAGTTTTTCAGGAAATCGTAGTTCTCGTCATAGGTGGAATACGGAACCTTTTGGTAATTGAGCCACCATCTTTTAACGTCCCATACTTTGAAATTACGGGCAAACAAATCCGCGTACTGTTCTCTTAGGCTATCGAGCTTTCCGCCGTCAGCGGAGATATTCTCGATGTACGGATAATATTTGTAGTAGAAGCGCTTTACCTCAGACGTGAACCATTCTTTATCACAAAGCCAGCGGTAAAAATTCCTGCTGTCCTGCAAAATACCGTCGCTTTTACTCGCCGCCTTAGCCGAAGCGGAGTTAAGTTCGCCGTTTACGTTGCCGAGCGAGAGGTCATAGTCCCACGGAGGTCCCGCGTAGAGAATACCGTCCTTGTAGAAAAAGAACACCGAGCTCAATCCAAAGTCGTTCGTCTTGGCGTATTCGTTGAGCAAATAGAATTTTGCGAAGGAATCAACGTCTATCTTTTGCCGGACATCTTCCTCGCTGCCGTATTTCAGCGTATTTACAATATCCGTCATAACTTCGTTGACATAGGCTGTCTGCTCTTCACCGGGTTCCTCGGGCTCCTGGAGCGCAAAGCGCAAGCCTCCCGCGGTAATATAGGTGACGCCGTCCTCAACGCGCGTTGCCTCGTATTCCAGAAGAAAATCCTTTTTTCCTTCGTTGGACTCAATATCAATATCGACCCTGTCCTTGCCCTCCTGCACAGGTTCATAAACAGTGTAGCAGCCGCGGTACGCGCCGTCAAGCCACAACTCCGCAAAGCGCTGGTTAGAGGTGTACGGCAGCTCCATCTCCTGCGCAAAGTCAAATACAAGGTAGTTCCTCAGCAACGTAGGGTCAAAGCAGTTCGCGAGCAAAGCCCACTTTTTGCCCTTCCCCATTCCGAGGACTTCCTTTTTCTTGTCGAATTTAAATGTAAAGGATTTCTTTTGAATACCGCTAAGCGCCGTACTGTTGCCGCGCACCTTAAAGAGCACCGTTTCGTCGAGCGCCGAACCGTCTGCATCGGTAATTTTGATTTCGGCGTTAACGTAGCCGTCCGCCTTCTGGAGCTGAGCGCCGTTTCCGTTTTCGGTGGTAATCTCGATTTTTGGTATTGATATCTCCTGTGTTTCACTGACAGCCGTTGAATAAGGCTGTTCAATCGCGGCTGCGTTCGAAACAAAAACCGAGCTCATTATCAAAAGAACTGTTATTATTAAAGCCATTACTTTTTTCAAGAAAAATCACTTCCTTGTATTATTAATTTAACTCGTAGCATAACCCGGCGCAAGCTTGCTTGACACCGGTGATTTGACGTATGGGTACTGATTTTAGGGCAAGGCGTGCGCCGCGAATTGTGCGGTGTTGCCTTAATTATATATATAGCATAGTTATATCGAAAAATCAACCAATCATCCAAAGATTTACATAAAAAGTGCCGGTGGGCACTCTCGCCCGCCTTTGGAAAGTTTGAACTCACGGCAACGTTTCTGTAACGGCGGAATCAAAATGCAGGAATTTCCTATACAGAAATAAGGAACGCTCGGTCAGATGACTTTGCGTTCCTTTTAAATTGATTTTACTGTTTTGCAGCTTCGAGTTCCTGTTGGTGACCGAAACCTCAGAGGTTCAGATTTCAACGGAAAGTTCAAAAATGTATTGTAAAAATGAAATGATATGATATAATTAATTCGTATCTTAATATTATTCAATTATTATGAAGATAACTGTGAGAACAGACTCTTTATTTTGTTTAACGTAAGTCATAGTACAGGGAAAGTATAAAAAGGGGGTTGCCGTATGATCTCGTTATTGATTTCATTTGCAGTTTTGATTGTAGGATATATCGTTTACGGCAGAGTAACGGAAAAAATTTTCGCGCCGGACGACCGTCAAACGCCCGCCATAACCATTAACGACGGCGTGGATTTTGTACCGATGAAACGCTGGAAGGCGTTTTTGATACAGCTATTGAACATTGCGGGAACAGGACCGATTTTCGGTGCGCTGATGGGCGCGGTGTTCGGACCGGTTGTATTTTTGTGGATTGTTTTCGGCTCCATTTTAGGAGGAGCTGTGCATGACTATATGAGCGGTATGATCAGCTCGCGCCACAAGGGAGCGTCGATTGCGGAACTGAGCGGAACCTATCTGGGCAAGGTCGTGAAGTGGATTATGCGCGTTTTTTCCGTGGTTTTGCTGGTGCTGTGCGGTACGGTATTCGTTACCAGCCCCGCGAGACTGCTCGACAGGCTTACGCCCGGCTGGATGAACGGCACCTTTTGGGCAGTTGTGATTCTTGTCTATTATCTGCTCGCGACGCTCCTGCCCATTGACAAGCTCATCGGCAAGCTCTATCCGTTCTTCGGAGTGCTGCTGATAGTGATGGCAGGCACAGTGATCGGCGGTATCATATTTTCCGGCGGCAAATACACAATCCCGGAGCTCTCGCTCCAAAACCTTCATCCCGAAGGAACGCCGATCTGGCCGTATATGTTCATCACGGTTGCCTGCGGAGCGGTATCCGGCTTCCACGCGACCCAGTCGCCGATGATTGCCAAGTGCATTACGTCAGAAAAAGAAGGCAGAAGCATTTTCTACGGCGCAATGATCAGCGAGGCGGCAATCGCTCTTGTATGGGCGGCGGCAGGCGTGTCGTTCTACGGCACTACCCAGCTCCTAAACGAAGCGCTCAAAGGCGGAGCGTCCAATGTAGTTTATGAGATTTCCACAAGCGTGCTCGGTGTTGTCGGCAGTGCTCTTGCTGTTGCCGGCGTCATCATCTGCCCAATCACTTCGGGCGACACGGCTTTTCGCAGCGCGCGTTTAATTCTCGGCGAGGCGTTCAAGCTCGACCAGAAGAAAATCAAAAACCGACTGCTGATTACCATACCGCTGCTCATCGTCGGCGGACTCCTGACGTGGTTTGCCATTGCGCACGAGAACGGCTTCCAGATTATCTGGCGTTACTTTTCATGGAGCAACCAGACCCTTGCGATGATAACGCTGTGGGTTTCGACCGCATATCTGCTGAAAAAAGGCAAGTACCGCTTTGGTTCTCTGATTACCGCGTTCCCCGCGGCGTTTATGACGGGGGTCAGCGTCACATATCTACTGATGGCTGAGGAGGGCTTCGGTTTGGATCAAACCGTTTCCTATATCGCCGGCGCGGCGGCAGCAGCCGTTTTATTTATCGTTTATCTGATTGCGCTGAAACGGAAGAACAATCCGCGTTCGGGCAAATCATTGCGGCGCGATAACCCTTCAGATTAAAGAACAATTAAAGAACATTCTGTAATAATATTTCAAAGTTGGTAACTATATGAATGTAATTGAAAAAATCAGCGAATTCTTCGGTAAATTTATGGCGTTGATTGTGCTTGCGGTAGCGGCTTTGGCACTGTTTGTTCCGCAATCGTCGCTGTGGATAGACACCTCATGGGTAAACTATCTCTTGATGATTGTTATGTTCGGTATGGGGCTCACAATGAAGCCGAAGGATTTTGCGCTTGTTTTCAAAAGACCGAAGGATATTTTTATCGGCAGCGCGGCGCAGTTTATCATAATGCCCGCTTTGGCGTTTGGCTTGAGCAGGCTTTTTCAGCTTGACCCGGCGCTTACGGCGGGAGTAGTGCTTGTAGGAACTTGCCCGGGCGGCACGTCAAGCAACGTAATTACCTACCTGTCAAATGGCGACGTCGCATTGTCTGTCGGAATGACGAGCGTTAACACCCTGCTCGCGCCACTGCTCACGCCGGCGATAACATGGCTTTTGCTGCAAACAACCGTCAGCGTAAATGTTTGGTCAATGTTTTGGAGCATTATTCAGGTGGTTATTATTCCGATTGCCCTCGGCTTTGTCATAAATCAATTCTTCGGTAAAATAACGCAGAAGGTTGTTGCGGCTCTGCCGTTGGTTTCAACCGTTGCGATTTGCCTGATTGTAGCCGCTGTAGTATCTCATAACGCCGAAAAAATCTACACAAGCGGAGTTTTGGTGCTGGTCGTTGTCGTTCTTCATAATCTGCTTGGTTACGCGTGCGGCTTCGGTCTCGGCAAGCTCCTTAGATTAACGCCCGAAAAAACGAAGGCTCTGTCTATTGAAATCGGTATGCAAAACTCCGGGCTTGCCACAAGCCTTGCAGGCACGGCGTTCTCAAATCTCGCGATGGCAACGGTGCCCGGCGCGGTATTTTCCGTATGGCATAACATCTCGGGCGCGATTTTAGCCGGCTTTTACAGAAGATGGAAAAATTAGAATAGTTGAATTATCGAATAAACAGCGCTATGGGAAGGTATTAGATTCCATAGCGTTTTATTTTTTCTGTTAACATTTGGCTATACGCGCCGATAGCCATGTTGCCATTATAGCCGCCAAAATTGATCGGAAGCTCCATGCCGCCGGACTGTTGTTGCCTCAGGCTCGCTCGCCTTCGAGTCCCTGTTCGCGCAAAAAAATGGGAAGTACCCAATTTTTGGTGCGCCAACGTTTGAAAAACACCTTTCTGCTCGCCAACTGCGGCGTGTTTAATGAGATTCCGCGCGCTTGTCTCTCTCGCTAAAAACAGTGCACTGCACTGTTTTTACCCGCCTGCGGCGGGCACGCTCGCCTTCGAGTCCCTGTTCGCGCGGCGGGTAAAAGTAATTTAGGGAGTACCCAAAAGGTACTCCCTAAATTACTGGTGCGCCAACAGGGACTCGAACCCCGGACCGACCGGTTATGAGCCGGTAGCTCTAACCAACTGAGCTATTGGCGCGTTTACGCAAGTGTTATTATAGCAGAATTACATTTTTATGTCAATAACTTTAACGTTCGGGCTGTTAAAAAAACTAACAGCCCGAACAATTTGAACTATTTTTCGTCGCGGAAAATCACATCAGCGAGCAGACAAGGTCTGTGTACTCCGACGGGTTTTCAAGCGGAAGTCCCGCAATCAGCAGTGCCTGTGAGTAAAGCACCTCGGCGTACTTCTTCGCCCTGTCAACATCTGTCTGAATCAGCGATTCCATTTCCTTAACCACCGGGTGGCTGAGGTTGAGCTCAAGCACGCGCTGAGCCTTCATTCCGCTGTCGGGCTGAACCGCGTTGAAATACTTTTCCATCTCAAAGGATATTCCGCCCTTCGCGGTGAGGCAAACCGGGTGAGAAACAAGCTTTTTGGACTCGCATACCTCGGCGACCTTATCGCCCAAGGTCTCCTTTACAAACGTGAGCAGAGCGGTGTTGTCCTTCTTTTCATCTTCCCCGTCCTTTTCCTCGCTGTCGATTCCAAGGTCGTCGTTAGTCGCCGAGCAAAAGCTCTTTTCCTTGTACATCATCAGCGTCTGGAGCGTAAATTCGTCGGCGTCCTCGGTGCAGTAGAGAATCTCATAGCCCTTTGAGCGGAGCAGCTCTGTCTGCGGAAGCGCGTCGATTGCGGAGGCGGTTTCGCCTGTCGCGAAGTAGATGAACTTCTGGTCGTCCTTCATTCTGTCAACGTACTCTGACAGTGTGACAAGCTTCTTCTCTGTTGAGGAGTAGAACATCAGCAAATCCTGAAGCTCGTCCTTGTGCATACCGTAATCCGAAACAATGCCGTACTTTAGCTGTCTGCCGAACGCCGAGAAGAACTTTTCGTAATTCTCGCGGTCGTTTTTGAGCATTGAGTTAAGCTCGTTTTTGATTTTCTTCTCGATATTCTGGGCGATTGTGAGCAGATGACGGTCGTGCTGGAGCATCTCTCTTGAAATATTGAGCGACAAATCAGCGGTGTCTACAACGCCCTTGACAAAGCGGAAATACTCGGGCACAAGCTCCTCGCAGTTCTCGGTAATCAAAACGCCGCTGGAGTAGAGCTGCAAGCCCTTTTTGTAATCCTTTGAGTAGTAATCATACGGAGCCGCCGAGGGGATAAACAGCAGCGCCTTGTAGGTTACAACGCCCTCGACAGAGGTAACGATTGTCTTGACAGGCTTGTCGCCGGCGAGGAATTTTTCGCTGTAAAAGCGGTCGTATTCCTCCTGAGTAACGTCCTTTTTGGGGCGCTGCCAAATCGGAACCATACTGTTGAGAGTTTCGCGCTCGGTGTATTCCTCGTACTCGGGGTTTTCGCTGTCCTTAGTTTCATCCTTGACGCGGCTTTTGACAACATCCATCATAATCGGGTAGCGGATGTAGTCGGAATATTTTTTGACAAGCCCCTGGATTCTGTACTGCTCCAAAAACTCGTCGTAATTTTCGTCGTCGGTGTTGTCCTTCAACTCAAGAATAATCTCGGTGCCGATGCCGTTCTTGTCAATTTCCTTAATTGTATATCCGTCGGCTCCGCTTGACTGCCAGCGGTAAGCGGTATCGCTGCCGTACTTTTTGGTGTTGACGGTGATTTTTTTCGCAACCATAAACGCGGAGTAAAAGCCTACGCCGAACTGACCGATGATGTCTATATCGTCGGTATTTTCCTCGAGCTCCTGCTTAAACTTGTACGAGCCGGAGTTTGCGATTGTGCCGAGGTTGTTCTCCAGGTCGTCCTTGTCCATACCGATTCCGTTATCTGTTATGGTAAGGGTGCGGTTATCCTTGTCGGCCTCGATAAAAATGTTAAAATCACTTCTTGTCATACCCAGCTTGTCGTCGGTGAGGGCGATAAAGCAAAGCTTGTCAATAGCGTCGCTGGCGTTTGAGATTATCTCGCGAAGGAAAATTTCCTTGTGCGTGTAAATCGAGTTAATCATCAGATCGAGCATACGCTTTGATTCGGATTTAAACTGTTTTTTTGCCATTGCGATTACTTCCTTTTCTGTTTAATCCGCGCGATTAAGAGTGCGTCTTACGCACACCCAAAATCAAACGGTATTTCCTATATTATAGTTAATTTTCCGATAATTTCAATATACAGATTAAGCCGATTGCTTATCAAAAACCGCCAAAGCGGCGCGGCTGTTCGCCAAAATCTCATTTTTCAGCTCTGTAAGGCTGTCAAACCGTTTTTCGGGACGGATAAAATCAAGCAGCCGAACGTCCGCTGTCTGACCGTAAAGCTCTCCGCCGCTGTAGTTCGGCATCCACGTTTCCCACAGCGGGATTTTACCTCCGACGGTGGGCTTGACGCCGATGTTGGTAACTCCGCAAAACACCTCTCCGCTTTGCAGGGTGACCTTTGAGGCGTACACTCCGTAGCGCGGAACAATCAACCCTTCCCTGACGTCCTGGTTGAGCGTGGGCGTGCCGAGCTCTCTGCCGAGCCTTTTGCCGTGCGTGACAGGCGCCGAAAAGCCGAAGGGACTGCCGAGCATAAGGTTTGCCTCCCTAATTTTGCCGTCGGCGATTTTTTGCTTTATCAGCGTTGAGCAAACGACCTCGCCGCCGATTTTGTACGGCGGAGCGACGGCAAGCTCTATTCCCTTTTCCGCGCAGAGCTCTCCGAGGGCTTTGACGTCGCCGGCGGCGTTTTTGCCGAAGCGGTAATTAAATCCGCAAAAGAGCTTTTTGGCTTTCAGCCGGCCGGCAATCACGCTTTCAAAAAACTCCCTCGCGCCGAGGCTCATCACCGACTCAAAGTCGATAAAAAAGGTTTTTTCAATTCCGAGCGATTCAAGCGCGCCGACCTTGTCCTCGCGCGTCATAAGCAGCGGAATTTCCGTTCCCGAGATAACGCTCTTCGGGCTTTGGTTAAAGGTCAGGCAAACAGGCGTCAGACCGTTTTTTCTCTCCTCTGCGGCGGGCTGAATCACGCTGATGTGACCGCGGTGCAGTCCGTCAAAAAAGCCCAGCGCGACGGCTGTATTAACTTTTTGAGTTGAAAGTTCCCTGTAACACTGCATAAATTTCCTCAGATTTTTTCGCTTCGCAAAAGCATAGCGGTTTTGAGCACCGCGATTTGTGTTTTCGCGTCGGGGATCATATTGTTAAGAACCATCTCAACCGCCTTTTCAAGCGGAATTTTCTCAACGTTCAAAAATTCTCCTTCGTCGGGGCGGCTCTCGCCCTGCTCGACCACCCTGCAGGCGTACAGGTGGATAATCTCGTCCGTATAGCCCGGCGAGGGGTACACCTGACCGAGCGAAATGTATGAGCTGCCGACGGCTCCCGTTTCCTCCATAAGCTCGCGCTTTCCGTTTTCGCACGGCGTCATACCCTTTTCAAGCTTGCCCGCGGGAAGCTCGAGCACCGTTTCGCCGTAAGGGTACCTGAACTGGCGTACAAACAGCAGGTTATTTTCCGCGTCAAGCGCGGCAACGCACACGCCGCCCGGGTGGCGCACGACCTCGCGCTTGGCTTTTGTACCGTCGGAAAGCTCCACGTCGTCGTGGGTTACGCGGAGGATTTTTCCGTCGAATATTTTATTTGTGCCGATTGTTTTTTCTGTAAGTTCCATAGCTTGTCCTCAGGCGGCTTTTCAACCCGGAGCGCGCCAAAGAGCGGTTCGGGCAAAAGGCAGCATTTAGGACAGCCGCGGCGGACTGTCCTGAATTTAGGCAACACCGCGCAATCCGCAAACCCGAATTACGCGGTACTGACTTAATTATTCTTTTTCTTCGGCTTCCTTTATTTCTTCCGCGGCGGCAGAGTCGCCGGGTTCGTCGTCAAAGAAGCTGATTTGACTTACGATGTCGTCAATCGCCTCGTCCGAGATTACGTTTGGCTCGTCAAGATATTTTGAGCGTTTTTCTATGCTGTCAATCGCCATCTGCATTTCCTCCTGCGGAGTGGAGGGCTTGCGCGGAGCGTCGTAAATCTCGTCGTCCTCGGGATTTTGAATGTTTACGTACTCCTCCTTTTGCTGAACGGGAGCGACGTATTCCTCTTCCGTCTCAACAATAGCGGGCTCGCTTCCGTCGTCGGGTTCGACTGGTTCCGCAGTTTCTTCCGTTTTTTCGCCTTGACCGTTCTTGTCAACGCCGAAGTCGGGCGCGTCGTACTCCTTGTCAATCGCCTCCGCGGCAGCCATAATAACCTCGCCGGGAGCGTCAATCTGCTTTTCGCGCCTTGCCTCCGCAATCGCCTTCAGCTCGTCAAGGTGATTGACCGGCTTTTCAACGTGCGGATCGTTCTCGTCAAAATAAATGTCGTACCAGACAAGGAACACATAAATTGTCCAAACCCTGCGGCTGTTGTCCTCCTTGCCGCTGTAATGCTCGTCCAGCCACGCGACAAGAGCGTCGGTATTAAAGAACATCTCGGCGGTTTTGCCGGTGAATTTCTTTTTGACAATGTTGTAGTATTTTTCATCTCTGAGCCAAACCCTGGTGGGCACGGGGAAGCCGAGCTTTTCCTTTTCGGCGGTTTCCTCGGGCAAATGCCTTGCCGCCGCCTTGCGCATCGCGTACTTGGTGTTGCTCTTGTTTACGCGCAGTTCGGAGGGCAGGGTTGAGGCGACCTTGAACACCTCTTTGTCAAGGAAGGGAACCCTAAGCTCAAGCGAGTTCGCCATACTCATTCTGTCCGCCTTCAAAAGGATGTCGCCGACCATCCACATATTGATGTCAAGGTACTGCATCTTTGTAACGTCGTCGTATTTGCGGCAGCGGTAGTAGTGCTTTCTGGCGTAATCCTGCGGAGCCGTCGCGATTGACGGATCCTTTAATATTTTCTTTTTCTGCTTGAGGTCGTACATAAACGCGTTGCCGATGTAGCGTTCCTCAAGCGGGTCGCAGGCGCGGATAAGGTAATCGCGTCCCTTGATGTCGGGAAGCTTTGAGGCAACCGCGCGGATTGCCTTTCGCAAAAAGTGCGGAACAATCTTTTGATAAACCCTGAACACGCGCGGATCGTTGTAGCAGGTGTAGCCGCCGAACAGCTCGTCGGCGCCTTCGCCCGAGAGCACAACCTTGACATACTGTCCCGCAAGGCGCGAAACAAAGTACAGCGCTATGCAGGAGGGATCGGCAAGCGGCTGATCCATGTGGTACTGAACGGTGGGAACGGCGTCCCAAAATTCCTCGCTCGAAATCAAGTGGGTGTGGTGCTCAACTCCGATTTTTTCGCTGAGATTTTCCGCCCAGCTTATCTCGTTGTATTTTTCGCCGAAATCAAAGCCCACGGTAAAGGTTTTTTGGTCGGCGAAGTAGGTTGAAACGTAGCTTGAATCAACGCCCGAGGAAAGGAAGCAGCCAACCTCAACATCGGCGATTTTGTGGGCGTTAACGGAATCCTCAAATACCTTTTCTATCTTGTCAACAGCCTCTTCCTCGGTCATACTTTCATCGGGGTTAAAGCGGGGCTCAAAGTAGCGTGTAGTCTCAATCTCGCCGTCGCGGTACCAAAGGTAGTGACCCGGCAAAAGGCAGTAAACGTCCTCAAAAAACGTCTCGGGCGGAACAGCGTACTGGTACGAAAGGTAGGTGTCGAGCGCCCTTTTATTAAAGCGCTTTACAAACCTCGGGTACTCAAGAATACTTTTGATTTCGCTCGCGTAAACAAACTCTCCGTCAACGGAGGTGTAGTGCATCGGCTTGATTCCGAAAAAGTCGCGCGCGATAAACAGGCTGTGGTCGAGCGTGTTGTAAATTGCGAAGCCGAACATTCCGCGCAGCTTAGGCAGCATATCCTCCTGCCATTCCTCAAAGCCGTGAACCAGCACCTCGCTGTCGGAATCGGTATAGAACTTGTGCCCCTTTTCAATCAGCTTTTTTCTGAGCTGCTTGTAGTTGTAAATTTCTCCGTTAAAGGTGAGCACAAGGGTTTTGTCCTCGTTGTAAATCGGCTGGTGTCCGGAATCAAGGTCGATAATCGAAAGCCGTCTGAAACCCATATTGATGTTTTCGTCCGCAAAAAATCCGTCGGAATCCGGACCGCGGTGGGTGATTACCTCGGTCATTCTTTTCAGCGCTTCCCCGCTGTTTTCAAGCTTGCCGGTAAACCCGCAAATTCCACACATATTTATAACCCCTTTCAACAGGATAATATTTTCCAATATACATATTTATTGTACCACACAGCTGTAATAATTTCAATAAATAATAAAAATTTTATACCAAACTATAAAGTTTTACAATAAGTGCGAAAGGTTAAAACCTCTCGCACTTATTATTTTTTTACCAATTTTTAGAAAGGAGTACGAGTATGAAGTGCAAAAATCTTACTTTCGCGGATAGACAGCGGCTCGAGGAGCTCCGCAACAAAAATATAAGCCTTAATGCGATTGCCGCCGAGTTGGACGTACACCTTGCAACAATCTATAGAGAAATCAAGCGAGGATATACGGGAGAAATTGACGAAAACGGACAATATCGTTACAGTGCCGCCGTCGCCCAGGCAAACACAAGGGAAAATTTAAGCCGTCGCGGACGCTGTAAAGCTCCGACAGCATAAAACAAATTCATATAAAACGGAGTGATTTTAACGCTCAAAAATGGAGGTGACAGCGGCAAAGCATAGCTCGTAACGCTCATAAACGAGCGTTAAAGCGTGAAAACACCCGAAAACAGGAATTTAAAAACCAAAATACCAAAAAATGAATTTAAGGAGAAAAAGACTATGTACGAAATTTTATCAGCTATTAACTCATTGTGCGACGATATTCAAAGCTCAACCGACGCAGAGGAAAACAAAACCCGCGCCGAGGCTATTGCGGTGCTTACCGTGTGTAACCTCATTTCGCCGCTCACACCACCAAATCCCACACTTGGAGAAGAAAACGCCTCCGACAGCGGCGAGGCTACCGCTCCCGCAAAGCCCGTAAAGTGTCCGAACCCTGGGGAGCGCTTTACATATAACGGTATCGAACACGTTATTTTAGGCGAGGAGCAAGGCGGCGTACTTGCTATTAGAGCGGAAGCACTCGACAAGGAAAAGCCGTTTGATAAAAACAATAAAAACGATTGGCGTATTTCCTCACTCCGCGTTGACCTTAACGAAAACGAAATAAAGAATTATAACAAAGGCGACCTCCTCCCGTTTGTTTCCGACCTCACCGCTGACAACGGCGACAAGAGCTACGGCACTTGCAAAGATTACTTGTTTGTCCTCTCTTGTGACCTTATCCGTAAATACCGCGACCTCCTCCCGAAATATAAAACCGACGACATTGTAACGCTCACGCCCTGGACGTGCGGCACGTACGCGTACTACGTCCGTGGTCTCGGTTCGTACGGCATTTTGAACTACTACTACGCGTACGACAGTTACGGAGTCGCCCCCGCTTGTCTTTTCAATCCCTCAATCTTTGAATAATCCGCGTCGGTAGACGCGGGAAAGGAGCCGAGAATGGTAATAGCCAAACGATTAAAATTAGAAAAGGCATTAGGCATTAAGCTCACCAAATGGCAAAAAGATTATATTTTCAAAGGTAAACGATACGCGGAGAATATTGCCAACACTCGAGCGAATGGGAAAACCACCGCGCATTGTTTACGGGTATGTTTTTCAAAAGGAAACACCCTGTACGCAACTCCGAGCAATCCCGAAATAATGTCATATATGGGCGAGGACGTGGCGTATTTGCGGAGACGAAATTTTTTTATCTATGAGTTGAGAAAAATATATGCAAAGCTCGAAAACGCCAAAATCAAGGGGTTACGTGATATAAGGTTTTTATAATCGGAGGAACTTATGCAATTAATTAATCAGCTCTCGGACTTGCTCCGAGAGCTCCGCGCTCGATTTGAGTTGTGGTGCAAGCCCAAAAAAGATTGTTACCATTGTTGTTTGTTTTGCGATTATTTCGAGGATTGCAAAGCGGATATATACGCGGGCAAGACAGTAGAACACAGAGGCTACACAATTCATCAAAGCGGGATAAACTACCATACCGCTATTTATGATGATAGCGGGCGTTATGTATTTCACGCACAAGTTGCGAAACACCTAACCGCAGAGGAATTAAAAGAGCAGATAGATTTTTACATCAAGCTCCGCTCCGATAATTTCGAGAAATCACTCGACGAGGAGGCACAAAATGAAAATTAAGCGCGTAGAGTCAATATTAAAGGCTCGAAAGACAATCATTACATATCACACAGAGGACAAATGCCAATGGATAGGCGACGGCTCCGCGTTCTATCCGATTTATAATTTACCGCCGCTCACCGAGGAAAATATCTTTGCTATGTTCGATATTGCGGAAAGCAAACGCGATAAATTCTTTTTCGCAGAGCGCACATTACCTGATAACCTCTCGTTTAAGGACACAGACGCAACCGAGGTTATGCTTGACCGCGCAGAATACGCAATTAGTTTTAACGGGCGCAACCTCGAGCCGTTAAAAACCTCCCAGGGAGTCGCGTTTATAGATAAGCGGTATTTATCTCCGTTCGAGAACACAGATAACGGCTATGAGCTTTACGAACGTACCACAAAAGACGGAGCAATATACTTTGCGGTAAAAAGCGGTTTTCTCCTCCTCGGGGTTATCGCTCCGTATGACCTTGTTTCCGAACGCTTCATAATGAAACTCAAAGAATTGTTAGTTATGTCACAAATGGTATGGGCTAACAAAGAGGAACAAGTAAGAATTGAGGAGGAGCAGGAGTTAGGCTTATATGAGGAGCACGAGGAGGCGAAAAAATGAGCGACGGCGTTATTATTACCTTTATTATATGTATTGCCGCTGTAGCGGTTGTTTTAATCAGCCGTAACGGCAAGAAATGAGGGCAAGCTATGACTACAAAGGAATTAAAAGAGGCACTTGTCAGCGGGTGTCCCGTAAAGAGCAAGGGCATTACATATAAATGCGTATCTGCTATTATAACCCGCTACAAAGGCAATCAATTTATTATCACGGCGGAGCTTACCGATATTCACGACAACTCGGTATCAATAGCGGAGCCGCACAGGATAGAAAGGGTGATTTAGTTTGAGTCCGAAAGAAATTAACGAACAGTTAAAGCCGTGCCCGTGTTGCGGCGCAAAAGCAGAACTAACAAGGCAATCTCACCGCGAATATAGCCCGACATTTTCTATTGTATGTACCGTTTGCCGACTTGGACTAACAGCATACGAGAATATCCCGAGCGTAATTGCGGCGTGGAACAAAAGGAGCGGTAGTAATGACTTGTAATGATTGCATACATGCCGTAGACAAAAACGGGGTTACATATCCATTTTTAAGAGATATGGTTGTAATCGGCAATATATATGATAATGCTGATTTATTGGAGGGTTTTGAATGAAAAGGCAACACAGAAAACACGCACGGGCAAAGAATAATAGTTTAGTATATCGTTTCCTCCTTGTATTCGTTATAATTTTTGTGCTCGGCGCAATAATCGGCGGATTTATTGCCTCCTCTATCTCAAATGCAGACAGCGGCAAAGCAGAGGCGGCGACCTCGGCGAACAATAATATATCTACACCGAGTATGCAGACTTTTGAACCGTTAGAGTGTGATTTGTCCGAGAGCTTACAGGAATACACATATAATCTTTGCAAAGCCTACGGAGTGGATTTTTGCTTTGCTATGGGATTGATGTACACGGAGTCGGGTTTTGCCGCTGATTGTGTCAGCGACACCGACGATTACGGCTTAATGCAAGTCAATATAATCAACGCCGACGAAATAGAGGACAAGCTCGGCATATACGAGCTTACAGAGCCGCACCTAAACATACACGCAGGCTTATATTTGCTTGGTAAGCTATGGCAAGAGTACCAGGGCGACCGCGCAAAGGTATGTATGGCGTACAATATGGGAGCTCACGGAGCTACGCACCTTTGGGAAAAGGGTATCTATGAAACAGAATACTCAAAAAAGGTACTTGCGCAAGCGGCTCTCTATAAGAATGAATTGGAGGCGAAGAAATGAGCGGAATAATTATACAAGCAATCCACAAGGAACACGCCGACAACATTTTAAGCGGAAGAAAAACGCTTGAATTTCGCAAGGGTGCTCCGAGCGGTGATTTTCCCTATACTGTATATTTATATGAAACGAAAAACAGCGGCGGGAGCGGGCGTGTTGTCGGGCTCTATACTTGCGAGGGCAAAATAAGGCTCAAATATCCGTCGTCGCTCGACAAGGTACACGCCAAAAAAATGCTTGCAAATTATGCCGAGCGCGGGTGCTTATCTCTGGATAGGCTTTTAGCGTATGC
>CAJOLF010000027.1 GCA_905235295.1 uncultured Ruminococcus sp. | reverse complement strand
ATCTTCGAAGCCCTCTTCCCTTGCGGTCTTTGCGAAGCCGTCATACATGTCGGTCCACTCGTAGTTCTCGCCGTCTGCGGCAGCCTTTAAGTTCTCCTGCGTGCTTCCGATGCCGCCGTTTAAAAGCTTGTACCACATCTTTGCGTGTTCCTTTTCGTTCTCAGCGGTCTCTTCGAAGATCTTGGCGATCTGTACATATCCGTCCTTCTTGGCCTTGGAAGCGAAATATGTGTACTTATTCCTCGCCTGTGATTCTCCCGCAAAAGCCGCCAAAAGATTCTGTTCGGTCTTTGTGCCTGAATATTTGTTTGCCATGATAAATCCTCCTGTTTTTATCTTTTATTATTCCCGATTTTGCAGATTTTATGCTGATTAAATATCGGCTGTCTGCTCAAACAAATCGGATTGTATGTCTATTATATCATCTGCGGGTATAATTTTGCAATCATCAAATACAAATTTTCGTCTATGGAGATCGATTTTTTTGACGCTGCCGATGTAATGCTCCAACGCTCCGCCGCTTTTGAGCAAATCCTTTACAAAATAAATTACCTCAAGCTCGGGACGCGAACCGATATTTTCGAGGATAATCCTGATTTTTTCGTTCAAGACGTCAATCTCGGTATCGCTAAGCTCGGGCTTTTTATCGGTGAGCCTTGCTGTTTCTCCGATTTTTGAGTCAAAGCCCGTGAGCGCCGCGAACGGAGCAAACTGCGCCGCGCGGTCGTGAAGCGGCATTTTTGCGCGGTTGGGAAATTCGGGAGGCTCCAAATTAATTATGTCGTCATATTCGCCGTTGTATCTGTCCATAATTACGCCTTGTGCCCTCCTATCGTTTTGTTGCGCTCAATCGTTGTTCCGCCTTCAAGGAGGTTCATTCCCTTGATTACCACGTTTTTGCCGAATCTGCTCTGCAAATCGAGCACGGTGTTCTGGATTGCTTTTTCGTCGCACGGCTCACCTTCAAACCCGGAATTTTCCTCCGCGAACAGGCTGAGCTGCTTTGGCTCGGCGTTGTACTCGCATTCGTCGCGCGTGTGGTTCGCGACGACATACATCCTGCGCACAAGCAGATTTTTGTTTACAATCTCCTCAAAAAGCTCAGTCGCCGCCTTGACGACAAGAGCGGTTGACGAAGTGAATTTACTGATATTTTTTGAGCCGTGAGCGCGCTTCGGCGTGACTCTTCCGTAATAGTCAATCTCGGTCGCGCCTCTGTATTTTTCTTTTTTAGAAATATTATTTATATCATACCCCACCGTCAGCACAATCTGGTCGCAGCAAAGTCCCTTTTTTACCAAATCGAGCGCTAAAAGCTCAGACATCTCGCGGATAATCAGCAGCGCCTTGTCGTAGTCATACGGCGAAGCGAGCACCTGTCCGCGGCTGATTGAGGTATTTTCGGGTTGGTAGCTTTTTATCTCGGCGATTGTGCACGGCTCTACTCCCCACGCGTGGTCAATCAGCAGCTCGGCGTTTTTGCCGAACAGCCTGTACAGCAAATCTCCGTTATAAACCGAGCAGCGCGCAACGTCGCCCATTGTGAACATCCCGTTTTGGGCGAGCTTTTCGCTGTAGCCCCTGCCGATTCGCCAAAAATCGGTAATCGGGCGGTGATTCCAGAGGTTGCAGCGGTAGCTTTGCTCGTCAAGCTCGGCAATTCGCACCTCGTCCATTCCCGCCTTTATGTGCTTCGCCTCAATATCCATAGCGATTTTGGCAAGGTACATATTGGTTCCGATTCCCGCTGTCGCGGTGATTCCGGTGCGCTCAAAAACCTCCCTTACCATAGTCTCGCAAAGCTGGCGCGCGGTCATTTTGCGAGCCCGAAGGTAATTTGTCATATCAATAAAAACCTCGTCAACCGAATAGACGTGAATATCCTCGGGAGCGACAAACTCAAGGTAAATTTTGTAAATCTCGGAGCTTACCTCCATATAGCGCGACATCCTCGGCGGAGCGACGATGTAGTCAATCATAAGCTCGGGGTTTCTGTCGGCGTAATAGGCAAAGTGGCTGGCTCCTCTGAAATCACCCTTTTTCAGTCTGTTTTTCCTCATAGCGTTGGCTTCTTTTACCTTTTCGACCACCTCAAACAGGCGCGCTCTGCCGGGTACTCCGTAAGCCTTTAGCGCGGGAGAAACGGCAAGGCAGATTGTCTTTTCCGTTCGGCTTTCGTCCGCCACAACAAGGAAGGTATCGAGCGGATTAAGCCCGCGGTCAACACATTCTACCGAAGCGTAAAAGGATTTTAAGTCTATTGCCGCGTACTGCTTTTTTTCCACTCTGTCACCTCCCCGCTTTTTTTAACTCAGCGCAAAGCACTATGCAAGCTCCAAGCTAAATTATAGCACGTTTGTTCGACTTTTGCAAGAGTAAATTTTTCGGCGGAAATATTATCCTTTATCGGCGTAAAAATTCCACAAAAACAGCGTTCGGAGCAGTTTTTTTATACTATTATAGCGCCGAAACAAAAACACCGATTGATTTGCCAACCGGTGTTGATAATAGTATGATATATTTATTGAGTAATATTTTTTACAAACGCCGCCAGCGTACTCATTTTCGTATAATTTTTTCTGTTGGAGAATAATCGGTTGTCGGGCAAAACCTTTGCTTACGCTAATCTAAGATAAAAAGTTGACGAAGTATTGCGAAAATCAGACCGAAAAGATTGTCTGTTTTTAGTTTAATATTAGATTCCGTAGATGTTATCATCTCCGCGCGAATACACTTTTACGGTTTTGATAAAGCGCGGGGCTACCGGATTTGAGATTGACTTTGACCATGCCATTACGTAAGCCATAGCGGTGTCCGCGTCCTCTATCGGGCGGCAGACGGTATGCTCGGGCGAAGCAAACTCCGCGAGCGACTTCGGCAAAATCGAAACTCCCATTCCCGCGGAAATCGCGAGGAACAACGAGGTTAAATCGTCATACGCAATCTGTTCGTCGGGAGAGGTGTGGAAGGTTCGCAGCAAATCCATAATTTCCATATACAAAATCGGCGCGACTGATTCCGAAAGCAAAAGCAGGCGCTTTTCTCCGAAGTCGGAAAAGCCTGCCGGTTTTTTACTTTTTGAGCCCGATTTTTTGGAGTACACAAAAACCAGCGGCTCGCTGTGGGTGATAAGCGTTTCTATTCCCGAGCTTTCGGGCACCATATCGCGCAGCATAAAGCAAAAGTCATATTCTCCGCCTGTGATTGCCTGGCTGCGGTCAGCGGTGTCGAGCGGCTTTAGCTCCACGCTTATTCCGGGGTATTGAGCCGAAAAGTCCTCAAGGCATTTTGACGGAAAGCTCAAAGATGTTACGTCGTACCCGATTGTGAGCTTGCCCGTTGAGCCGTCGCGCATTTGCTTGATGACTGTTTTTGCCTTGTCAAGTGTGTTTACTACGTCAAGCGCGTAGGGCAAAAGGGCTTTGCCCTCGTGCGTGATGATTACATCGCGGTGGGAACGGGTAAAAAGCTGAACTCCGAACTCTTTTTCAAGCTCGCTGATGTAACGGCTGACAGTTGACTGTGAAACGTAGTTCCTGCGCGCCGCCTCCGAAAAATTGAGCGTTTGCGCCACCGAGATAAAGCAGTTGAGCTGATTTACGTCCATAAATTTACCCTCCGTAAAGCATTTGGATTATGTTATGCAAAATGTGAAATTATATGTCTGATTAAGTTAATTTTCGCATTAAGGTATGTATTGAAAAAATTTTTTATTCTGTTATAATCTAAATATAGCATAACTTTATGCAAAAAGCAAATAGCTATTTTAATTCTCAGTATAAGGAGCCCTGATTTTGAAAAGAATTGTAGTAACAGGTATGGGCGCCGTAACCCCTGTGGGAATTGGCGTTGACGAGTATTGGAAAAACATAACCGCGGGTGTGTCGGGCATCGACACAATCAAAACCTTTGACCCGAGCGAGCTGGCGGTTCAGATTGCCGGCGAGATTAAAAATTTTAATCCGTCGGATTTCCTCGCTAAAGACCTTATAAGAAAAACCGACCCCTTTATGCAGTACGCCTACATTGCCGCCGAGGAAGCTTTAAAGCAGAGCAAGCTTGAAATTGAGCCCGAAAGAACAGGAATTATTATGGGTACCGCTATGAGCGGCGTAGCCACTACCGCGTTTACCCAGGACGCGCTTTCGGGAGCTTCTCACAAAAAAGTCGGTCCCAGGTTTATCCCCAAAATTCTGGGCAACATCGCCGCGGCGAATATCGCGATTGATTACAACATTCAGGGTCCGAGCTTTACGGTCAGCACAGCCTGTTCGTCGGGCGGAGACGCAATCGACACCGCTGTTATGTGTATGCAGGCAGGCAAAGCGGACGTTATGCTCGCAATCGGCGCGGAGTCGGTTTTGTGTCCGCTGGTAATTTACTCGCTCGCGAACGCCAAGGCTCTTTCACGCCGAAACGACGACCCGAAAACCGCGAGCAGACCGTTTGACGTTACCCGCGACGGATTTGTTATCGGCGAGGGCGGCGGAGCGCTTGTGCTTGAAACCGAGGAGCACGCGCTGAACCGTGGCGCTGTGATTTACGGCGAGGTTTTGGGCTGCGGAAACACCTGCGACGCTTACCACGTTACCGCTCCCCACCCCGATGGCAGAGGCGCGATCGCTTGTATTAAAGAAGCTCTTGCGGACGCGGGAATCAAGCCCGCAGACATCGGCTACATCAACGCTCACGGAACCGCCACACACAAGGGCGACACCGTTGAGACAAACTCGATTAAGGCTATTTTCGGCGACAAGCTGCCCTACGTAAGCTCTACCAAGGGAGCTACAGGACACATGATGGGCGCAGGCGGAATTACCGAGACAATCACCTGCCTTAAAGCGATAGAAACAGGCGTTATTCCCCCGACAATCAACCTAACCGAGGTTGACCCCGAATGCGCGGGCATTGACTTTGTTCCGAACGTCGCCAAAAAAGCCGGGATTGACTACGCAATGTCAAACGCGTTCGGCTTTGGCGGACAAAATTCAAGTATCATTGTCGGCAGATACAAGTAATTTTCATCAGTTATCGGTCGCTTTGCGCCGGTTATAGCAATATTTACAATCAAATTTATCATTAGGAGGCTGTAATGGCTACAACTTACGACAGCAGAATGTTTGAAGAAACCTTTGAAAGAGAATTTACCTACCTTAACGGTTTTATGCGCAACGTAAGCCGCTTTGGCTGCAAAACCGCGGTTATTGACCCCCTTGCCGATAAACAGTGGAGCTACGAGGAATTTAACGCCGACTGCAACAAGTTTGCAAACGCTATGAAAAATGACGGCGTAAAAAAGAGCGACATTGTTTTTGTTCAGCTTTTGAACTCGCCTCAGTTTTTGTTCAGCTACATTGGCTCGCAGAAAATCGGCGCGATTATGAATCCCGCAAACTTTAACCTTTCTCCCGGAGAAACCGCCGAGATTATGGCGCACAACAAGCCTAAGGTTTATGTTTATGACGCCGATATGGCGGAAACCGCCGTAAAGGCGATTGAGCTTTGCAGCCACAAGCCCGAAATTATTATCGCGGTTAATAATTCTAAAAAGGAATTTTCCGTACCCGAGGGTCATATACTCTACGAGGATTACGTAAAAAATCAGAGTGAGGAAAATCCTCCCGTTGACTTTGAGCCGCATATTTACGACGAGATAGTAAGGCTGCAGACCTCGGGCACTACGGGTACGCCCAAGGGCGTTCCGCTGAACAACATCAACGAGGTTTTGTCGGCTCACGACGTTATTATGCACTTTCCGCTTAATTCCACGGACATCACTATGAATATGACGCCGTGGTTCCACCGCGGAGGACTTCACTCCGGCGGCCCCACCCCTACGCTTTATATCGGCGGCGCGCTGGTAATTATGAGAACCTTTAACCCCAAAATCGCGCTTGATTACGTTGAACGCTTCGGAATTTCTTTCATCACCGGCGTACCGTCAATTCTGACCCTGCTCGCTTCCCGCCAGGAGAAAAAGCCCAAGAATATTTCTTCGCTCAAGGGCATTGTTACAATGGGCAGTCCGCTTGAAAAGGAAGCTTGCATCCGTTTTCAAAACGTGCTTTCTCCGAACATCTTTAACGGTTACGGAACAACGGAATCATTCTGGAACACATTTTTGCGTCCGTTCGACCTTCCCGAAATGTCGGGTACCGCAGGACGCTCCTGCACCGACGACGAGGTAAGGGTTGTTAAGGTTTATGACGACAAAAAAGCTGAGCCGGACGAGCTTGTGCCGATGGACAACGTCGCCGAGGGCGAGGTTATCATCAAGTGTCCCGCCAAATCCACCTACTGCTACGCTAATAACGAAAAGGCTACCAAAGAAAAGTTCTACAAGGGCTGGATGTACACCGGCGACATCGCAACGTGGGACAAAAAGCAGTTTATCACTATCGCCGGCAGAAAGGACGATATGATAATCAGCAAGGGCGAAAACATCTACCCCGCGAGAATTGAGGAGGTTATCAACTGTCATCCCAAGGTCGCGGAATGTATTGTAACAGGCGTGCCCGACAGCACACGCGGAGAAACAATCGCGGCTTACGTTATTCCCGAAGACGACAGCCTTACTGTCAGCGAGCTGATTGAATTCTGCTCTAACTCTACGAACCTCTCAAAGTATCAGGTTCCGCGTTACTACCGCTTTATTGAGGAGCTGCCGACCACAGCTACAGGTAAAAAGCAGCACTTTATTATTAAAAAGCAAGCCGTAGAGGATCTTAAAAACGGCCTGCTGTTAAGGAAGTAAAAGATTATGCAAAATAATGTCTATTTGCGTGCGGCAAACTACTACGAAACCGACAAAATGGGGATTGTTCACCACTCAAACCACATCAGGTATTTTGAGGAAGCCCGGATTTATTTTATGAAAAATATCGGGTGTGATGTGGCGCAGATGGAGCTTGAAGGAATTATTATTCCGAACGTTGACGCCTACGCCAAATACTTTACTCCAATCAGGTTCGGCGACGAGGTTGAGATTGAGGTAAAGCTCGCAAAATTCACAGGCACGGTTATGGAGTACACTTACACCGCGAGGCTCAAGGAAAGCGGAAAAGTCGCCGCCACAGGTCACACGCAGCACTGCTTTGTCGGTCCTGACTTCAGACCGATGAGCCTTAAAAAGAAATTCCCCGAATACTACAATAAGCTTAAAGAAAATATTTCTTTTTCGGAATAATTCCCTGAAATTATGAAAAAATATATTTAGGAGTGTTAACTATGGAAAAGCTTTATCAGGAAGAATTTGAGCAAAAGATTACAAGCGCCGAGCATCCGGTAGTCGTTGACTTTTACGCCGACTGGTGCGGTCCCTGCAAGATGCTTTCTCCCGTGCTTGATCAGCTCGAGGGCGAATTTGACGACTTCGAGTTTGTTAAGGTCAACATTGACGAAAATCAGGAGCTTGCGGAAAAGTTTGAGGTTTTCTCTATCCCCAACGTTTGCATTTTCAAAAACGGCGAGGTCGCGGACAGGTCGGTCGGCTTTGCCTCGGCGGATGAAATGAGAGATTTCATTGAACGGAACAAGTAATATTGATTAAAAAGCCTGCTCAAAAGCCCTGTTACCATAACGGAACAGGGCTTTTTGGCTATTTATACGATTTTTAAGATTCAGTGTTCAGCATTGCCTTGATAATATCCTGACGTGTGACGATACCGATAAAAATATCCGAATCGTCTGTAACGGGAATGAAGTTTTGGCTTTGCGCGCGCTCAAGCAATTCGTCCATAGTTACGTCGATTCTTACGGCAGGGTTGAAGTCACGCCGCAGAATATCACAAATTTTGTGCTTTTCCTGCGACCTCATTCCGCTCTCCTGCCTGTCGAGAATGTAGTACAAAAAGTCGCCCTCGCTGACCGTTCCGGCGTATTTTCCGTCCGCGGTTATTACAGGCAAGGCAGTATAGCTGTGAGCGCGCATTTTTTCAAGCCCCTGCCTGAGGGTGTTGTAATCGTAGATAAAATGCACGGTTTTCTTTGGTTTAAGAAGCATTAGTACGTTCATAAAAAACCTCGTAATTACTGTTTGAAAAATCGCGAAAACATATACAGCTCGCCGATTAAATAGACAATTCCCGCGGTCATAAGCAGGGTTTTGACCTGCAAAATGCCGCTGAAAATGATTATAAACGCGGACACAAGCGTTATCGCGAGCGCGGCTCCCTTGCTGCCTGTTTTGAAAAACAGCAGCCAGAGCAAAAGGTATATCAGCGTGAGGACGCCGACGGTAATTATCCAAAAGCGCTCCATAAGCTCCTTTGGCTCGGTAAAGCCCTCCTCAAGCACGCCGAGGTTAAACGACATCAAAAACAGGCTGAAAAACCTTCCCGCGCGGTCGATGTAGACCATCGCTCGGTTTGTGAACACGGTCTTATCATATTTATGCGTCTTGACATAGATAATATGAGGAGTCGCAAGCATCAGCGAAATTACCAGTCCGTAAATATTTACAATATCAAAAAATCCCAAAAATATCACCAATAAAATTTTACCACATCAGCGCGAACTTTACAAGCCGAATTTACGCATCAAGTATGTACATAACAACCATTTTGTTGATAATTTCATAAATATTACAATTTTGTTGTTGCAATTATCCGATAAAAATTATATGATAAAGAATAGGCAAAACGCGTTTTGGCTTTGCCGTCATCAATAGCTTTATTACGGAGAGTTATTTATGGAAAAAAAGCGAAAATTTAAAATCAGCGGAAAGCTGATTTTTAATATTTTGGTTTTTGGCGCTACAATCTATTTGATAATATACTTTTGCGTGTCCGAGGACGGTATGATTGATGTCCTGAAATCGCACGACGGAGTTAACTTTTTCTGGGTTTTCGCGGGTCTTTTGGCTTATGACCTCAACATTATAACGGACTCGGTTGTAACTTTGATTTACCTGCGCTCGGAATATCCGAATTTCAAATTTATTGACGCAATAAAGGTCGCGTGCGTGGGAGTTTTCTTCGGCGCGATAACACCGTCTAACACAGGCGGACAGCCGATGCAGCTATATCTGATGTCAAAGATGAACGTGCGCTTGGGCTACGGTTCGGCGTGTATGACTCAAAAATTCATCATTTATCAGATTGTAACTACGCTGTTCAGCATATTCGCGATTATTTATAAGTTTGATTATTTCAGCGGCGCTTTCACTAACTTTTGGTCATCAATGTTCATAATCCTCGGATTTTTGGGACAGATGACTGTAACGGCTTTGTTTTTGATAGTTTCGTTTTCTAAAAAAATTACCGATTTTATCCTCAGGGTAATTTACAAAATTATGAAATCGCTCAAATTCATCAAAAATCCTACTGGCAAAATCCGCAAGATAGCAAGGGAATTTAATATGTTCCATACCTCTAACAAAATGCTGATGAAAAGCAAAAAGCGCCTTGCGGTTATTTTCGCGCTTGTATTTTTGCAGGTAATGCTGATTTTATCTGTCCCCTACTTTATTTATCTTTCCTTTGGTATGCCGAAAATCGCGATTGCAAACAACGCTCCCGTCGGTCATCCTTTTGAATTTATCTGTATTCAAAGCTTTGTTTTGTTCACTTCAAATCTTGTGCCGCTGCCCGGAGCGTCGGGCGGAGCGGAGCTCGCGTTTACTATGTACTTCGGAAGCTACTTTGTTGTCGGCAACATCAGAAAAATCAAGCCCGCAATTCTTTTGTGGCGTTTTGTCACCTACTACTGCTCGATAATTTTTACAGCGCCGTTTTCTTTCTATACAAAGGGCAAGGATACCGACGAGGAATACAACAAAAAGCTCAATTCAAAAGAATTTGATACCGACGCGTTTGATAACGATGAACAGCCGCGCAAATACGACTAAAAAAATTATGCCCGAGGCAAAACTGCCCCGGGCGTTTTTTATATTTACAGATAAAAATTACAACTCCGCCGTAAGCTCAACAGGGCAGTGATCCGAGCCGAAAACATCTGTGTGTATATCGGCGCCCGCAAGCTTGCCGTCAAGAGCGCTTGAGGTGATGAAGTAGTCGATGCGCCAGCCCGCGTTCTTTTCGCGCGCCTTAAAGCGGTACGACCACCAGGAATAAATCCCCTCCCTGTCGGGGTAAAAGAAACGGAACGTGTCGGTAAAGCCGCTTTGCAAAAGGGCAGTCATCTTTCCCCTTTCCTCGTCGGTGAAGCCCGCGTTTTTGCGGTTTGTTTTCGGATTTTTAAGGTCGATTTCATTATGCGCGACGTTCAAATCTCCGCAGAGGATGACGGGCTTGGTCTTTTCAAGCTCTTTTAAGTATTTCAAAAAATCGTCCTCCCACTTCATCCGGTAGTCAAGCCTTCTGAGCTCGTTTTGCGAATTGGGAGTGTAGCAGGTTACTACGTAGTATGTATCAAATTCGGCGGTAATCACCCTGCCCTCGGCGTCGTGCTCCTCAATGCCGATTCCGTATTTTACGCTGAGCGGTTCTTCTTTTGTGAACATCGCCGTGCCCGAGTAGCCCTTTTTCTCGGCGTAATTCCAAAACTGATGATAGCCCTTCAAATCAAGCTCAATCTGTCCCTGCTGAAGCTTGGTTTCCTGAACGCAGAAAACATCCGCCTGTACCTCGTTAAAAAAGTCGAGGAAACCCTTTGTCACGCACGCGCGCAAACCGTTTACATTCCAAGAAATAAATTTTTTCATAACCATACTTCCCATCTCATAATAATACCAATGAATATTATAATTTATCAGAGCATTTTTATCAAGTGGTTTGAATACATTTTTGTTGAGGTGGTTAGTTTGTTTGACATTATCGCGGCGCTGGGACAGTACGTTTGCTTTTTTATTTTGCACGTGTGCTCGGGCGGCTCGTTCCCGAAGCCCCTGAGCGAAAAACAGGAGCGCGAGTACATTGAACGCTGCAAAAACGGAGACAGCGAAGCCAGAAACAAGCTTGTGGAACACAACCTTAGGCTTGTCGCCCACATCATAAAAAAGTATTACGGTACAGGCTGCGACCAGGACGACCTTGTTTCTATCGGCACAATCGGTCTGATTAAGGCAATAAACACCTTTAATCCCGACAAAAACATCAGGCTGAGCTCCTACGCGAGCAGGTGCATTGAAAACGAGATTTTGATGCACTTCAGGGCGGTCAAAAAAACCTCTCAGGATGTGTCGCTGAACGAGACGATTGACACCGATAAGGACGGAAATCCGCTGACGCTGATGGACATTATGGCGGTTGACGACAATATCCTCGACAACCTTGATATGAAGCTGAACAGCAAAAAGCTCGGGCAATATATCCGCGAGGAGCTGAGCGAGCGCGAAAGGACCGTGATTGTTCTGCGCTACGGCTTGAACGGCAAAAAACCGATGACGCAGAAGGAAGTGGCAGCCCTGCTCAATATCTCGCGCTCATACGTCAGCAGGATTGAGACAAAGGCTTTGAAGGTTCTGCGGCACCGGTTTGAAACCAGCTCAAACTTATGATTTTCTTTTCGAGATACATCTGCACAGCGCGCTGACGGGAATACACAAAAGCGCCCACATTACGCTGTAAAAAAGGCAGATTTGCCCCTTGAAATTGAACTTTTGCTCAGAGTAGTCCCACACGTCGAGCATAAACGCACGGTTGAATATTAAGCCGCTTATAAGCTCAAACGCCGTGATAATCAGCGAGCCGCAGACGCACCTGCTGACGAGCCTTTGATTTTTGTACTTTTTATAAAATCTGTAAAGCGCCGCAAAAACCGTGCCGCCTGTCACCGCCATTGTCCAGTGGGTTTTTCCGCGCCAGAGAATCTCGATTATCGGGTAGCATACCGCGCCGATCGAAAATAAGCCTAAATCTTTTATAATTCTCAAAAAAATCACCGACCTTAGTATTTGCTAAAGTCGGTGTTATTATTTGAAAAATAATGCTTGCGGCTAAATAAATTTACAACAATACCGCGCCGAAAATACGCGTCTTGCCTGCAGTCTAAAGCATATCTTTTAATTCCTCTAAAGAATAAAGACAATTTAACGCGGCAAGCATAGCGTTCGTTGAAAGATAATCGGGCATATTAAGCTCTCGCAGCAGCTTTTTACGCTTTTCCGCGGAGTTTTGCGCGCCTGTCAGCCCGAGGGCGTATAGGTCGGATTTTGTAATCTCCGCCCTGCTTTGGGTTTCCTCGCCGATGATTTCCGCTCCGCTTTTGCGTATCGCTTCGATTATCACCTCGTCCGATACTCCCTCTACTCCGAGCAAGCCCTCTTTGCCGGGCTTTTCCTTGCGCTTTTCCTTGCCCTCAAGCTGAGGAATATAACAGTGCTTAATTTTATCCCTGCCGACCGCGCCGTTAATAAAATTGCGGATTACAAGTCCCGCGCCGTCGCTGTCGGTCATAATCAAAATCCCGCGTTTGTCGGCAATTTGCCTGATTAAGCTCTGACGCTGTTTATCGTTAAAAATTCTGAAACCGTTTGTTTCGATTATCGGAGCGTCTACGATTCCCGAAAGCTTGATTTTATCGTACCTGCCCTCAACAATCACGGCTTCCTTCAGCTTAATCACCGCCTGCCCTCCTTTGCCGTTAGCAAAAGCTGAGCGATAAGCTGCTCCATATACAGCCGCGGGTTTACCCTTACGGATTTGAATTTGAGGTCGGCGTCAAGCAGGATATTAACGCTCTGCCTTAACGCCTCGGTGCTAACCCCGGCGGTAGCTCTTGCGGCGCGTTCAAGGGTAAAAACGCGGTTTTTGGCGTAGCCAAAGTCCTTCGCGACAGTGTTTTTGTCAATTCCGCACTCCGCCGCAACGCGCATACGGTAGGCGTTGATATACGCCGAGGAAAGTGTGTAGAGCATAGAAATCGGCTCTTCCTTTTGGTAAAACAGCAAATCGAGCACGTTGTAGGCGCGGTCGCCGTTGCCTTGAATAACGGCGTCGGAAAGGTCAAAAATCCTGCTTTCAAGGTTGACGGTCGCAAGCTTGTTTATATCCTCAAGTGTGACTTCTTCGCCCGATGAATAGGCGCAGATTTTGTCCACCTCGTTTTTCAGCCTTGTCAAATCCGTGCCGGCGCAGGAAATCAGCTTTGAAGCGTTAACGCGTGAAATCAGCTTGCCGTTTTGGTTAGCCCACTTCGCGACGTAGCGTTCAAGCCTGTTTTGGTCGAGCTTTTCAAAAACGCAAACGCTGCCTGTTTTGGCGACGTTTTTTACTATTGAGTCAAACGCCGATACGCGCGACTTTGGCAAAGCCGAGGGCATTGAGATAATCAGCACCGTACCCTCTGATTTTATCGCGCAAATATCCTTTAGGCGCTTTAGCTCGGATTCGGTCATCATATCAAAGAATACGTCCTCCAAAAGCACGCAATTATATTCGCTCATAAACGGCGCGATTTGAATTGCCGCGGCAAGCTCGTCAAGGTTAACCTCTCCCTTAAAGGTGTGAAAGTTAAAATCAGACGGATTTTTGCCCGCGACTGCTTCAACAAGCTTTTCCGTGTAGTTTTTAACGTACATTTGCTCGCTGCCGTAAATTGCGTAAACGGAGGAAAACGCTTTGTCTTTTATTTGCTTTTTGAGGTCTGTTTCTGAAATAACGGGCATAAAATCACCTAATTTTAAGAAAGAGCCGCCGACGCTTCCGAACATTCCGTTAAGACTATGCCGGAGCTAAGCGACTCTTCACTGTTAATTATTAATCCTTTATAAATACCGGAAGCGGCTCAAGAAAGATAATGTCGTCTCTGTACTTGGCGTTGCCCTCGGCAAGCACAAAAGCCTTGCCGACAACCTTTGCCTCGCAAAGCTCCATCAGCTTTTCAAGCGCGTTTAGGCTCTCGCCTGTCGAGATAACGTCGTCAACAATCAAAACCCTCTTGCCCCTGAGGAAATCCACGTCGGTATCTCCGAGGTAAAGCCTCTGGTCGTTTTGCGTGGTAATTGAATTAACCGAAACCGAGGCGCAGTTGCGCATATACACCTTTACGCTCTTGCGGGCGATTACATACTGACGGCAGCCCTGACGCGCCATCTCGTAGCAAAGCGGGATTCCCTTTGCCTCTGCCGACACAACAACGTCGTGCTCAGGGCACCGTTTAAGTAGCTCCGCGGCTGCCTTTTCTGTAATCTCCACATCGCCGAACATAATAAAAGCGGCGATGTCAACTTCTTCATTTACAGAATATTTAATAAGGTCGCGCTCAACACCGGCAACATTAATTTTATATGTATCCATAAATATGCTCTCCTTTATACCATTCTGCCGGAAAGCTGAGTTCCTCCGAGAATGTGGAAATGCATGTGCTTTACGCTTTGGCAGCCGTCGTTGCCGCAGTTATTTACTATTCTGTATCCGTTTGTAAGTCCGAGCGATTTTGCAATCTCGGGAATTTTTGTGAAGATGTGGGCAATCACGCCGGCGTTGGATTCATCAACCGCGTCGGCACAGCAGATGTGCTGCTTGGGAATTACCAAAACGTGTACGGGAGCCTGAGGCTCAAGGTCGTAAAACGCGAGGATTTGGTCGTCCTCATAAACCTTTTTTGACGGAATTGAACCGTCGATTATTTTGCAAAAAACACAGTCAACCATAATAGTACCTCTAATAAAATATTTTCAAAAATATTTTACTACTATTTTGTTTAAAAATCAATAGAAAAAGCGGTCGGCTACAAAATTTAACGCCGACCGCCGTATCCGTTCAGGCAATATCCGCCGCATAAACCGGCGCTGCCTTATACTATTTTCAATTAAAATTTTTAAAATAGTATTAATTTACTTTTTTGCCTTAATCTTCTTTTCTTCTCCTCTTAAAAGCCGCTTGATGTTCTCCTTGTGCTTTAGAATGACAAAAATACCAATCAGCAGCGCCGCCGCAGTGGACATAATTATGTACCATAAATTCGTTCCGTCGTAGTCAAAGAAGAATGTAATTAAAAATGTGTATGGCGCGTAGAGCGCGGCGCAGGTAACGCTCGCAAGGGAGATAATTTTGCTGATAATGAAAACTATCAGAAAAGTTCCGAGAATAACCAGAAATACCCTCCAGTCCTCGGTGAGCATCAAAGCAGCCGCAGCGGCAACGCCCTTTCCGCCCTTGAAGTGGAAGTAAAGCGGATAGGAGTGCCCGAGAATACAGAAAATACCTGCCAAATACTTGCCTATGTTGATAATTTCTGTCTGATTAACGTTGCTGAAAGTGATAAGCGAAAAGAACATTCCGCCGATAAGCACCGCCGCAACGCATTTCAGCGCGTCGCAGACAAGGGTGATAATCGCGGGAACCTTGCCCACAGCGCGCAGAACGTTGGTAAATCCCGCGTTTCCGCTGCCGACAGTGCGAATGTCGAGCTCGCCCTTTGTCCAAATTTTTGTGATTATTACAGCAGGGTTGATGCTTCCGAGCAGATAGGCGATTACCGCCGTCAGCAGGAAGCACCACCAGTAGTTAAGCAAATTTAACAATGTGAACTCCGCCATTACTTATCTCCCCTCTCGCGAATGATAATGCGAATCGGCGTGCCCTCAAAGCAGAAAGCCTCGCGGATTCGGTTTTCAAGATAACGCTGATAGGAAAAATGGAACAGCTCGGCGTCGTTGCAGAAAAACACAAACGCCGGCGGCTTGACAGAGGTCTGCGTCATATAGAAAATTTTGAGCCTTTTGCCCTTGTCGGACGGCGGCTGGACGCGGGTAGTCGCCTGAGCCAAAAGCTCGTTGAGCATACCCGTGCGAATTCTGAGACTCGCGTTTTCGTTGCACGCGACAATGCTTTGGAACAGCTTGTCAATCCGCTGACCTGTTTTTGCGGAAATAAAAATCTGAGGAGCGTAGGACATAAAGGCAAAATCAGCGTCGAGCTTCTTTTGAAATTCGCGCATTGTCTTGTCGTTCTTCTCTATCGCGTCCCACTTGTTGACCGCGATAACGCACGCTCTGCCGGCGTCAACAGCAAGTCCCGCAATCTTGGTATCCTGCTCGGTGACGCCCTCGGTCGCGTCAATCATAATTACGCATACGTCGCTGCGCTCAATCGCCATTTTTGCGCGGATAATGCTGTACTTTTCTATATCGTCGTAGATTTTGCTCTTGCGGCGAAGTCCTGCGGTATCGGTAAAATTGAATTTTCCGAACTCGTTTTCGACAAAGGTATCAATAGAATCGCGCGTTGTGCCCGCAATATCCGACACAATGCAGCGCTCAGAATCGGTGATTTTATTAATAAGAGAGGATTTGCCTGTATTCGGCTTGCCGATTACCGCGACGTTGATAACGTCGTCGTCCTCCTCGTCAGTTTCCTCGCAGTCAATGTAGGAAAACACAATGTCGAGCAAATTGCCCGTGCCGTGGCCGTGAACCGCGGAAACAGGTACAGGCTCGCCGAGCCCAAGGTTGTAGAACTCGTAAAAGTCCATTGAAGGCTCGCCCACGGTGTCGCACTTATTGACGCAGAGCACAATCGGCTTGCCCGACTTTTGGAGCATTTGGGCTACGTCCATATCGGTCGCGACCAATCCGCTTTTGAGGTCGGTAACAAGTATAATTACGTTTGCCGTGTCAATAGCAAGCTGAGCCTGACGGCGCATTTGCGTTAAAATTACGTCGTCGCTGTTCGGCTCGATTCCGCCTGTGTCAACAACCATTGCCGATTTGCCGCACCACTCGGTTTCTCCGTAAATTCGGTCGCGTGTAACGCCCGGGGTGTCGTCTACTATTGACATTCGCCTGCCAATCAGCTTGTTAAAAAGTGTGGACTTGCCGACGTTCGGTCTGCCCACGATTGCAATTACGGGTTTGCTCATATCCTTATCTTCTCCGTAAAAATAGTAGTTTTCTGAAAGATGAAAGGGCAACAGAAATTACTCCTGTCGCCCGTTTGATCGTTTCTTGATTGGCTGCTTAAAAATAATTAAGCTTCCTTCTTTTCAACAACCTGTCTGCCCTTATACATACCGCAGTTGCTGCAAGCCTTGTGCGCGGCTGTAAGCTCGCCGCAGTTGGGGCAAGTTGTGAGTGCGGGCGCATCGAGCTTCCATACTGTAGAACGTCTTGAGCTCTTTCTTGCGTGTGATGTTTTTCTTGTAGGTACTGCCATTACAAAGACCTCCTTATATCTTTATTCTTCCATAAGCTGTTTTAGAATCTCAAGTCTTGGGTCAACCGATGTTTTGTCACAATTACATTCGCCGAAGTTAAGGTTTTGTCCGCATTTAGGACACAAGCCCTTGCAGTCCTCAGAGCATAAAAACTTTTGAGGATAGCTCAGCAGAATGTCGGTAGTAACAACATCGTCAAGCTCAAGAGTAAAATCAGGTGTTTCAATATAGTCGTCGTTGGTTTCGTCAACCAAGGTCTGAACAAGCCTGTGTTCAAAGGTAATCCGCTCAGTGCCGTTTACCGTTTCAGAACAGCGGTCGCAGGGACGCTCGTAATCATAAACGCACAACAGCGAAAGACTTACCAGGCTCGCGCGGTTTTTTGCCTCGGCGGTAACCCTGACGGGAGATATGAATGGAAAAACTCCGTCAACGGAAACGCCGGAGATGTCAAGCTCGTAATCGAGCCGCTTTGTCTCGCCCTCATTAAGAAAGACAGATTTTAAATCAAAAAGCATTTGTCACCTCAAAAGCCGCATAAACGCATATTAAAACGCTGTTTACTATTATACAAAAGGTTTGCTTTTTTGTCAACTAAAAAATTACAGAAAATGCTTAGATTTTTGCGGTTAAAACTGTTTGATTAATATAATATTCTAAATTAGAATTATAATCAATCACCGATGTCCGCCTGAAATTACCTTATAAAATCGTTTTGCTCAATTTCTTACAGCGAAGGTGCCGGTGGGCACTCTCGCCCGCCTTGGGAAAGCATGAACGCAGGAATTTCTTATACAGTGAAAAAGCGCGCCCTTTCGGACGCGCCGTTGTTCGATAAAATCAGATTGAAGTGCAAACCGCGTTGATTGAGTCGGGAATATCGGACTCGTTGGCGGAGATAAGCAGAACAATGTTTGTTGAGGTTGTGTCGGAGAGATTTTGGAGCTTCTTTGTGAAAACTTCAAGTCCGCTGATTGCCTCGGGAGCGATTTTGAAGGTTGAATCTACCAGAATATCGGTGACGTCGTAGTTGCCCGCGCAGATGCCGCTGATAAAGCCGTAAAGCATATCATATCCTGAGATTGTGTACTGTTCGGTATCAATTAACCTTGCCTTATGTGTAACGTCATAGGTGAGCTTTGAGCCTTTTTCGATAACAACAACGTTGCCCGAAGAAGCCGCGACAGCCTCGTTTGCCATAGCGATAAGTTTTTTTGTTTTTCCGGAACCTTTTTTTCCGATAAGTAAAGTAACCATAGTTAGTACCTCCAATTATTTTTAACGTCGAAATTACTTTAGCCTTGCCTCAAGCTCAGCCTTCTGATCCTCGTAGCCGGGCTTTCCGAGCAGAGCAAACATATTCTTCTTGTAGCTTTCCACGCCGGGCTGGTTAAAGGGATTTACGCCAAGCATATAGCCCGAAATCGCGCACGCTTTCTCAAAGAAATATATCAGATAGCCAAGCTCGGTCTCGTTCATTTCGGGAACGTTGATTACAACGTTCGGAACTCCGCCGTCGTTGTGGGCAAGCACTGTGCCCTCAAACGCCTTTTGGTTTACAAAGCCCATTGTTTTGCCCGAAAGGAAGTTAAGACCGTCCACGTTGGTAGGATCCGTGCCCAAAGTAACTTCTTTTTTTACCTTATCAAAGAGAACGACAGTTTCAAACATTGTGCGTCTGCCGTCCTGAATGTACTGTCCGAGCGAGTGAAGGTCGGTTGAGAAGATAACGCTCGCGGGGAAAATACCCTTGTTATCCTTGCCCTCGCTCTCGCCGTAAAGCTGCTTGAACCACTCCGCCATCATTGTGTACGCGGGCTCGTAAGACACCATAATCTCCATTGTCTTTCCCTTGCGGTAAAGAATGTTGCGGATTGCGGCGTATTTGTAGCAGTCGTTTGTGTGAACGTCGTCATTGTCAAGCTCTTTTTGAGCTGTCTGAGCGCCCTGCATAAGAGCGTCAATATCCGCGCCAGAAACGGCAATCGGCAAAAGACCTACCGCTGTGAGGACTGAGAATCTGCCGCCGACGTCATCGGGCACTACAAAGGTTTCGTAGCCCTCCTCGTCGGCAAGAGCCTTGAGGGTTCCCCTCGCCTTGTCGGTTGTGCAGTAGATGCGCTCGCGCGCGCCCTCCTTGCCGTACTTTTTCTCAAGCATTTCGCGGAATACGCGGAACGCGATTGCGGGCTCGGTTGTTGTTCCCGACTTTGAAATCATATTGACGGATACGTCCTTGCCCTCGCAAAGCTCCATAATCTCGGCAAGAGCCGAAGAGCTGATTGAGTTACCTGTAAAGAAAATCTGCGGTGTGTCCTTGCAGGTAAGGTTGTAGTTCTGAGAAT
>CAJOLF010000026.1 GCA_905235295.1 uncultured Ruminococcus sp. | reverse complement strand
TAAAGGCGATGAACCGCCGTTATGACCGCAAAAAGTACCTTGAAACCGTTGCCTACGCAAAGGAAAAAATCGACGGCGTTTCGCTCACGAGCGATATAATCGTCGGCTTCCCGGGCGAAACCTACGAGGACTTTAAGGAAACCCTCTCGCTTATCCGCGAGGTTGAGTTTACGTCGCTGTTCACCTTTATTTTTTCTCCGCGAGCGGGCACTCCCGCCGAAAAAATGGACGATCCCGTTTCCGCCGGGGAAAAGTCAAAGTGGTTCAGGGAGCTGCTTGACGTTCAGGAGGAAATCGCGGCAAAGCGCTGTTCCTCAATGGTCGGGAAAACCGAAAAGGTGCTGATTGAAAGCGTAAAAGAAAAAACGGATGAATTAAATGCGCGGACAAGCGGCAATATAATAGTAGAACTAAAGGGCGATTCAGACCTGATAGGTACTTTTCAAAATGTAAAAATCACAAGCGCGCGGAATTGGATACTAAAAGGCGAGCTTGAAAACACGGAGGTATAATTATGGACACAATTTCACTTGCAAGGGAACTCGGCAAAGCAATTCAGCAGGAAGAAGCCTACATCAAGCTTCATCAGGTTCAGGCACAGGCGGACGCCGACGCCGATCTTCAAAACCTGATCGGTCAGTTCAATATTAAAAGACTTTCCATCAACGAGGAAGCCTCAAAAAAGGAAAGAGATCAGGAAAAGCTTACAAAGCTCAACACTGAAATGCGCGAGGTTTACTCTCAGATTATGTCAAACGAAAATATGGTCGCGTACAATACCGCAAAGACAGAATTTGACAAGATTATCAACCGCGTTAACGCTATTATTTCGCAAAGCGCGGAGGGCGCGGACCCCGAAACCGCGGATTTTGATGAAAACTGCACGGGAAGCTGCAGCACCTGCGGCGGCTGCGGCTGATAACCAAAATAAATTTATGAAGGGAGTGTAAGCAATGGCGGAGCTGTCACCGATGATGAAGCAGTATTTTGAAATTAAAGAAGCCAACAAGGATAGCATTTTGTTTTACCGCCTCGGTGATTTTTACGAAATGTTTTATGATGACGCCGTGCTCGCCTCACGCGAGCTTGAGCTTACACTGACAGGCCGCGACTGCGGTCAAAAGGAGCGAGCGCCGATGTGCGGCGTTCCGTACCACAGCTGCGAGGCTTATATCGCGAAGCTGGTAGCAAAGGGCTACAAGGTTGCAATCTGCGAGCAGACCGAGGATCCCAAAACCGCAAAGGGTATTGTTAAACGCGACATTATCCGTGTAATCACACCCGGTACGGTTTTGGAGCAAAGTATGCTCGAGGAGGGCAAAAACAACTATATTTGCTGTATGTATTCTTCGGACAAAAATATCGGACTTTGTTTCTCCGATATTTCCACAGGAGAATTATACGTTACCGAAATCAGCGGCAAGGATTACTACAACAACCTAATCAATCAGCTTTCAAGCTATTCGCCAAAGGAAATCCTTATCGGCGGAGATATTGTTGAAATCAAGCAGCTTCCGGAATTTATTAAGACAAAGCTTTCCGCCGGAGTTGAAATGCTTGAGGATGAAAAGTTTGATTTTCAGTTATGTTCAAAAACCGCTTCGGCTCAATTCGGCAAAGAGTTTGATAAAATCAAGGACAAGCCTGTGGCGGTCTGCGCTGTCGGAGCGCTGATAAATTACCTAAAAGAAACCCAAATGAACGGGCTCGAAAGGCTCAGCCAAATTGATTTGTACTCCGACGCCCAGTATATGCGAATGGACTACAACACTCAGCGCAACCTTGAACTCACCCAGACTATGCTTACAAAGGAAAAACGCGGATCGCTCCTTTGGGTAATCGACAAAACCAAAACCGCGATGGGCAAAAGGCTTATCCGCTCGTGGCTTGAACATCCTCTGATGAACATTTCAACAATCAACAACCGCCAGAGCGCCGTTGAGGAGCTTTATAACGACACCGTGCTCAGGCTTGAATTAACGGAGCGCCTGTCGGGAATTTTTGATATTGAAAGGCTGATGACTAAGATCGTCTACGGTTCGGCAAACGCGCGTGATTTGCGCTCGCTGTGTTCGGCAATCACAGACCTTCCGCAAATTTCTTCGCTTTTAAGCTCCTGCAATTCTTCACTTTTGAAGCTGATTTACAAGAATATTGATTTGCTTGAGGACATTCATTCGCTGATTGACAGCGCGATTGTTGACCAGCCGCCGTTCACCGTCAGGGAAGGCGGAATGATAAAGGACGGCTGCAATCCCGAGCTCGATTCCCTTAAACACGATATGAACAACTCAAAGGATATTCTTGCTCAGATAGAAGCCGAGCAAAGGGAGCTTACGGGAATACCAAAGCTAAAGGTCGGCTACAACCGTGTTTTCGGCTACTATATCGAGGTAACAAATTCCTACAAGGATATGGTTCCCGATAATTACATTCGCAAGCAAACCCTTACCAACTGCGAGCGCTACATAACCCCAGAGCTTAAAGAGCTCGAAGCCAGAATCCTCGGCGCGAAGGACAGGTCTGTCGCGCTTGAATACAGTATATTTGAAAAAATCCGCCTTGACGTAGCGGAAAATCTTGAAAGAATCCAAAGAACCTCAAAGGCAGTCGCAACCCTCGATGTAATCACCTCGTTTGCCAACGTCGCGTCCGACAACAGGTACGTCCGTCCCGACGTTACCCAGTCGTCGTCGATAATTATTAAGGATTCGCGTCATCCTGTTGTTGAGCTTCTGCTCAAAAATTCTTCTTTTGTTCCAAACGACGTTTCGCTTGACTGCAACGGCGAGAGAGTAGCGATTATCACAGGTCCGAATATGGCGGGAAAATCGACCTATATGCGCCAAATCGCGCTGATTGTGCTTCTTGCTCAAATCGGCAGCTTTGTTCCCGCGTCGTCGGCGCAAATCGGCATTGTAGACAGTATATTCACAAGAGTAGGCGCTTCCGACGACCTCGCTTCGGGGCAGTCAACCTTTATGGTAGAAATGAACGAGGTTGCCAATATTGTCAAAAACGCGACCTCAAAGAGCCTTTTAATTCTCGATGAAATCGGCAGGGGAACCTCAACCTTTGACGGTATGAGCATCGCCAGAGCCGTGCTTGAATTTTGCGCGGATAAAAAGAAGCTCGGCGCAAAAACTCTTTTCGCCACTCATTACCACGAGCTTACCGTTATGGAGGATATGCTCGACGGCGTCAAAAACTACAATATCGCCGTCAAAAAACGCGGTGACGACATCACTTTTTTACGCAGAATTGTACCCGGCGGAGCTGATGACAGCTACGGAATAGAGGTTGCCAAGCTCGCGGGTGTTCCAAACTCAATAATCAACAGGGCAAAGCAAATTCTTGAAGAGCTCGAAAGCGGAGAAGCCAAAACCGTTGTCAAAAAGTCCGATTCGGAGGGCAGCGCCCAGCTTTCGCTGCTCGGCGCTGACAGCAGCCCTGTAATTGACAAAATAAAAAATGTTGACCTCAACACATTAACTCCCATTGAGGCTATGAACTTACTTTACGAGTTAAAGAATATGATTTAGTTTTATAAAGAAGGCGGTGAAAGCATTGGGCGTAATCAATGTTCTTGACAAGCACGTCGCTGAGCTAATCGCAGCGGGCGAGGTCGTAGAAAGACCCGCGTCGGTTATCAAGGAGCTGATTGAAAATTCAATAGACGCCGGTGCCAAAAACATCACCGTAGAGATTAAAAACGGCGGAACTACGTTTATGCGCGTCGCAGACGACGGCTGCGGAATCCAAAAGGATGATGTTAAGCTCGCGTTTTTGCGCCACGCCACAAGCAAGGTTAAGCTTGAACAGGATCTTGACGGCATTTCCACCCTCGGTTTCAGAGGAGAAGCTCTCGCTTCTATCAGCTCGGTTTCAAGGCTGCAGCTTATCACAAGGAACGAAAATGAAGAAATCGGCACAAGCTATGTGATTGAGGGCGGAGAGGAAAAGTCGTTTGACGACGCGGGATGTCCCGTAGGCACGACCTTTATCATCAGGGATTTGTTCTACAACATTCCCGCAAGGGCAAAGTTCCTCAAAAAGGACGTGTCCGAGGGCAACAGCGTTTCAAATATCGTTGACAAGGCGGCGCTTTCTCACCCCGAGATTTCTTTCACCTATATCCGCGACGGCAAGCAGGCGCTCAAAACCCACGGCGACGGCAAACTGATTTCCGCAATCTATTCCGTTTTCGGCAGGGAATTCGCAAGCGGTCTGATTCCTGTTGAGTATCAGCTCAACGCCGTTTCGGTTTCGGGCTATATTTCAAAGCCTGTTCACTCGCGCCCGAACAGAAATATGCAGAATTTCTTTATCAACGGCAGGTACGTCAAGTCGCGAACCGCAATGGCGGCGCTCGAGGAAGCGTACAAGGGCTCGATTATGGTCGGCAAGTTTCCATCCTGCGTGCTCAATATTTCTTTGCCGTTCGATATGATTGACGTTAACGTTCATCCCGCTAAGATTGAAGTCAGGTTTATAAACGAAAGGCCTGTTTTTGAGGCTGTATATCACGCCGTAAAGTCCTCGCTGCTGCAAAACGACAACGCAAAGCAGGCGACCTTTAGGAACAACACGGCGTTTAACGATATAAAAAAATTCAACCCCTTTACCCAAGGCTCGCCTCAGCTTCAAAAGCCTTCGCAGAACAGAGCGGATAACGCTGAGCGGAAGCAAACGGATTTTTTTTCGGAGCTTGATATTCCCGAAAAACCGTCAAAACCGCCTGCGGGAATCGACAGAGCGCCGCTTGCTGACGCAGGCAATCCCTTTGATATTTATTCAAGGCAAGCCGTCAGAAACGAAAAGCAAAAAGAAAGACGGATTGAGGAATACAAGCAAAAAGCCGCTGAAAGCAAAGCGGAAATTCCGCTGATTGACCCTGCCTTTGAAGCTTCCGAAAGCGGCAGGCCCGAAAGCGTAGACAGCTTAGTTCAGCAGAAAATTGACATTGAAAGCGAAAACCCGGTAACAGTCACCGAAAAACAAAACTCACAGCCAACCCTGCTTGATATTCAGGAGGATGAGATTAAGTATATCGGCGAGCTGTTTGATACATATATTATCGTTGAAAAAAATAAGAAGGAAATGCTTCTTATCGACAAGCACGCCGCTCACGAAAGAATCATTTACGAAAAGCTCAGGGCGGAAAAAGCAGGCTCTTCCGCGCAAATCCTGCTGCAGCCGATAACCGTAACGCTCGGCAAGGAGGAGTACGACGCGGCGATAAACAACCTCGGTATGTTTTCCGACTGCTCGTTCGACGTCGAGGACTTCGGCAACAGCTCGGTAATCGTCAGGAGCGCTCCGCAGTACATTGACGCGACTGAGGTGGCGGACTGCATAACGGAAATGGCAGGTTACATCGCGCAGGGCAAAACCGATATTTACACAGAAAAAATGGATTGGTTCTACGCGAACGTCGCCTGCAGAAGCGCTGTTAAGGCAGGCAACAAAAACAGCGCCGAGGAGCTTATTGACCTTATTAAAACGCTCGAAAAAAATCCGCAGATCAGATATTGCCCTCACGGCAGACCGATTTGCATTGTTATGAAAAAGTCGGAAATAGAAAATCAATTTGGCAGGGCGTGATTTTTTGAAGGATAAAATTAAATTAATCACGGTTGTCGGACCCACCGCCTCGGGCAAAACAAAGCTCGGCGTAGAGCTTTGCAAAAGGTACGGGGGAGAGGTTATTTCCGCCGACTCAATGCAGATTTACAAGGGTATGCAAATCGCCACGGCAAAGCCCTCCGAGGAGGAAAAGCAGGGAATACCGCACCACCTTATGGATTTTCTTCCGCCGGATCAAACTTATTCTGTATCTTCGTTTGTTTCGGACGCGAAAAAATGTATTGAGGATATTACCTCGCGCGGAAATCTGCCTGTCATCGTCGGCGGAACAGGGCTGTACATTGACTCACTGCTGAACAACATAAGCTTTTACGACAAGCAGAGAAGCACGGAAATCTCCGATTCTCTGCGGGAGCTTTACAACTCCGAGGGCATTGACAAGCTGCTTGAAATTCTAAAGGAAATCGACTCGGAATCGTATGAACGCCTGAAAACGGAGAGAAACCCCAAGCGGATTATCAGGGCGATTGAGTTTTACAAAACCACAGGCGTAACTATCACCGAGCAAAACAAAAATTCCAGACTTGAAGAAAGTCCCTACGCTCCGGTTAAGCTCGGAATAAATTTTGAAAACAGGCAAACGCTCTACGACAGAATCAACAAGCGCGTAGACCTTATGCTCAAAAACGGTCTTTTGGAGGAAGCCGAGCGTGTTTATAACTCAGACCTCAGCTTCACTTCCGTTAAGGCAATCGGTTACAAGGAGCTTTTTCCGTACTTCAAGGGCGAGCTTTCGCTTGATGAATGTGTGGAAAAGCTTAAAATGGAAACCAGACGTTACGCAAAACGACAAATCACCTGGTTTAAGCGTGACAAAGCCATAAACTGGCTTTACCCCGACAAAGTAAATTCTTTTGAAGAGCTTTTCTCACAGGCTGTTCAAATAACAGATAAAGGACTAATAAATGGATAAATTACTATTTAAAAGGATATTGGTTGCGGCGCTCACGGTGCTTGCGTTAATTTACGTTGCTTACCTGCTAATCAGCGCGAATTTTGATTTGTACCCGACCGAAAACGCTGTTTTGGCCACTGTATCCGATAAAATAAACTCAACCGGATTTATTATCCGCGATGAAAGTATAATTGAAAACAAAACCGACGGCATACTTTCTTATTCCTGCTCAAGCGGCGACACCGTCAATGTTGACGGAGAAATCGCGAGGGTGTACTCAAACGAAACCGACGCTGTCGCTCAGTCGCTCGCGGATAAGCTCGAGGCTCAAAAGAAATCGCTTGAGTATATTCAGAAGAACACTATCTCGGGCACAATGAGCCTTGACATCATCAATAATAACATCAAAAGCAAGCTTATCACCTTTCTTGACGACGCAAATAAGTACGATATTGACAATGTAAAGTCCGATTCCGAAAATCTTTTGTCCTCAATTAACCAAAGGCTTCTCTATACAGGCAATCTGAGCGACTTCAACGGCGAGATTGCCAACCTCAATTCTCAGATAGAAAGTCTCCGCGCGTCCTCGGGAAAGAGCAAGGACTCAATCAAAACGCCTGTGGCGGGTTACTTTAACGAATTTTGCGACGGCTACGAAAACGCGATTAAGTATTCGGAAATTGATAACCTCACTATTGATAAGCTGCGCAGCGTTGAAAAATCCGACGTTCCCGATAACGCCGCGGGAAAAATCGTCGGCAACGTAAAGTGGTACATCGCCTGCGAGGTTACCGGCGACGAGGCTTCTAACCTGACGATTTGGGACAGCGCCGTCACCGTGCTGCTTACAGAGGCATCGACCGAGGCTATCCCTGCTGAAATATATAAAATCACTCAGAATCCCGACGGCAACGCGCTTGTAATTTTGCAGTGCGACTATATGAACGAAGGCATTTTGCAGGCAAGGCAGGAGCCGATAGAAATCGGTCTCGGAACCTACACGGGGCTCAGGGTAAGCAAAAAGGCAATTCACGACGACTACGTAACCAAGGTTACTTACGACGAAAACGACAACTCGCACAAGGAGCAAAAGAAGGTTCAGGGCGTTTACGTGCTCTACGGCAGCGAGGTTCAGTTCAAGCAGATCGCGATTATTTACGCCGACAAGGATTATGTAATCTGCGACCAGGATCCGAAGGAAGGAATCCTGTTTAACGGAGAAACAATTTCGCTTTACGATAAAGTTATTATTAAAGGAGATGACTTGTATGACGGCAAGGTCATTGCTTGACGTAGAATACAATTATAAAAAAATTAACGAGAGAATCGCCGAGGCGGCGCAGAAGGTCGGCAAGTCGCGCGAGGACATCACCTTTCTTGCCGCGACAAAAACCGTTGACGCCGCGACAATCAACCACGCAATATCCTTAGGTCTTGACCATATCGGAGAGAACAGGGTACAGGAGCTGCTTTCAAAGTACGACGACTATAATCTCGACAACTGCTCTCTGCAGTTCATCGGTCATCTGCAAAGCAACAAGGTGCGTCAGATTGTTGACAAGGTTGACCTTATCCAGTCGGTAGACAGCCTAAAGCTCGCCAAGGAAATCTCCAAGGAATCAAAAAAGCGCAACATCACAACCGATATTCTTGTTGAGGTCAATATCGGCAGAGAGGAAAACAAGTCGGGAGTCTTTGAAGAAAATCTCGAGGAATTACTGTGCCAAATCGCCGAATTGGACTCAATTTCGGTCAAAGGACTGATGACAATACCTCCGATTTGTGATAATACACGAAAAATTTTAAATTATTTTAATAATATGCACAAGTTATTTATTGACATATCGCAAAAAAAATTAGATAATATAAATATGAGTATATTGTCGATGGGTATGTCGTCAGATTACTACGAGGCAATACTCGAAGGCGCAAATATGGTAAGAGTTGGATCTGCGCTGTTTGGCGCGAGGTAAGCGCTGAATAAATATTGTATGTAAATTACGCGCAAAGCCAAAGAGCTTTATTTGTTCAGCGGACGCCTATTGACTACACATAACAGGAGGAAAATCAAATGGCAGGAATTGTTGACAAGTTTAAACGTATGTGGGACGCTCCCGACGACGAGTACGAGTACGACGAGTACGGCTATGCCGAAGACGGTGACGATGATTATTACGAGGAAGAAACCGTCAGAGAAAGAAGCAGACAGACCTCGTCCGGCAATTCAAGGAACAAGGTTGTGAATATCAACGCGACGGCTAAGCTCCAGGTCGGTATTTTCAAACCCGAACGCTTTGGAGAGGAAACCCGCGCTATCGCGGACGAGCTGATAAAAACCCACACCGTTGTTCTTAACCTTGAGGACACCAATAAGGATATGGCAAGAAGAATCCTTGACTTCCTCAGCGGCGTAGCTTACGCCAACGACGGAAAAATCAAGAGGGTTGCTTCCAACACATATATTATTATTCCGAGCAACGTTGATTTAACAGGTGACGATTTGCTTGACGAGCTTGAAAACAGCGGTGTATACTTCTGATAACGACAAGCTGTTTTACTCCAAGCTTGACGACGGAATTTACCTTTGCCAAAAGCGCCGGAAGCCGTACTTCTTTTCTTTTTTAACGGAAGCCGAGCAGGCGCGCGCTCAAAGGTACCTCGATTCCGCCGGCTTTAGCTCATACAGCTTTTTCGGCGGGTACGGGCAAAGCGAGCGCAAGGTTTTGTGCCTTGATTACTACGGCGATAATCCGGATTTTCCGATTTCCGCGCTCGAATTCAAGTTCAGAGCCGCGGACAAGCTTACTCACCGCGATTTTCTCGGCGCGCTGATGTCGCTCGGCATTGAGCGAGAGACAGTCGGCGATATTTTGGTAGAGGACGGCAGAGCGGTCGTCTTTGTAAAGTCCGAGATTGAGGAGTACGTAAAATCCCAGATTTTTAAAATCGGAAGCGCGGGAGTAAAAATCTCCGACGCCGATACGGATTCTTTGCCTAAGGGCAGAGGGGTAGAGGAAAAATCTTTAATTGTTTCGTCCCTCAGGCTTGATAATGTTGTCGCGGCTTTAACGGGACTTTCGCGCGAAAAAACAAAAAACTTGATTTTATCAGGCAACGTAACCCTTAACTTTGACGAGTGCACCAACATCAGCAAAAGCGTTAACGACAACGACACGCTGACTGTCAGAGGCAAGGGCAAATTCAGAATTAACGGTGTTTTGGGTGAAACAAAAAAGCACCGAATCAGAATATCAATTATTCATTACAGATAAGGAGAGCTATATATGTTAACTATTGATGAGATTAAAAACGTAAGCTTTAGAAAAGCTACTCTCAGCGGAGGCTACAGAGCCGAAGACGTGGACGCTTTTATTGATGAGGTTATTGTTTCTTTTGAGCAGCTTAAAAAGGAAAAAACAAACCTTGTACATAAAATTGACAGACTGGCTACCCGCCTTGAGGAGTACAGAGCAGACGAGGAAACCGTAAGAAACGCACTGCTCACTTCCCAGAAGATGTCCGACGCCTGCATTAAAGAGGCAAAGGAAAAGGCTGCCAAAATCATTCGTGATGCCGAGGAAAAGGCTCAGAATGTCTCTGTTGAGACAAACAAAATGACAGCGCTTGAAAAGGATAATTACCTTTCGCTTCAGGCTGACGCCGTTGCCCTCAGAAACGAGCTTATTGAGCTGTACAAAAGCCATATCAAGGCGATTGACGACCTTCCCACATCAGTAGATTTGGAGAACAGCAAAAAGACTCTTGACGAAAAATACCCCACCGAGCAGGTTGAGGAAGAAATAACCAGTCAGGAAATTAATCAGGCTTCGTATCAGGAGCAGCACGCTGCTGTCGAAACTCAGGCGGCGGCACCCGTTTATGAGCAGCCTGCACAGCCCGACGGCACAAAGGTTGCCGAAAAGCGTCAAAACAAATTCAGCGATTTGAAGTTCGGCGATAACTACGACGTTTCTGCTGAGTAAAGGCAATACCGCGCAATCCACATACCTGAATTATGCGGTATAGCCTAAAATTTTCAATATATTGGAGAGAAAAACAATGTCCCAAGATTATAACGCAACCCTGAATCTTCCAAAGACCGATTTTCCGATGCGCGCCGGTTTGCCCAAAAGCGAGCCTGTAATGCTCAAAAATTGGGAAGAGGATAAGCTTTATGATAAACTGATGGAGCAAAACGAGGGAAAGCCCCTGTTTGTTCTTCACGACGGTCCGCCTTACGCGAACGGTGATATTCACCTCGGCCACGCCCTTAACAAAATCTTAAAGGACTTTATTGTCCGTTATAAAAATATGGCGGGCTTTAAGGCTCCGTACGTACCCGGTTGGGACACACACGGTCTGCCGACCGAGCTTAAAGCAAGGCAAAAGGCAGGAATCGGCAGCTCCGCGGATATTTCTGTCGTAGAGCTCAGGAAGCTCTGCGAGGAATTTGTAACAGGCTATATCAACGACCAGCGCGAGCAGTTCAAGCGTCTCGGCGCTATCGGAGAGTGGGATAACCCCTACATTACTCTTAATCACCATTATGAAGCCGAGCAGATTAAGGTCTTTGCGGAAATGGCCGATAAAGGCTACATCTACCGCGGCTTAAAGCCCGTTTACTGGTGCCCCGAGTGCAAAACGGCGCTTGCCGAGGCTGAGATTGAGTACGCGGAGGACCCGTGCCATTCTATTTATGTAAAATTCAACGTTACCGACGACCTCGGTAAGTTTTCTGCAATGGGAATTGACCCGTCAAAGGTTTACTTTGTAATTTGGACAACAACAACCTGGACGCTTCCCGCGAACGTCGCAATCTGCGTCGGTCCGCGCTTTGAGTATTCGGTTATTCAGCACGGCGACGAATATTACGTTATGGCTACCGACCTTTATAAATCAGTAATGGAAGAAGCCGGAATTACCGATTATTCGGTAGTCGGCACTATTAAGGGCAGCGAGCTTGAGTACATCAAGACTCAGCACCCGTTCCTTGACAGGGAATCCGTTTTGATTGTCGGCGACCACGTTACTCTTGAAAGCGGTACCGGCTGCGTACACACCGCTCCCGGTCACGGCGTTGACGACTACAATGTTTGCCGCAATTATCCCGAAATCCCCGTAATCTGCCCGGTTAACGGCGACGGCGTTCTCACCGAGGAAGCAGGGGAATTCGCAGGACTTACAACCGACGAGGCTAACAAGAAAATTGCGGTTAAGCTTGAATCCACAGGCGCTTTATTCGCGCTCAAAAAGATTATTCACCAGTATCCTCACTGCTGGAGGTGCAAGTCTCCGATTCTTTTCAGAGCTACAGACCAGTGGTTCTGCTCCGTTGACGATTTCAAGGACGACGCTGTTGACGCGATTAACACCGTTGAGTGGATTCCCGCTTGGGGTAAAGACAGAATTACCTCTATGGTTCGCGACAGAAAAGACTGGTGTATCTCGCGCCAGAGAAAATGGGGCGTTCCCATTCCGATTTTCTACTGCCGTGACTGCGGCGAGCCGTTAATTGACAAGGACGCTATGCTTGCGGTTTCCGAGCTTTTCGGAAGGGAAGGCTCCAACGCGTGGTTTGACCGCGACGCTTCCGAGATTCTCCCCGAGGGCACAAAGTGCCCCAAGTGCGGCTCTCAGAGCTTTGATAAAGAAAAGGATATTATGGACGTTTGGTTCGACAGCGGTTCTTCTCACACCTCTGTTGTAAAACGCCGTGATTATCTCAAATTCCCCGCCGACCTTTACCTTGAGGGCAACGACCAGTACAGAGGCTGGTTCCAGTCCTCGCTGCTTACATCTGTTGCCACAACAGGCGTTGCTCCGTACAAAACCGTGCTTACTCACGGTATGATTCTCGATATGGAAAAGCGCAAGATGAGCAAATCCCTCGGCAACGGTATCAGCCCTCAGGAGGTTATCAAGCAGTACGGCGCCGATGTTCTCCGTCTTTGGGTTGCTTCCTGCGATTATCAGTCGGATGTTAACATTTCCTTTGAAATTCTCAAGCAGCGCTCCGAGGCTTACAGAAAAATCAGAAATACCGCAAGGTATATCCTCGGCAACCTGTTCGATTTTGACCCCAATAAAGATATGGTTGCTCTTGACGAGCTCAATCCCATTGATAAATGGGCAGTTACAAAGCTAAATAACCTTATAGACAAGGTAAAGGAAGCGTACGACAATTACGAATTCCACATTGTTTACCACAGTATTCACAACTTCTGCGTTGTGGATATGTCAAACTTCTACCTTGATGTTCTCAAAGACAGACTTTATACCGCTAAGGCGGACAGCAAAGAGAGGAGAGCCGCTCAAACAGCGATTTACATTATCCTCAACGCAATGACAAGGATGATTTCTCCTATTCTCGCGTACACCTCCGATGAAATTTGGAAGTATATGCCTCACGCAAAGGACGACAAGACCGAGCACGTAATCTTTAACGAGATGCCCGAAAAGCTCGACATCGACACTGACGACGAGTTTATGGCGTTCTGGGACGAGATTCAGGCTCTCAGAGACGACGTTAAAAAGGAGCTTGAAGCGCCTATCAAGGAAAAGACGCTCAAAAGCTCGCTTGAAGCCAAGATTGTGCTTTCCGCCGGCGGAGAAAAGCTTGCTTTCCTCAAAAAAGCCGAGCCCGAGCTCAAGGACGCGTTCATTGTCTCCGAGGTTGAGATTGTTGACAACGGCGCTGAGCTTGAAATCAGCGTAGAAAAGGCAGAGGGCGAAAAATGCGAGCGCTGCTGGTCTATCAGCAAAACTGTCGGTCAGAACAGCGAGCACCCAACGCTTTGTCATCGCTGCTGCGAAAACTTGAAGTAATTAATAATTGATATATAAATCGGTGCGATTTTTATTGCGCCGATTTATGATTATGGAGGATTTATGCCCTTTGTCGCACTTTTAATCGGCGCGCTGGTTGTCGCTGTCGATCAAATCATTAAAGTAATAGTCGTAAACAACGTAAAGCCTTCCGGCACGGTTACGGTTATTGACGGCTTGTTTAATCTTCAATATGTAGAAAACAACGGCGTTGCCTTTGGAATGTTTCAGAATATGCGCTGGTTTTTTGTCGCGCTGACCTCACTGATGATTTTTGCCGTTATTTTTTATATGTTCAAAAAACGTCCTCAGGGCAAGCTTTTCTATATTCTCGCGGGATTAATCATCGGCGGCGGAATCGGAAATCTGATTGACCGCGTTTTATACGGCTATGTAATCGACTATATCAGCCTTTCGTTCTTTCCGCCCGTATGCAACTTCGCGGATTACTGCATTACAATCGGCGTGATAATTCTGGCGTTGTGGCTTCTGTTCAAAAGCCCTTCCAAATCCAAAAAGGCAAATAAAAATGACTGAGCATAAGCTTGTGTGCGCCCAAAGCGGCGTAAGACTTGATAAATTCATTGCCGACAGCGAAATCGGAATTTCCCGAAGCGCCGCCGCAGAGCTGATAAAAAACAACCTCGCGCTTGTAAACGGCAAAGCGGTCAACAAAAATTATAAGCTTTCCGAAGGCGATACAGTCGCGGTTTCAGTTCCCGAGCCTGTCGCGTATGAAGCCAAGGCGGAGAATATTCCGCTTGATATTGTGTACGAGGACAGCGACCTGCTTGTTGTGAACAAGCCCAAGGGAATGGTGGTTCACCCTGCCGCGGGGAATTACGACGGAACGCTTGTCAACGCCCTGCTCTACCACTGCGGCGACAGTCTTTCGGGCATAAACGGAGTTCTTCGTCCCGGGATTGTACACAGAATAGACAAGGACACAAGCGGACTTTTGATTGTCGCCAAGAACGATTTTGCTCATACCTCGCTCGCGGAGCAGATTAAAGAGCACTCGTTCACAAGGGAATACGAGGCTGTGGTTTTCGGCAGCCTTAAAGACGACGCGGGAACGGTTGACGCGCCTATCGGCAGAAATCCCAACGACCGAAAAAAGATGTGCGTAACCCCAAACAACAGCAGGAATGCGGTAACGCACTATTCTGTAATCAACCGCTACAAAGGCTATACCCACATCAAATGCAGACTTGAAACCGGCAGAACACATCAGATTAGGGTTCATCTGGCGTACATCGGTCATCCTGTCGCGGGAGATACGGTTTACGGAGTAAAAAACGAGAAGGTTAATTTTGAAGGTCAGTGCCTGCACGCGCGAAAAATCGGATTTATTCACCCGCGAAGCGGCGAATACCTTGAATTTTGCTCGGATTTGCCCGATTATTTCAGCAATTTTCTTAAAAAATTACAGAATATCAGCGATTAAAAAATTATTAAAAAAAGACTTGATTTATAATTCTTTATATGATATAATATTAAAGCATTTGGTTCCGTCGTTACTCGCGACGTGGCTCAAATTACGGCAAAGCCGTCATTTAAGAACTGATAGTCCAATGCCAAAGAGGTACGAATATCGGGTAAAAACAGGAGGATAAAAATGGACGCATTAAAAACAATTGCCGCTGATTCGGTTAAGGAATCAACACCCGAGTTCGGCATCGGCGATACTGTAAGAGTATCGGTTAACATTCGTGAAGGCAACAGAGAGAGAATCCAGATGTTCGAGGGCACCGTTATCGCCAAGAAGGGCAGCGGAGTCGGAGAAACATTCACCGTAAGGCGAGTAGCTTACGGCGTTGGCGTAGAAAGAGTATTTCCGCTTCATTCTCCCAACGTAAAGGACGTCAATGTTGTTCGTTACGGTAAGGTTCGCAGAAGCAAGCTTTACTATCTGCGCGACAGAGTTGGTAAGTCTGCTAAGGTTAAGGAACAGATTCGTAAGTAAATTCTCGAATATATAAAAGGGGACTTGCTTTGAGTTCCCTTTTTATTACTTTATAGGGAATTGCCGGTTTAACCCGCCGTTTATCCCAATATACCGAAAAACAGGCGGCGTGTACCCGCAGGCACTTTTATTATTCAAGGTGGTGAACGCATTGAGTAACGATTCCAAAAAGGATCTTGGTAAGGATTATTCAAACGAGGACATTGACCTCGCGGTAGACATTAATCCCGATATGTATTTGAGCAAAGATAATAACGCTAAAAAAGCCTCGGATTATGACGATTATTACTCATATATTTCCGATGAAGCCGAAGAAAAGCAAGAGGTCGAAAAAACCGAAGACGGCAAGGAATACTTTGTTTCAGCAAAGCAGGAGGGCGGTCTTGCGGGCGTATATGACTGGATACGCTGCGTTGTTTTCGCGATAGCTATTGTAGTTGTATGCCTGACCTTTGTATTTAGGCTTGTTGATGTTGACGGCACTTCTATGAACGACACCCTGCAGTCAAACGACAAGGTAATCGTCACAAACCTTTTGTACACTCCCAAAAATAACGACATAATCGTTATTTCTCACGGAGCGCAGTACAAAAAGCCGATTATCAAGCGCGTTATTGCCAAGGAAGGACAAACCCTAAAGCTCGATTATGAAAACAACCGCATAATTGTTGACGGCATAGTCATTGACGAGCCGTACATCAAGGGCACAACCTTCTCGGGCAATTACGGCGACAACGAAATTCCCGAGGTCGTTCCCGAGGGCAAGCTCTTTGTAATGGGAGATAACCGTCAGGTTTCCCTTGACAGCCGCAGTACCGAAATCGGTCTTATTGACGTTAAAGATGTAATCGGCAAAGCGCAGTTTGTCGCTTTCCCGTTTGACCACTTCGGCTATCTTTATTAATCAGAATACATCAAAAGCCTGTTTCATATCTTTTGAAATAGGCTTTATTTTTACTGTATAAGCGAGGAAAAATTATGGCAGAAATGCAAAACATTCAGTGGTTTCCCGGTCACATGACAAAAACCAAGCGGCAAATTCAGTCAAACCTGAAGCTTGTTGACGCGGTGGCGGAAATTATTGACGCGAGGATTCCCGTAAGCAGCCGAAACCCCGACCTTAACGGAATTATCCAAAACAAACCGAGGATTATCCTGCTCAACAAGTGCGATATGGCGAATCAGACCGCGACAAAAATGTGGATTGACCACTTCGCAAAGCAGGGGATAACCGCAATCGCAGTCGACTGCAAAAGCGGCAGAGGACTTAATAAATTCCCTCAGGCGGTCAACAGCGTGCTCAGCGAGAGGATAAACAAGCTTAAATCAAAGGGTATGAAAAACCCGATGATGAGAATTATGATTGTCGGTATTCCGAACGTCGGCAAGTCGTCGTTTATCAATAAAATCTCAAGGCAGAACAGGGCAAAGGTAGAGGACAGACCGGGCGTAACCCGGGGCAACCAGTGGTTTTCTGTCAGCAATAACCTTGAAATGCTCGACACCCCGGGCGTGCTTTGGCCTAAGTTTGACGACAAAATCGTCGGCGAGCACCTTGCCTTCACAGGCGCGGTAAAGGATCAGGTTATTGATATCGAGCTGCTTGCCGTAAGGCTGCTTGACTTTCTAAAGCAGCTCAAGCCCGCGGATTTTATCTCACGCTTCAAGCTTGAGGATATTGATTTGGAAAGCACGGATTCCTATGAGCTTTTGCAGTATATAGGCAAAAAAAGAGGAATGTTAATCTCGGGCGGAGAAATCGACACCGAACGAGCTTCAATAATGCTCCTCGACGAGTTCCGCGCGGGAAAGCTCGGACGTATAACAGTAGAAATGCCAAACGGAGTTTTAAGATGAATTGGTTGGAATATGAAAATATAGCAATCGGCAAGGGCTACAACGCTGTTTGCGGCGTTGACGAAGCGGGGAGAGGACCTCTTGCGGGTCCCGTATGCGCGGCAGCGGTAATTTTGCCGAAAGACACGGTTATAGAAGGCGTAAACGACTCCAAAAAGCTCAGCGAAAAAAAGCGCGAAGCTCTTTTTGATGTAATCAAGGAGCAGGCTTTGGCTTATTCGGTCGCGTTCGCGAGCGTTGACGAGATTGAGAGTATGAATATTCTCAACGCCACAATGCTCGCTATGAAAAGAGCGGTTGAAGGTTTGAGCGTAAAGGCTGACTACGCTATGATTGACGGCAACCGCCTGCCGAACCTTGATATTGACTGCGAGTGCATTGTCAAGGGCGACGCAAAGTCAATGTCAATCGCCTGCGCCTCAATTCTCGCGAAGGTTTCAAGGGACAGACTGCTTTATAAATACGCCGAGGAATACCCCGAATATCAGTTTGACAAGCACAAGGGCTACGGCACAAAGGCGCACGTTGAGGCAATCAAAAAATACGGCGTAACTCCGTACCACAGACCGAGCTTTTTAAAGAAGATATTAAAATGACAAGAGCATATTCAACAAAGAAAATCGGAGATAAAGGCGAGGCTTATACCGTATCTTACCTCAAAAAAAAGGGATATAAGATTCTCGCGCAAAATTACAGGAAAAATTACGGAGAGATTGACATAATCGCGAAAAACGGCGATATGCTCTGCTTTGTCGAGGTAAAAACCCGTCACAGCAACACAATCACTCAGCCGTATGAGGCGGTTGACCGCCGAAAGCAGACAAAAATAATCAAAACCGCCGAGGCTTATCTTATTGAAAACAAGCTCGAGCTTAACTGCCGTTTTGACGTAAGCGAGGTTTTTGTTGATAAAGAAAGTCTTAAACTCGAAAAAATCAACTATATCGCCGCCGCGTTTGACGCTCAGAACAGCGGTTTTTGCTTCTGATTTTCAAATATTTAATTTTGTTCCGAGAAAACTTTGACTTTCGGCGAAATTTGTTGTAAAATAAAGTGTTCAATGTATCGGAAAGGAAGATGTAAATGTTATATAACAGCACACAGAACAAAAGCGAAGTTGTTTCTTCCGCTCAGGCAATCGCTCAGGGCATATCGAAGGACGGCGGACTTTTTGTTCCGCAGGAGTTTCCTGAATATACCGCGGAGGACTTCAACGCGCTTTTGGCTCTTGATTACAAGGGCCGAGCAAAAAAGGTGTTTGCCGATTTTCTAACTGACTTTACCAAAGAGGAAATTGACGACTGCGTTGACAACGCCTATACCGCCGCGAAGTTCGGCTCGGAAAATCCCGCGCCTATGGCACACGCCAAGCTCAACGGCAGCGAGCTCAATATTCTCGAGCTTTGGCACGGTCCAACCTGCGCGTTTAAGGATATGGCTCTCCAAATTTTGCCGCATTTTCTGACAAAGTCGCTCAAAAAGACCTGCGACGGCAAACAGGCTGTTATTCTTGTTGCGACATCGGGCGATACGGGAAAAGCAGCTCTTGAAGGCTTTAAGGATGTTGAAAATACAAATATCATCGTTTTCTATCCCGTTGACGGCGTAAGTCCGATGCAAAAGCACCAAATGAACACCCAGGAAGGCAAAAACGTCAGGGTTTGCGCGATTAAGGGCAACTTTGACGACGCACAGACAGGAGTAAAAAAGATTTTCACAACTCCCGAAATCGCCGAAAAGCTTGAGCAGAACAATATGCTTTTCTCCTCGGCGAACTCCATCAACTGGGGCAGACTTCTTCCTCAGATTGTGTATTACATATCCGCCTACTGCGACCTTGTCAATGAAAAGAAGATTGCTATGGGCGACAAAATCAACGTTGTTGTTCCCACAGGAAACTTCGGCAACATCCTCGCTTCTTATTACGCGAGCCTTATGGGACTTCCCGTAAACAAGTTTATATGCGCTTCCAATTCAAATAACGTCCTGACCGATTTTATCAACACAGGCGTTTACGATAAAAACAGAAGGTTCTACACAACAATTTCTCCTTCAATGGATATTCTTGTTTCAAGTAACCTCGAAAGGCTCCTCTACAAGCTCTCGGGCGACAGCGACGCCACAGTCAGGGAATGGATGAACGCCCTTAAATCCGAGGGCAAGTATGAGGTATCCGGCGACGTCAAGGCTGTAATTCAGGAAAAATTCTTCGGCGGATGCTGCGACGATAAGCAGACTCAGGCGACAATCAAGAGTCTGTTTGACGAGGACAATTACCTCTGCGACACGCACACCGCGGTAGCGGTTAACGTGTACGGGCAGTATGTTGAAAAAACAGGGGACACA
>CAJOLF010000025.1 GCA_905235295.1 uncultured Ruminococcus sp. | reverse complement strand
TCGTCAATCTCCTTGTCAACGTCAATTCTCGGGAACAGAGCCTCGCCGCGCTTAACGGTAACGTTCTTGGGCAGACAGCCGAAGGTTCCCGAATTCTCGTAGCTCGCGCACTTTTCGCACGCGCCGATCTGCTCAAGCGCCTTTGGCATGGTTTCGGGCATAAAGGCGGAAAGCAGGGTAGAGGTGATTCTGATAGTGTCGAGCAAATTGTAGAGGACGGTCGCGAGCCTCGCGCGGTTTGACTCGTCCTTCGCGAGCACCCACGGAGCGGTTTCGTCAATGTATTTATTTGCGTGGGAAACAACCTTGAAAATTTCAACCAAAGCGTTTTGCAACTCGGTTTTGTCCACAAATTCGTCAACCTTTTCTTTCAGCGTGGTTGCTTCGGCGATTAATTCGTCGTCAAATTCTCCTGCTTCGCGTTCCTCGGGCAGAGTACCGCCGAAGTATTTTTCAACCATCGCCACGGTGCGCGACACAAGGTTGCCGAAGCCGTTGGCAAGGTCGGAATTGATGCGGTTAATCATAATTTCGTTTGAGAATGAGCTGTCGGCTCCGAGAGCCATCTCGCGCAAAATGTGGTAACGGATAGCGTCGGCTCCGTAGCGCTCGCCCAAAACGAACGGGTCAACAACGTTTCCGAGCGACTTAGACATTTTTTGACCGTTAAAAGTAATCCAGCCGTGAACCGCGAGGTGCTTTGGCAGCGGAAGCTCAAGCGCCATCAGCATAGCGGGCCAGATAATCGCGTGAAAGCGCATGATGTCCTTGGCGACCATGTGAACGTCGGCAGGCCAGTATTTGTCATACTCGTCAAAGCGGTCGTTTTCGTAGCCCAAGGCGGAAATATAGTTCGAGAGCGCGTCAATCCAAACATAGACAACGTGCTTATCGTCAAAGGTAACGGGAATACCCCAGCTGAAAGAGGTTCTTGATACGCACAAATCCTCCAGTCCGGGCTTGATAAAGTTGTTGACAAGCTCAACGGCGCGGGTTTTGGGGCGGAGAAAGTCGGTTTCGGTGAGGAGCTTTTCAATCCTGTCCGCAAACGGTGCCATTTTGAAGAAGTAAGCCTCCTCGGTGCTTTCGACAACCTCTCTTCCGCACTCGGGGCACTTGCCGTCAACAAGCTGACTTTCCGTCCAAAAGCTTTCGCACGGAGTGCAGTATTTTCCGCTGTACTCGCCCTTGTAGATGTATCCGCGGTCGTAAAGCTCCTTAAAGATTTTCTGTACGCTCTCCACGTGATAATCGTCGGTGGTGCGAATAAAGCGGTCGTAGCTGATATTCATAAAGCTCCAGAGCTTCTTGAAAACATCGGCGATTTCGTCAACATATTCCTTTGGCGTAACGCCTTTTTCTGCAGCCTTTTGTTCAATTTTGAGACCGTGCTCGTCGGTACCCGTGAGGAACATTACATCATATCCCTGCATTCGCTTGTACCTCGCGACTGAATCGCAGGCAACAGTGGTATAGCAGTGTCCGATATGCGGATTGCCGGACGGATAATAGATTGGGGTTGTGATGTAAAAAGTTTTTTTGTTACACATGGTGTAAATCCTCCTTTTTTCAGCAAATGAGCTGTACTTATTATTATAACAATTCAGCGCGAAAAATGCAACCGTTACAATAATAATCAACACGGGTGATATTTTGCGCGTTTTTATCATATAATAAATCAGCCGGCGCAAAAAGCGCGCCAAAACAGCCTCCGCGCGCCGAAAACAGAAAAAACACTTGACAAAGCGTTCTTTGCGTGTTATTATAAGGAAGCTGTAACAACAGAATATATCGCGGGATAGAGCAGTTCGGTAGCTCGTCGGGCTCATAACCCGAAGGTCGGTGGTTCAAATCCGCCTCCCGCAACCAAACAAGGTGGTTTATCTAAACCACCTTTTATTTTTGTAGGCTTTACTTAAAATGCTAAAAAACGGCTTATCTATGCGGTTTTTGGAAGATAGAAAAATAGAGTTAAGAAAAGTTGAAAAAAGATTAGGTAACAAAACATACATGTCATAAACCCCTAGATAAACCCCCAAAAAATAAAGTTGCTTGAAAGGCGAGTAAATAATATTGATAATACCACATGTACAAAGGTTTTTTTGTTCGGCTCTCTGTTTAACCGCAGAGGGCTGTTTTTTTATGACAATCCATTTGCTTTGACCCCGCCGTTAATGAAACGTTTGAAATAAACAAATTCTGTAATAGGCGGAAGTGGATGCAACGTTACGTTGCTGTTTTTGTTTCAAGGGCGGGACGTTCGAAATGCGGATTAAAGGGAGCTGACAATCCCTCAACCTTATACCATTATATTGTCGCTTTCAATTTCTTTTTTCGTACAAATCCTTAATTTTCAAAAAAATTTAAAATTTTAAAATTTTTTAAAAAACTTAAAATATTACAGATTTTTGTCAGGGTTTTGTCATAGTCAGTATGATAGACTATAGTCACAGTCAAGGCAACGTGACGATAGCAAAAGAGCTAAGCGTCAAAAAAATAAAAAAACAATAATTAAGACCTGACAAATTTCAAAATTAAAGGAGAAATGAAAAATGAAAAACACAAACGAAATCAGAAACAACTACAACGACAACTTCGAGACAAAAACAAGCAACAGCGGACTTTCTCAGGAAAGCGCAAGAAGGGCAAGACAGAGAAAGGTAGCTCGTATTCAAAAAGAAAGAAAGAATAAGGCAATCAAACAGAGAATCGCCGCGGTATTCGCGACATCCGTATTGGCGGCAGGAATCGCGGGCTTCTGCATTTTCGGAATCCCGGCAATCAACAAACCGGCTTCCGCTCCCGCGGCACAGAGCACAAAGGCATCGCAGACAGTTTCAGACGTCAAAAAGACTACTCAGGCAAAGACAACAAAGGCATCCAACACCGACGCCAAGACAACCGACAACTCAAACTACGTTGCGCCCGTTAACAGCTACAATAACAGCAGCAACACATACACCGCGGACACATACACAAGCTCAAATACCAACACAAGCACAAGCGATAACACAAATTCAAGCAACAACACAAGTAACGATGTAAACTATGTTAAGCCTTACACCGGCACAGGCGCGGACAACTCCGGCAACGGCTCAATCGGCGACACAAAGACCAACCCCAACGACAACCCCAAAGGAAACAAGGCTGAAGCCTCTGACTCCGAACAGTCCTACAACACTGTACAGCCCTACAACGGCGGACAGTCAACGAACAACTCCGGCAACGTTAACACGGTACAAACAGCTAACAATAACACATCGAACTCAGACAGCGCCGACGTAAACTATGTTCAGCCCTTTGTCGGTTAAAATAACAGCTCTAACGCTTTGATATAGATTAAAATTATTCAATCCCCTTTGCAGAGATTTATTTCTTCGCAAAGGGGATATTTCATTGTGAAAATTTGAAAAAAAGACAACATAAATTTGGATTGCGTTAGTTAACAATATATGATATTATTAAAGTGCAACATTGCAACATAATTTTATTTATTATACAAAGACTAAGTGGGAATTTTTTTGGTAAAAATGCACGCATTGAAATTGTGCCGCAGCAAAATTGAGCTATGCGGTTTTCGTGTGTGGCTCTTAGGAGTTGCGCGCTTTTTATTTTTAGGGTTTTGTGTGTTATGTCTAATGTTTATGTATTTGTATATGTGTCTGCTCGTGCGGAAACGGGCAGAAGAGCGAGAGCGCCGATGAAGTTTTCGCGTCTCCGTCGGCGGCGCGCCACGGTTTCTGTCCGGGCGGCGGAGTTGACGATCCGGCGCGGCGGTTCAGACCGACAATGTACGCGAAAGCGAGGGGCACATGGTACAGTCCGGTCAAAACGAACAAGGGCAACGGCTTTTGGTTTATGCGCACGAACGGCTACAGCCTGAGCAACGCGACCTATATTTGCGACTTCGGCTATATCTACAACCGCATTATATATGATATTCGCAAATATAGAAAAATCGGGCGCTTTTGAACCGATTGCTAACATAAAAACAGAAAACCGCAAATTTCAGCCGAACGTTCACTTTGTCCGACCGAAATTTGCGGTTAATTTACGTTATAATGGTATATTACTCAATGTCCTGCATAGCGTCGCAGCCTGTTTCTCCTGTTCTGACCTTCACAACGTCCTCAACGTCGTAAACAAAAATCTTGCCGTCGCCGATGTGACCGGTGTACAGAACCTTTTTGGCGGTTTCGATAACGGAGGAAACGGGAACCTTGCAGACGACGATATCTACCTGAACCTTAGGCAGCAGATTTGCCTCAATCTGAACGCCGCGATAGTATTCGGGCTTGCCCTTCTGAGCGCCGCAGCCGAGTACGTGCGATACCGTCATACCTGTGATTCCGATTCTCATCATAGCGTTTTTCAGTGACTCAAGGCGCGACTCCTTGCAGACAATCTCGACCTTTGTAATTTTCGGAGCTCCGTCGTCAAAGCTCGGCATCTTTTTAACCGTGACAGCCTCGGCAACGGGAATATCTCCGCTGACAACTACGGGAGCTTCGTCCTCCTCGATGTATTCGGGAATCATTGAGAAGCCTGCGTAAGCAGAGGGCATATTGTGCTCGGTAGCGTCCAGTCCGGTGATTTCTTCGTCGCGGGTTACGCGCAGACCGATAGTCTTTTTGATGATAAGGTACGCTAAGGTGATTGTGACTGCCGTCCACGCGGCAACGCTTACAAAGCCCAAAAGCTGCAGACCGAGCAGCTCAAAGCCGCCGCCGTAGAAAAGACCGACGAGCTTTGTGCCCGAGGCGTTCGCAATCGAATAGCCGGGCGCGGAGTCCGTGGCGAATAAGCCTACCGCCAGGGTACCCCAGATACCGTTCATCATGTGTACCGCAACAGCGCCGACGGGATCGTCAATGTGAAGCTTGTAATCGAGCAGCCATACGCCGAATACAACGAGCATGCCCGCGACAATTCCGATTATAATCGCGCCAAAGGCGTCGGTAACGTCGCAGCCCGCGGTGATTGCGACCAAGCCCGCCAAGGAGGCGTTAAGGCACATACTTACGTCGGGTTTGCCGTACTTGATCCACGTAAAAATCATACATGTAACCGTTGCGAGCGCGGGAGATATGGTTGTTGTAAGGAAGATTGAACCGAGCTGATCGACCGAGGTCGCCGCCGCGCCGTTAAAGCCGTACCAGCCAAGCCAGAGGATAAATACGCCGAGCGCGCCGAGCGCGATGTTGTGACCGGGGAACGCGCCGACCTTGACAACCTTGCCGTTCTTGTCCCTTTGGAACTTGCCGATACGCGCGCCGAGGATTTTCGCGCCGATTAAAGCGGAGATACCGCCGACCATGTGAATCGCGCAGGAGCCCGCAAAATCATGGAAGCCGAGCTGGCTCAGCCAGCCGCCGCCCCAAATCCAGTGTGCCTCAATCGGGTAAATTACAGCCGAGATAACGGCGGAATATACGCAGTAGGACAAAAACTTTGTGCGCTCCGCCATAGCGCCCGAGACGATGGTCGCGGTAGTCGCGCAGAACACAAGGTTAAATACAAAGCCCGAAAAATCAAAGTTCGCGTAAGACGTAAACAAATCAAAACCGGGCTTGCCGATAAAGCCGAACAAATCCTCTCCCATAAGCAGACCGAAGCCGATAAGGATAAAGGTGACGGTTCCGATACAGAAGTCCATCAGGTTTTTCATAATAATGTTGCCTGTGTTTTTGGCTCTTGTAAAGCCCGCCTCTACCATAGCGAAGCCCGCCTGCATCCAGAACACCAGCGCGGCGCCGATTAAGAACCACACGGCAAAAAGCTGTTCGTTTGTCATTTGAGTTACCAGTTCTTTGACCGAGTCACTCATAAATAATCACTCCTTAAAATTACTTAATTTCTCTCTTTGTGAAATCAGTTCAAATCTATGTCAACCTTTCAAGGATTATTTACGCGCAACGGCGCGCTTCTCCGTAAAGGAAAAACGCGCCGTTGCGTTGTCATATGTTAGTCTATCGGAAGATAGCGAGGTTGGTAATACCGCGCGGTTTGGGCAGCGCGGCGCAGCCCTTTGTTAAACGCCGAAAAGGATTTCGCCGTAGGACGGATAAGGCCAGATTTCGGCAGAGGTTTCGCTCTCCATTGCGTCGCCGAGCTCCCTCAGCTCCGCCATACGCTCAAATACCGTCTCGCGGTAGAATTTCGCGACAGCGAGGTTGTCGCCGTCGAGGTTCTCGGCATTGTTGACAGCCTCCTCAAGCTCAGCGGTTTTCTTTACAAATCTCTCGAGCTTGTCGGACAGGCTTTCAAGCAGCTGTTCCTCGGCAAAGACGGAAAGCGAAGCGGAAACCGACTTCTTGACAGCCACGGTTTCGGCAAGCTCATTTACAAATGAGATTACCTGCGGCGTAATGCTTTTCTTTGCCATATCAAGCATAGTCAGAGCCTCAATGCGCAGCAGCTTTGAGTAGTGCTCAAGCTCGATTTCATATCTCGCGCGCATTTCGGGTTCGGTGACAATGCCGTTTTTCTCAAACAAATCAATGTTCTTTTTATCAATGTAGTGTTCCATTGCGTCGGGAAGGGATTTGTAGTTGCAAAGTCCGCGGCGAGCCGCCTCGTCAATCCATTCGGGAGCGTAGTTGTCGCCGTTGAAGATGATTCTCCTGTGCTCGGTGAATACCTTTTTAACAAGTTCCTTAGCGGCGGCTTCAACATCGGGCGCGTTTTTAAGCTCTTCGTAGAACTGCGAAAGCTCCTCGGCTACCATGGTGTTGAGCATATAGTTGGGGCACGAGATGTTGAGCGAAGAACCGAGCGCGCGGAACTCGAATTTGTTGCCTGTAAAGGCGAACGGCGAGGTGCGGTTTCGGTCGGAATTATCCTTTTTGAAGTCGGGCAGAACGTCTACGCCTGTCTCCATACGCGCCTTTGCGCGGCTTGTGTACTCGGTTCCGTCGATAATGCTGTCAACCAGCGCACCCAAATCGTCGCCGAGGTACATTGAGATAATCGCGGGCGGTGCTTCGTTCGCGCCGAGTCTGTGGTCGTTTCCTGCGGAAGCTACGGTAATTCTCAGCAAATCCTGGTACTCGTCAACGGCCTTAACAACCGCCGCGAGGAAAAGCTGGAACTGAATGTTGTTTTCGGGGTGCTTGCCCGGATCGAGCAGGTTTTCGCCCGTGTCGGTGGAAATTGACCAGTTGTTGTGCTTGCCCGAGCCGTTAACGCCCGCAAAGGGCTTTTCGTGAAGCAGGCAAACAAGACCGTGGCGTTCCGCTACCTTTTTCATTACCTCCATTGTCAGCTCGTTGTGGTCGGTCGCGATGTTCGAGGTCGAGAAAATCGGCGCGAGCTCGTGCTGAGAAGGCGCGACCTCGTTGTGCTTTGTCTTGGCGAGGACTCCGAGCTTCCAAAGCTCCTCGTCCAAATCTTTCATATACTCGGATACGCGCGACTTAATCGAGCCGAAGTAGTGGTCGGCAAGCTCCTGACCTTTGGGAGCCGCTGCTCCGAACAGCGTTCTGCCCGTATAAATCAGGTCGGGACGCCGGTCATACATCTTTTTATCAATCAAAAAGTACTCCTGCTCGGGACCTACGGTTGTGGTAACGCGGTGAACGTCCGATTTGCCGAGCAGCTGAAGAAGCTTTACGGCCTCTGTGCTCAGCTTTTCCATTGAGCGGAGCAAGGGTGTTTTTTTATCGAGAACCTCTCCCGTGTAGGAGCAGAACGCGGTGGGAATATACAGCGTGGTGTCGCGGATAAACGCAGGCGACGTAGGATCCCACGTGGTGTAGCCCCTCGCCTCAAAGGTGGCGCGGATTCCGCCGCTCGGGAATGAAGAAGCGTCCGGCTCGCCCTTAATCAGCTCCTTGCCGGAGAATTCCATAATTACTCCGTCGCCGTGCGGCTGAATAAAGCTGTCGTGCTTTTCGGCGGTGCCGCCTGTCATCGGTTGGAACCAGTGAGTGTAGTGGGTGCAGCCCATCTCTACAGCCCAGTCTTTCATGGCGTTAGCGACTACGTTCGCGACGCTCAAATCAAGCGGTTCGCCGTCCCGGATTGTCTTTTGCAAGGCTTTGTATGTGGTTTTCGGCAGGCGTTCCTGCATCTTTTTGTCATTAAAAACCATACTTCCGAATTCCTGCGGTACATTCTTCATAAAATTACCCCCAATAGATTCTTTGACAAAATAAAATGCGCCGCGAGCCTTGTGCCCGCAGCGCCTTTGCTGTGTCATTGGTGCCAGTATAGCACGACTTTTTTGATTTGTCAAGAGAATTTGCAATTATTTTTTTGAAAGCTTGCAAAAAATTTCAAAAAATCGCCAAAATCGGAACAAAAAGGAGTAAAAATGAAATTAAATTTAAAAAAGCTTGCAAAAATCTATTGACAAATCAATATCATAGGAATATGATAAATAGGAAAAAACAAGCGAAAGGAAGATTAAAATGCAGTCAACAGACCAAGGGCATTTTCAGAACACTTTGTATTCGCCGAGCTTTGAGCACGACAACTGCGGAATCGGCGCGGTTGTGAACATCAAGGGCAAAAAATCTCACGCTACGGTCGAAAACGCGCTGACTATTGTGGAAACGCTTGAGCACCGCGCGGGAAAGGACGCCGACGGAAAAACAGGCGACGGCGTAGGTATTCTGCTCCAGATTTCTCACCGTTTCTTTAAAAAGGCAGCCGCGGAAATCGGCGTATCCCTCGGCGGAGAGCGCGATTACGCGGTGGGTATGTTCTTCTTTCCGCAGGATGAGCTTCACCTTAACCAGGCAAAAAAGATGTTTGAAATTATAGCCGAAAAAGAGGGGCTTTCGGTTCTCGGCTGGCGCAGCGTGCCCCACAACCCCGACGCTATCGGTCAGCGCGCGCTCGACTGTATGCCGAATATCCAGCAGTGCTTTATCGCGCGTCCAGAGGGGGTCAAAAAGGGTATTGACTTTGACCGCAGGCTATATGTTGCGCGCAGGGTATTTGAGCAGAGCAACGAGGACACCTATGTTGTTTCTCTGTCGAGCAGAACCATTGTTTACAAGGGAATGTTTTTGGTCGGCGACCTACGCAATTTCTTCCTCGATTTGCAGGACGAGGCGTATGAGAGCGCAATCGCTATGGTTCACTCGCGGTTTTCAACTAACACAAACCCAAGCTGGCAGCGCGCTCATCCGAACCGTATGATAGTCCACAACGGCGAAATCAATACAATCCACGGCAACGCGGATAAAATGCTCGCGCGCGAGGAAACTATGCGCAGCGAGCACCTAAAGGGCGATTTGGACAAGGTAATCCCTGTGGTAAACGCCGAGGGCTCGGACTCCGCGATGCTTGACAACACACTTGAATTTTTGGTTATGAGCGGTATGGATTTGCCGCTTGCTGTGATGATTACAATTCCCGAGCCGTGGGACAGGAACCACACAATGCCGCGCAAAAAGCGCGATTTCTATCAATATTACGCCACGATGATGGAGCCGTGGGACGGTCCCGCGTCAATCCTTTTCACCGACGGCGACATCATGGGCGCCGTGCTTGACCGCAACGGCTTGCGCCCGTCGCGCTACTACATCACCGACGACGACAACCTGATTTTATCCTCTGAGGTAGGCGCGCTTCAAATAGCTCCCGAGCACATTGTCGCGAAGGAAAGGCTTTGCCCGGGCAAAATGCTTTTGGTAGACACCGTAAAGGGTGAGCTTGTTGACGACGAGGCGCTGAAGATGAAGTACGCCTCAAAAAAGCCCTACGGAGAGTGGCTTGACGGCAACCTGATTCATCTTAAAGACCTCAAAATCCCGAACGCGAAGGTTGAGGAGCACAAGCGCGAGGAGAGAAGAAGGCTTCAAAAAGCCTTCGGCTACACCTACGAGGACGTTATGACCTCAATCCTCCCGATGGCCCGCGACGGCGCGGAGCAGATTGCCTCAATGGGTACCGACAGCCCGCTTCCGCCGCTGTCAAATCAGCCCCAGCCGCTGTTCAATTATTTCAGGCAGCTTTTCGCCCAGGTTACTAACCCGCCGATTGACGCGATAAGAGAGGAAATTGTGACTTCCTCGACCGTGTACATCGGCGACGCGGGAAATATTCTTGAGGAAAAGCCCGAAAACTGCAAGGTCATCAAGGTTCACAACCCGATTTTGACCTCGACCGATATTCTAAAGCTCAAAAATCTTCACTCAAACGGCTTCAATACAGCCGTAATCCCGATTTTGTACTATAAAAACACCCGCCTTGACAAGGCGATAAACAGGCTCTTTATCGAGGCTGACAAGGCGTTTGCGGAAGGCTCTAATATTCTGATTCTTTCCGACAGGGGAGTTGACGAAAACCACCTTGCGATTCCGTCGCTGCTTGCAGTTTCGGCGCTGCACCAGCACCTTGTTGAAACAAAGCGCAGAACCTCGCTTTCGATTATCCTCGAGAGCGGAGAGCCGAGGGAGGTTCACCACTTCGCGGCTTTGCTCGGCTTTGGCGCGACGGCGATTAACCCCTACCTTGCCCAGGAGAGTATTCACGAGCTGATTCACAACGACCTGCTCGACAAGGACTACTACGCCGCGGTTGACGACTACAACGACGCGGTGCTCCACGGCATAATCAAAATCGCCTCAAAAATGGGTATATCAACAATCCAGTCCTACCTGGGCGCGCGTATGTTTGAGGCAATCGGAATCAGCAGCGAGGTTATCGACAAATACTTTACGGGAACCGTCAGCCGTATCGGCGGCATTACCCTAAAGGATATTGAGAAAAATACCGACAGGCTCCACACAGCGGCGTTCGACCCGCTCGGCTTGAGCACCGACCTTGAGCTTCCGTCGCGCGGAAGCCACAAGTACCGCAGCGGAAAAGAGGAGCACCTCTACAATCCGCGCGCGATTCACCTGCTCCAGGCGGCGGCAAGGAACAACGATTACTCGCTCTTTAAGCAGTATTCAGGCTTGATTAACGAGGAGCTTAGCCCGGTCAGCATCCGCGGACTTTTCGACTTTAACTACGCCGAAAATCCCGTTCCGCTTGACGAGGTAGAGAGCGTTGACGAGATTGTAAAGCGCTTCAAAACCGGCGCGATGTCCTACGGCTCAATTTCCGAGGAGGCTCACGAGGCGCTCGCGGTCGCGATGAATATGCTGCACGGCAAGTCAAATTCGGGCGAGGGCGGCGAAAGCCCGGAACGTATCGCAACCAAGGGCAAAAAAATCAACCGCTGCTCGGCGATAAAGCAGGTTGCTTCGGGACGCTTCGGCGTTACGAGCGAATACCTCAATTCCGCCGACGAAATTCAGATTAAAATGGCGCAGGGCGCAAAGCCCGGCGAGGGTGGTCACCTGCCCGGCAACAAGGTGTATCCGTGGATTGCAAAAACCAGACATTCCACTCCCGGCGTATCGCTGATTTCTCCGCCGCCGCACCACGATATTTATTCGATTGAGGATTTGGCGCAGCTTATCTACGACCTTAAAAACGCCAACAAAAACGCGAGAATTTCCGTCAAGCTTGTTTCCGAAAACGGCGTGGGAACCGTTGCCGCGGGCGTTGCGAAGGCAGGCGCGGAGGTAATTTTGATTTCAGGCAGCGACGGCGGCACAGGCGCCGCTCCGCGCAGCTCAATATACAACGCGGGACTGCCGTGGGAGCTCGGACTTGCGGAGGCTCACCAGACCTTGATTATGAACGGTCTCCGTGACAAGGTAGTAATCGAGACAGACGGCAAGCTGATGACGGGACGCGACGTTGCCGTAGCGGCGATTCTCGGCGCGGAGGAGTTCGGCTTTGCCACAGCTCCGCTTGTAACGCTCGGCTGCGCAATGATGCGCGTCTGCAACCTCGACACCTGTCCGTTCGGCGTGGCTACCCAGAACCCTGAACTCAGAAAGCGTTTCGCGGGCAAGCCGGAGTATGTTGTAAACTTTATGCGCTTTATCGCTCAGGAGCTTCGCGAGTATATGTCAAAGCTCGGCGTGCGTACTCTTGACGAGCTCGTCGGCAGAACCGACCTGCTCAAAAGGAAGGATAACCTCGGCGAGCGCGAGCAGAAAATCGACCTTTCGCTTTTGCTCAGCAGCAGCTTCGCGGGCGAAAAGGTGAGCTACGGCAACAAGGACAAATTCGACTTTAAGCTGTCCGAAACCCTTGACGAAAGGGTGATTGAGAAAAAGCTCAAAAAAGCCTTTGATTCGGGAGAGGCAAAGGAAATAGACATAGAAATCAACAACACCGACCGTTCGCTGGGAACAGCGTTCGGCTCGGAGATTACCAAAAAATTCGGATCGTCACTGCCTGACGATACCTACCGTATCCGCTGCAGCGGCTGGGGCGGTCAAAGCTTCGGCGCGTTCATCCCCAAGGGACTTACCCTTGAGCTGAGTGGCGACAGCAACGACTACTTCGGCAAGGGACTTTCGGGCGGAAAGCTGATTGTTTATCCGCCGCAGGGCTCACGCTTTGAAGCGGAGGAAAATATCATCATCGGCAACGTCGCCCTTTACGGCGCGACAAGCGGCAAGGCGTTTATCAACGGCGTCGCGGGCGAGCGCTTCTGCGTCCGCAATTCAGGCGCTTCGGCGGTTGTCGAGGGCGTGGGCGACCACGGCTGCGAGTATATGACAGGCGGCTGCGTTGTGGTTCTCGGCAGAACAGGCAAAAACTTTGCCGCGGGAATGTCGGGCGGAATCGCGTATGTGCTCGACGAGCACCACCACCTCTACATCAGGCTCAACAAGGAGCTTGTTGAGTGCACCGAGGTCTCAGAAAAAGCCGATACCGACAAGCTCAAAGCCCTGATTGAGGAGCATTATGAGGCGACCGGTTCGGCAAAGGCAAAGAAAATTTTGGATAATTTTGAGGAATATCTGCCCAAGTTCAAAAAGATAATTCCTCACGACTACAAGCGCATTACCCGCGAAATCGCCTCAAACGAGGCAAAGGGTATGGACGCCGAGACCTCAAAAATCGAGGCGTTCTATCAGCTTATACATTCGAGGTAAGGAGGAGAGCAGAATGGGAAATCCAAACGGATTTATGGAGTATTCACGAGAGGACGCGCCCGCGCTTTCGGTGCAGGAGCGGATTAAAAACTACAAAGAATTTCACACTCCGCTCTCCGAGCAGGAGCAAAAGCGGCAGAGCGAGCGTTGTATGAACTGCGGCGTGCCGTTTTGCCAGTCGGGCAAGCCGATCAGCGGAATGATTTCCGGCTGTCCGCTCAATAACCTGATTCCCGAGTGGAACGACCTTGTCGGTCTCGGCGCGTGGGAGGCGGCGTACAACAGGCTCAAGCTCACCAATCCCTTTCCGGAGTTCACCTCGCGCGTGTGTCCGGCTCTGTGCGAAAAGGCGTGCACCTGCGGAGCTAACGGCGACGCCGTAACCGTCAGGGCTAACGAGTACAGCATAATTGAAAACGCGTATATGGAGGGCTTCGCGGCGGCAAAGCCTCCGAAAACGCGCACAGGCAAGCGTGTTGCCGTTGTCGGCTCGGGTCCTTCGGGGCTTGCGGCGGCGGAAATGCTCAACCGCCGCGGTCACAGCGTTACGGTCTATGAGCGCAGCGACCGCGTGGGCGGACTGCTTATGTACGGAATCCCGAATATGAAGCTCGAAAAGCGTATTATCGAGAGAAAAATCAGCATTATGCGCGCCGAGGGCGTGACGTTTATCACGGGCGCTGACGTCGGCGCCGATATAACCGCCGGGGAGCTTCGGCGGGACTTTGACCGCGTAATCCTTGCCTGCGGAGCGTCAAATCCGCGCGACATCAAGGCTGACGGACGCGACGCGGAGGGAATATACTTTGCGGTTGACTTTCTGAAATCGACCACAAAGGCGCTGCTTGACAACGGACTGCGCGAGGGAAGCTACATTTCCGCGAAGGGCAAAAACGTTATTGTAATCGGCGGCGGCGACACAGGCAACGACTGCGTGGGCACCTGCGTGCGCCACGGAGCAAAGAGCATTTTGCAGCTTGAAATGATGCCGCCCTTGCCCGAAAAACGAGCCGAAAACAATCCCTGGCCCGAATGGCCGAGGGTTTTGAAAACCGACTACGGACAGGAGGAAGCGGCGGCGGTTTACGGCAGCGATCCGCGCGTGTACCAAACCACCGTCAAAAAATTCCTGAAAGATAAAAACGGAAAGCTTTGCGGAGCCGAGCTTGTAGAGCTCTCGGCGGAAAAGGACAAAAACACCGGAAGGCTCAATATGAAGCCGATAGACGGCTCGGAGTACGAGGTTCCGGCGGAGCTTGTGCTGATTGCGGCGGGCTTCCTCGGCAGCGAAAGCTACGTTACCGATTCGTTCGGGGTGAATACCGACGCGCGTTCCAACGTTGCGGCGGAAAACGGCTCGCACAAAACCAACGCGGAAAATGTTTACACCGCCGGAGATATGCACATCGGTCAGTCGCTGGTTGTCCGCGCAATCCGCGAGGGAATCGACTGCGCGCGCGAGGTTGACGAAAGCCTGATGGGATATACAAATCTGTAAATTCTCCCAAAAAGCGAAACGCGGCAGTTTTTCCTGTGTATTACTATTGACAATTAAATCATTGCGTGATATAATTTCCTTAATTTAATAGGTTAAACCGTTGAAGCGGAGATAACGGCAATGATGCCTTTACAGAGAGCCTGCGGCGCTGAGAGTCAGGTGAGAAACAAGTTGTCAAATGGACCGCCGAGGGCGCAGTCAAACGGAAGTTCCGGAGTATTCTGCGACGTTTGGGCAGACGTAATTTGCCGGGGATATGATGGTATCCTGCTGAGTGTACGGGTAAAACCGTGAATTTAAGGTGGCACCGCGGATAAGTTTATTCGTCCTTAACAGAGTAGCAATATTCTGTTAGGGACTTTTTTTACGGTTATAGGAGGAATACAAATGCAGATTTACCCAACGCTTGAGGAAGTCAAAAAAATCGCTTCACAGGGCAGCTACGACGTTGTTCCGCTGAGCTGCGAGATTTTGTCGGACTTCACCACCCCGATAGAGACGATTAAGATTTTGAAAACGGTTTCAAAGCACTGCTATATGCTCGAATCCGCGCAGGCAAACGACCGCTGGGGGCGCTACACCTTTCTCGGCTATGAGCCGAAAATGGAGATTACCTGCATCGACGGCTTGCTGAAGGCAGGCGATTTGCGGATTAAAACCGACAATCCGTCGGAATATCTCCGCCGTCTGCTCTCGGAGTACAAAAGCCCAAGGCTTCAAAAGCTTCCGCCGTTCACGGGCGGACTGGTCGGATATTTTTCCTACGATTACCTCGGCTACAGCGAGCCCAAGGTCAGGTGCTCGGTTGAGGACAGCGAGGAATTCAAGGACGTTGACCTTATGCTTTTTGACAAGGTAATCGCCTTTGATAACGTAAAGCAAAAGATAATTTTGATTGCCAATATGATGCTTGACGACATTGAAAGCGGCTACAAAAAGGCTTCGGCGGAGCTTTCGGAGCTTGTAAATCTTTTGAAAAACGGCAAAAAAAGCGGCGAAGAAAGCGGCCGCCTGACCGGCGGGGTCACTCCGCTGTTCGACAGGGACGAATACTGCAATATGGTTGAGCGCGCGAAACGCTATATCCGCGAGGGCGACATATTCCAGATTGTGCTGTCAAACCGCCTCAGCGCGCCGTTTGAGGGCAGCCTGCTCAACACCTACCGGGTTCTCCGCACAATCAATCCGTCGCCCTATATGTTCTATTTTTCGGGTACCGACGTAGAGGTCGCGGGCGCTTCTCCCGAAACGCTTGTGAAGCTTGAAAACGGCGTTTTGCACACCTTCCCTCTCGCAGGCACACGCCCAAGGGGAAAGACCGAGGAGGAGGATTTGGCGCTTGAGCGCGAGCTGCTCGCGGACGAAAAGGAGCTTGCCGAGCACAATATGCTCGTCGATTTGGGGCGCAACGACATCGGCAAAATCAGCAAATTCGGCACGGTTGAGGTGGAAAAGTTCCACTCAATTGAGCGGTACTCACACGTTATGCACATCGGCTCGACCGTCCGCGGAGAAATCCGTGACGACAGGGACGCACTCGACGCGATCGAGGCTGTGCTTCCCGCGGGAACGCTTTCGGGCGCGCCGAAAATCCGCGCCTGCCAGCTCATCGGCGAGCTTGAAAACAACAAGCGCGGAATCTACGGCGGAGCAATCGGATACATAGACTTCACGGGAAATATGGACACCTGCATCGCAATCCGCATTGCCTACAAGAAAAACGGCAAGGTGTTCGTCAGAAGCGGCGCGGGAATTGTGGCTGATTCAAACCCCGAAAAGGAGTTTGAGGAGTGCCTTAACAAGGCAAAGTCCTCTCTCAAGGCGCTGGAGCTCGCGCAGGAGGCGGAATTATGATTTTACTTATTGATAATTATGACAGCTTTTCTTACAATTTATACCAGCTTATCGGCGAGCTTGAGCCGGATATCAGGGTAATCAGAAATGATGAAATGACTGCGGAGGAAATCCGCGCCGCCGCTCCCGACAGAATCATTCTTTCGCCGGGACCGGGCAGACCCGAGAACGCGGGAAATATAATTGACGTTGTAAAGCGGCTGGGGAGCGAAATCCCGATTTTGGGCGTGTGCCTCGGACACCAGGCAATTTGCGCGGCGTTCGGCGCCACAGTTACCTACGCCAAGCGACTTATGCACGGCAAGCAAAGCGTCGCCTCTTTTGACCGAAGCTGCCCGATTTTCGCTGACTGTCCGCCCGAAGCTCCCGTCGCGAGGTATCATTCACTGGCGGCGGACGAAAGCACGCTTCCCGATTGCCTGCGCGTTACCGCGAAAACCGCTGACGGAGAGGTGATGGCGGTTCAGCACAGGGAATTCCCGGTATTCGGGGTGCAGTTCCACCCGGAATCCATTATGACGCCGGACGGAAAAACAATGCTTAACAGCTTTATAAAAGGGTTATAAATAAATCAGGTTATAGAAAGGATAATTATTATGATTAAAGAAGCTATTGTAAAAATCGTAAACAAAGAGGATTTGACCTACGACGAGGCATATTCCGTAATGAATGAGATTATGAACGGAGACACCTCGCCCACACAGAACGCGGCGTTTCTCGCGGCGCTCTCAACCAAAAGCGCAAAGGCGGAAACCACTGACGAAATCGCGGGCTGCGCGGCGGCAATGCGCGCCCACGCCACAAAGGTAGAAACAGGTATGGATGTGTTTGAAATCGTCGGCACAGGCGGCGACAACGCGCACAGCTTCAATATTTCCACAACCTCGGCGCTTGTCGCGGCGGCAGGCGGTATGAAGGTCGCTAAGCACGGCAACCGCGCCGCTTCGTCAAGCAGCGGTACGGCGGACTGCCTTGAGGCGCTCGGAGTAAACATCAACCAGAGCCCGCAAAAATGCGTTGAGCTGCTCAACGAGGCGGGAATGTGCTTTTTCTTCGCTCAAAAGTACCACGCATCCATGAAGTACGTCGGAGCAATCCGCCGCGAGCTGGGCTTCCGCACGGTGTTCAATATTTTGGGACCGCTGACAAACCCCGCGTCGCCGTCAATGCAGCTTCTCGGCGTGTACGACTCCTACCTCATAGAGCCGCTGGCTCAGGTTTTGATAAGCCTCGGCGTAAAGCGCGGAATGGTAGTTTACGGCACCGATAAGCTCGACGAAATCTCGCTGAGCTCGCCGACCGAAATCTGCGAGATTAAGGACGGCTGGTTAAAGTCATATAAAATCAAGCCCGAGGACTTTGGCTTTGAGCGCTGCACAAAGGACGATTTGCGCGGCGGAACGCCCGAGGAAAACGCACAGACCACGCGCGACATTCTCTCGGGAGCTCCCGGTCATAAGCGCAACGCCGTTTTGCTCAACGCGGGAGCCGCCCTGTACATCGGCGGCAAGGCAGACAGCATCGGCGACGGCGCGGCGCTTGCGGCGGAGCTGATTGACTCCGGCAAGGCGCTTGAAACGCTTGAAAAATTAATTGAAGTCAGCAACCGCGGCGAGGCGTGAATATGAATATATTAGAACAGCTTGCCGCGCACGCGGCGGAACGCTGCGAGCAGGCAAAGCAAACCGTATCCGCTGAAAAAATCAAAGAGCAGGCGCTGCTTCTTCCAAAGGGTGATTTTGCCTTTGAAAACGCGCTGAAAAAGCCCGGTATATCCTTTATCTGCGAGTGCAAAAAAGCGTCGCCGTCAAAGGGGCTGATCGCTCCCGATTTTCCCTACCTGCAAATCGCGAGGGAGTACGAGGCGGCAGGAGCCGACTGCATTTCGGTGCTCACCGAGCCAAAGTGGTTTTTGGGCAGCAGCGAGTACCTGAAGGAGATTGCCGAAGCCGTAAATATACCCTGTATCCGCAAGGACTTTACGGTTGACGAATATATGATTTACGAGGCAAAGCTTTTGGGCGCGTCGGCGGTGCTGCTGATTGCCGCGATACTAAGCGAACAGCAAATCAGGGAATACATCAAAATTTGCGACGGGCTCGGTCTTTCCGCGCTTGTTGAGGCGCACAACGAAGCCGAGGCAGAGACTGCCCTGCGCTCGGGCGCAAGGCTTGTCGGCGTAAACAACCGCAACCTAAAGGACTTTTCGGTTGATACCGAAAACAGCCGCAGACTCAGGGATATGATACCCGGCGACGTGCTGTTTGTGTCCGAAAGCGGAGTAAAAACCGCGGACGACGTTCAGGCTCTGCGTCAAATCGGAGCCGACGCGGTATTAATCGGCGAAACGCTGATGAAGGCGGCAGATAAAAAACAAAAATTAAACGAACTCAGGGGTATATTATGACAAAGATAAAAATGTGCGGATTGTCGCGCATACAGGACATAGAGGCGGCAAACACGCTCAAGCCCGACTACATCGGATTTGTTTTTGCCGCAAAAAGCAAGCGCAGGGTTTCCCAGCTCGAAGCGACGAAGCTGAAAAGCAGGCTGAATCCCGACATCAAGGCGGTGGGTGTGTTCCTCGACGACGATCTCGATATGGTCGCGGCTATGATGAACCTCGGCATTGTGGACGTTGTTCAGCTCCACGGCACCGAGGACGAGGAATACCTCAAAAAGCTCCGCACAATTACTGACAAGCCGGTAATCAAGGCGTTTATAATCAATTCCGCCGACGACGTAAAGCGCGCGGAGCAGTCCACGGCGGATTACATTCTTCTTGACGGCGGCAAGGGCAGCGGCAAGGCGTTTGACTGGAGCTTGCTAAAGGAAATCAAAAGACCGTATTTCCTCGCGGGCGGCTTGAATCCCAAAAACGCCGCCGAGGCAGTCGCGAGCTTAAAGCCGTTCGCGGTGGACGTGAGCACTGGAATTGAAACGGATGGCGTAAAGGACGCCGAAAAAATGAAGGCGTTTGTTGCCGCAGTAAGAAAGGGAGAGACACAATGACAAATCCAAACGGACGCTTCGGTATTCACGGCGGACAGTATATTCCGGAAACGCTGATGAACGCCGTGATTGAGCTTGAGGAGGCATACAATCACTTCAAAAACGACCCCGGGTTCAACCGCGAGCTGCAGGATTTATTTAACAATTACGCCGGCAGACCGTCAAGGCTTTACTATGCCGAAAAAATGACAAAGGATTTGGGCGGAGCGAAAATCTACCTAAAGCGCGAGGATCTTAACCACACGGGCGCCCACAAAATCAACAACGTACTCGGTCAGGCGCTGCTTGCCAAAAAAATGGGCAAAACCCGCCTTATCGCGGAAACAGGCGCGGGACAGCACGGCGTGGCGACCGCGACCGCCGCGGCGCTGATGGGTATGGAATGCGTCGTGTTTATGGGCGAGGAGGACACCAAGCGTCAGGCGCTCAACGTCTACAAAATGAAGCTGCTCGGCGCCGAGGTTGTGCCTGTCAAAACGGGAACAGCAACGCTAAAGGACGCGGTTTCCGAGGCTATGCGCGAGTGGACAACGCGTATCAGCGACACCCACTACTGCCTCGGCTCGGTTATGGGACCGCATCCGTTCCCGACAATCGTGCGTGATTTTCAGGCGGTGATTTCCAGAGAAATCAAGGAGCAAATGCTTGAAAAAGAGGGACGATTGCCCGACGCCGTAATCGCCTGCGTCGGCGGAGGCTCAAACGCAATCGGCAGCTTCTATCATTTTATAGAGGACAAGGACGTCCGCCTTATCGGCTGCGAGGCAGCCGGCAGAGGAATTGATACCTTTGAAACCGCGGCGACAATCTCGACTGGAAGGCTCGGAATTTTCCACGGAATGAAGTCCTATTTCTGCCAGGACGATGACGGACAAATCGCGCCTGTCTATTCAATCTCGGCAGGGCTGGATTACCCGGGCGTAGGTCCCGAGCACGCTTATCTGCACGATACCGGCAGAGCGAAATACGTCGCGATTACCGACGACGAGGCGGTTAACGCCTTTGAGTATCTCTCAAAAACCGAGGGTATTATCCCAGCGATTGAATCCTCGCACGCTTTGGCGCACGCGATGAAAATTGCTCCCGAAATGAGCGGGGACAAAATCATCGTCATAACTGTTTCGGGCAGAGGCGACAAGGACTGCGCAGCAATCGCGCGTTACAGAGGGGAGGATATTTATGAGTAACATCGCAAAAGCTTTCCAAAACGGCAAGGCGTTCATTCCGTTTATCACCTGCGGCGATCCGGATTTGGACACAACCGCGGCGGTTGTCAGAGCTGCGGAAAAAAACGGCGCGGATTTGATTGAGTTGGGTATTCCGTTCTCAGATCCCACCGCCGAGGGTCCCGTTATTCAGGGAGCGAATCTCCGCGCGCTGAACGGCGGAGTAAGGACCGACAAGGTGTTTGATTTGGTTCGGGAGCTGAGAAAGGACGTTACCGTACCGATGGTGTTTATGACCTACGCCAACGTTGTGTTCTCCTACGGAGCCGAAAAATTCATATCTACCTGCGCGGAAATCGGCATTGACGGACTTATTCTGCCCGACATTCCGTTTGAGGAAAAGGAGGAGTTTCTCCCGCTTTGCCGCCGTTACGGCGTTGACCTGATTTCATTAATCGCGCCGACTTCCGAAAACCGAATCGGAATGATAGCCAAGGAAGCCGAGGGCTTTATCTACCTGGTTTCGAGCCTCGGAGTTACAGGCGAGAGAACCGAGATTAAGACCGACCTTGCCTCAATCGTCGGCATTATCCGCGAAAACACCGATGTTCCCTGCGCAATCGGCTTTGGAATTTCCACCCCCGAGCAGGCGAAAAAGATGGCTGAAATCTCCGACGGCGCGATTGTCGGCTCGGCGATTATAAAGCTTCTTGAAAAGTACGGCAAGGACGCGCCGGAGT
>CAJOLF010000024.1 GCA_905235295.1 uncultured Ruminococcus sp. | reverse complement strand
ACAAAATGGGAAAGCCGCATATTGAGGTCTACAAAAAGTTCTGCGATAAATTCTACGCTCTTAACTCGCGCGAAAAAACCGACTGGTACGTTGTTCCGTACCTTATGAGCTCGCATCCGGGCTCAACGCTAAAGGACGCAGTCGACCTTGCGCTTTTTTGCAAGGCGGAGAATATTCACCCGAAGCAGGTGCAGGATTTTTACCCCACTCCGGGCACAATCTCAACCGCTATGTACTACACGGAGCTTGATCCGTACACGCTCAAAGAGGTTTATGTTCCCAAAACCGAGGAAGAAAAATCAATGCAGCGCGCTCTGCTTCAATACTTCATTCCCGAGAACAAGCCGCTTGTAATAAAAGCCCTGAAAAAAGCAGGCAGGCGCGACCTGATCGGCAGCGGCAAAAATTGCCTTGTCACACCTATGGCAGGTCAGACCGACGGCGGGTACAAAAAGCAAACGGGAACAAAAAAGCCCGCAAATAAAAAGAACAAATTTGCGAGGTACAGCAGGAAAAAGCGGTAATCGGTCAATTATCGCCGAACTAACTTTTCAAATTGCGGAGTTGAATTATCCGGTATCAATTTTCAATTATGAAAAACTATTGACCTATTCGACAAAAAATATTATAATATTACAGGCGCGTTTTCGCGCGACTGAAAACTGAAAGGATCAGATAGATGGGTGTTTATGAAGAACTCGTTGCAAGAGGACTTATTGCACAGGTAACGGATGAAAAAGAAATCAGAGAACTGGTAAACAGCGGCAAGGCTGTATTCTATATCGGATTTGACCCGACAGCGGATTCGCTTCATGTCGGTCATTTTATGGCGCTCTGCCTTATGAAGCGCCTTCAAATGGCGGGCAACAAGCCAATCGCGCTTGTTGGTGGCGGCACAGGAATGATCGGCGATCCTTCGGGCAGAACCGATATGCGCCAAATGCTCACAAAGGAGCAGATTCAGCACAACGTTGACTGCTTCAAGGAGCAGATGAGCCGTTTTATCGACTTTTCCGACGGCAAGGCGCTTTTGGTAAACAACGCCGACTGGCTTTTGGATCTCAATTATGTTGACCTTCTCCGCGAGGTAGGCGCTTGCTTCTCTGTCAACAATATGCTCAGAGCCGAGTGCTATAAGCAGAGAATGGAAAAGGGACTTAGCTTCCTTGAGTTCAACTATATGATTATGCAGTCCTACGACTTCTACGCTCTCTATCAAAAATACGGCTGCAATATGCAGTTCGGCGGCGACGACCAGTGGAGCAATATGCTCGGCGGTACGGAGCTTATCAGGCGTAAGCTCGGCAAGGACGCTTACGCTATGACCATCAATCTGCTTCTCAATTCCGAGGGTAAAAAGATGGGCAAAACCCAGTCAGGCGCGGTATGGCTTGACGCTGAAAAGACCAGCCCCTACGATTTCTACCAGTACTGGAGAAACGTAGACGATGCCGACGTTATCAAGTGCCTTAAAATGCTCACATTCCTGCCGCTCGACGAGATTGACGAGCTTGCAAAGCTTCAGGGCAGCGAGCTCAATAAAGCCAAGGAGATTTTGGCTCACGAGCTTACCGAGCTTATCCACGGCAAGGAAGAAGCCGACAAGGCTCAGGAAGCCGCCAGAGCGCTCTTCGGCAAGGGACAGAATACCGACAATATGCCTTCAACCGAGCTGACATCAGACGACTTCACCGACGGCGAAATCGGAATTCTCGATTTGCTCTCAAAGTGCGGACTTATTCCGTCAAAGAAAGAGGGCAGACGCTTAATCGAGCAGGGCGGTATCACCCTTAACGACGAAAAGGTCAAGGACGTGTACAAAAAGCTCACCTCGGCAGACTTCGCGGAGGGCTTCGCGGTAATCAAAAAGGGCAAAAAAGTATTCCATAAAGCAATACTGAAATAATGATTAATTGTAGGGGCGACCATTGGTCGCCCGCGGGCGTGCAATGCACGCCCCTACAAAATGCTTTTTCAAACTTTGGCAGGCAACTGCTGTAAATATTTATAAAAAAGAGAAAGAGGGAATATCCAATGAAAAAGTTTATGGCTGAATTCAAAGAATTCATCAGTCAGGGCAACGTAATGGACCTCGCAGTCGGCGTTATCATCGGCGGAGCATTCGGCGCTATCGTAACCTCACTGTGCGACGACATTATTATGCCTTGTATCCAGCTCATCATCAGCAAGATTTTCGGCGTAGAGTCAATCGACGAGATGACAAAGATTCTCAACGTTGGTCCTATCGCGTTCGGTAACTTCATTGCCGCGGTAATCAACTTCCTGATTATGGCTTTCATCATCTTCCTTATGGTAAAGGGCATCAACAATCTCCGCAACCTCAACAAGAAGAAGGAAGAAGAGGAAGAGGCTGCAACAACAAAGATGTGCCCCTACTGCTGCACAGAAATCGACATCAACGCTACAAAGTGCCCGCACTGCACAAGCGACCTCAAAGAATAATCCGGTTTCATACATAAAAATCAAGCCTGTCTTTCAGCTTTTGCTTTAAGGCAGGCTTTTTTGATAAAAAGTTACAGCTCTATTGTCTTTTAAAATATTATATGATATAATACAATTAAAGAGGTGATACGCATGACTAAAAAATCAATCTTTTCTCCGTTTTTTATTACAGCATTGCTGTTACCGTATATAAGTTTTTTAATCGGTTTTTGGTTTTATCAATACGGCTTATCAATTTTAGCACCGATTTTGATAATTCCGATTATTACAGCCGTCTTTAGCTGTTTTGCTGTTGATAACGCACTGTATCATATGCTGATTTCCTTAAATCAAATCGTGGCTCTTTTTTTAACGTGGAGCCGTTTTTCTGCTGTATCAGACCGCTTGCCGGCGGCTAATACGGTTGTTGACCCAATGTCATCAAAGCTGAGCGCATTGGTTGTAATAGTCGGAGCACTTTTTGTAATAGGTGTTTTTATTATCGCGTATTTATATAAAAAGTTGTCAAAAAAATTGCTCGGCTATGATGAAAGAATAAGCAAAGCAGAGGATGAAAACACCACGACCAAACCGAGCCTGAAGGTTATCTCGGTTATTGCGTTTATAATGATAATTCTTTCTGTGTTGATTGTTTTTACCTCGTTTATATTTTTTGTAAAATATTGGGATGATCTTCCGGATATGTCTTCACAAAAATATATCTATTTGATGATTAATTTATTTGCTTTGGCGATACTAATGTATATTACCGCGATGATAATTTTGCGTATTGTTTCATACAAAGACGGTGTCCCTTTAGAAACAGCACTGACCGCCCGCGCTTTCGGCTATACATTTCTTTTTACTTTTCTGACGTCAATAATCGTTTTATTTTCACTCGTCTTTATTTTAAGCGGACCGGTAATGTATTCTGCTTAAAAAATAAGCTGTCATTCTCAACTAAACTTGAAAATGACAGCTTTCTTAATAAATTTTATATTATCCAAAACAAACTTCCCGCTACAATGCCTATTAACGCGCCGACAACAACATCTCTGATAAAATGCGCTCCAGCCAAAATTCTCGACAGCTCAATCAGCAGCGCGAAAACAAGCGCCACCGTGCCGACAATCCTGTTCCCGTAAAAGAACGTCAGCGCGATAACAAACGCGCTCGCGGTGTGGCGGCTCGGCATACTTTTGCCCTTGGTTTCCTTTCTGAAAACCGACGGTATGCCGTACCTTTCATAAGGCCTTTCCGCGTTGATTATCACCCTCAGCAGGCTGACGAGCAGCAGCGTTCCCAGCGGAATAAGCAGCAGCTTTAGCCATTCCTTGCTGATTCCGAGAATAAAAAACTCAATAACCAGCATACACGGATAAGCAATAAACATCGAAAGCGGCAAAACCATATATATAATTCTCAGCAGCAGATTGGCTGCGTAGTTTTTAGAAAAAAACCTGACGATTTTCACGTACCTATTCTTTGTCATTTTAATATCCTCAAACGCAGTAAAAACTTTATCCCTTGCGAATAATCAGGTGTTTATTAAAGCTTTTAAAAGTTATTTGTCGAGAATATTCTACCACACGGCTCAAACAATTTCAACCTTGTATTTTTCAAACCAGTAGTCAAGCTCAATGATATACGCCAAAATCTGCGGAGCCTTCATAAGCTGACCGTACCACGGCCCTTTAATGCTGTCGGGGTTTTCAATAATGCTCTTTACCGCCTTTTTATCAAGCAGCTCGGTAAGAGTATTTTTCTTTTTAAGAATATTATTAACCCTTTCGGCGCAGGCGTTAAAGTAAACTGGGTTATGCGTTTTGGGGTAGGGGCTTTTTTTGCGCCAAGTAATCTCCTTTGGCAAAATATCCTCAAAAGCCTTGCGGACAATGCCTTTTTCGCGGTTATTATACGCCTTCAGCTCCCACGGCATATTGTACGCGTACTCAATCAGCCTGTGGTCGCAGAACGGCACGCGCACCTCAAGCCCGCTGAACATCGAGCACCTGTCCTTGCGTTCAAGCAGGCACTGCATAAACCAGTAAAAATTCAAAAAGAACATCTCGCGCATACGCCTGTCGGTCTCGCTGTCGGATTTTAGCTTAGGAGCGGCGTTGATTGTGTCAAGGTACCTCTGCCGAACATACTCCTCGCCGTTTTTCAGCACTCCGTCTTTGAGGATAAACCGCCGTGTTTCCTGACTTCTCGACCAGGGGAAGCAGTCCTCAAACAAAATATCGCGGTTGTGGTACCACGGATAACCGCCGAAAAGCTCGTCGGCACATTCTCCGGAAAGCGCGACTGTGTAGTCCTTTTTAATCTCCCTGCAAAACAGCAAAAGCGAGGAATCAACGTCAACATATCCCGGCAAATCCCTCGCCTCAACGCTGTCGTACAGCGCGTCCGCAAGCAGCTCGTTGTCCAAAATCACCTCGCTGTGCTTTGTGTCGGCGTTCTTGACCATCATATTGATGTACTCATAGTCGCGCGAGGGCTGGAACAGGCTTTTTTCAAAATATTTCTGATTGTCGCGGTACTCCACCGAATAGGTATGAACCTTGCCGAGCTTGTGCTCCTTTTGGTACATCGATGCGGTTTTAACAATTATGCTGCTGTCAAGTCCGCCCGATAAAAACATACAAAGCGGAACGTCGCTGACAAGCTGCCGCTGAATAGCGTCAGTGAGCAGATACCTTGTTTTTTCAATCGTCTGCTTTTCGTTGTCGGCGTGCTCTTTTGCCTCAATGCTAAAGTACGTTTTCCGCCTGAAACGGAAGTTTTTATAAACCGCGCATTCCCCGGGATTCAGCTCAAAAACACCCTTAAAAACACCGTAGGACGGCGTTCTCGCAGGACCTAAAAAGAAAATTTCATTTAATCCCTGCTCGTCGATTCTCGGTTTGACTTTTCCGCTTTCAAGCAGAGCCTTAATCTCTGAGCCGAAAACAAGTCCGTCCTGATATTCGCTGTAAAACAGCGGCTTAACCCCGACCTTGTCGCGGCACAAAAACACGCTTCTGTCCTTGGCGCAGAACACCGCGAATGCAAAGATACCATTCAGCTTTTCCGGGCAGTGCTCGCCGTACTTGATATAGGTTTTAAGCACGACCTCGGTGTCGCTGTGTCCGCGAAAGTGGAAGCCGTCCGCTTTAAGCTCCTCGCGCAGCGACGGCGCGTTGTAAATCTCACCATTGTAAACAATCACATACGTAACGCCCTTGTGGCTGACCGCCATCGGCTGTTTGCCGTTTTCCCTGTCAATTACCGCCAGCCTGCGGTGAATCAGCGCCGTATCGCCGTTTATGTAAAGTCCGTTTTCGTCGGGACCGCGCCGCTCAAGAGTCCGCGACATCGCGTTGAGCGTCTTTGTCCGCTCAACCATATTTTCGCCCTTTTCAATCCATCCCGCTATTCCGCACATATAATTACCTCCTGAAATTGTAGTTTTTCAAAGTAAACAAAAAGCAAATCGCAGCGCCCGTAAGCGCCGCCGCGGACAAAATACTTCCGCCGAAAAGCTCCGCCGCGCTGATTTCTCCGCTCGAGAAAACGGCAGTTTCCTTTAGGAACGCCATGCTCAAAAGCTTTGTTAGCACAGCGGTTAAAAAGCCCTGCAAAATTCTGTAAAAGAAAAATATTGCTTTGTTAATTTTAATATTTCCAAGCGCCGAGAAAATCTGAAAATGCACGCATATTCCGCCGAAGCCGACAGCGAACGCGGTAATTTCAAGCGGATATTTTGAAGCACTGACGTTCACAGCGGAGCATACCTCCGCACAAATATTCCAAATATTCATCGCTTCCGAATCGCCGAGCACGCTCTTAATAATCCCTGTCGCCGCGGAAAACAGCAGCACCAGTCCGCAAATCTGAGCCATACCCCTCAGCGCGGAGTAGGTTGACTCAACAATCGCCGAGGAAAGGGAGACAGGCTCATTCTTTAATTCTATTTCGGAATTATAATCCTCCTTGTCACGGTCAAAAAGATTTATTGCGATTCCGAGTATAATCACCGAAATCACCTGGGCGCAGAGTATTATCGCGCCGACTGCCGCGTTGCCGTAAAGCGAGCTGCCGACGTAGTTTATCAAAAACCCCGGACCGGCGCAAACAGCGAACATCGCCGCTTTTTTCGCCTGTTTTTCGCTGACCGCTCCGCTGCTTCTAAGCTCGGCTATTCCTTTTGCGCCGACGGGATAACCGCCGATAAAGCTCAGCAAAATTATCGGAGCGAACGCGCCGCTCAGCCCGAAAAGCTTTTTTGTAATAAAGTCGAACGGCTTGAACCGCCGTCGGCATACTCCGCATTTTACAGCCAGCGCCGACAGCGCCATAAACGGAAAAAGCGAGGGAATCAGCACCCCGAGGCAAAGCTCAATTCCGTTTGTAACGCCCTCCTTGCAGCTTTGCGACGAAACCGTAAGCGCCGCCGCGGCGGAAATAATAATCAGCGCCTTAAAAATCCCTCCGCCCTTGTCCAAAACATTTTTATAATACATTTTTACCACCGATAATATATATGCCGAGCTCAGCATAAATATAAACGAGATTACAAAACAGGAGTGAAAATAGTGAAAAAACCGCAAATTCAAAACCGCCCTTCGTATTTTGACGCGGGTACTCAGCCTTTGATAGAGATGACGGGCAACAGGCAAATCACCGTCGAAGGCTCAACGGGGATTTTGCTTTACGAAAGTGAAAATATAAAAATCAACACAACCGGACCGATAATCTCCTTTTTCGGCAGAGGTCTCGGAGTTCGCTGTATCACAGGCTCATCGGTGGAAATCAGCGGATTTGTAACTAAAATCGAGTTTATCTCCTGAGGTGCGGTATGCTGTTAAACTTGCTTAGGTATCTCAGGGGCTATGTCAGCTTTACCGCAAGCGGAAAATTCCCCGAGCGTTTTCTCAACGCCGCGGCGGTAAACAAGCTGAATTTGTGGAACGCATATCCGTCGGGTAACGCAATCCGCGGTTCGATGTCCGCGTCAGATTATAAGCGCGCGCGCAAGGTCGCGAGGCGAGCGGGAGTAAAGCTCAAAATTACCAAAAAACAGGGCTTGCCGTTTATCGCCCACAGGCACCGCGACAGAATCGGTCTGCCAATCGGCGCGCTGGCGGGCGCGGTTCTGCTGATAGTTCTCTCTCAGTTCATCTGGACGGTCGACATTGTCGGAGCCGAGAACGTCAGCGACTGCAGAATAATGGAAGCCCTAAAGGAAAACGGCGTGTACCCGGGCGGCTTCAAGGGCTTTGTGGACGTCCGCGGCGCTCAGCGTGACGTTCAGTTCAAAATCGACGAGCTTTCGTGGGTGAGCATTAACAACCTCGGCTGCAAATCCACGGTTGACGTCAGGGAAAAGGCGAAAAAATCCGAACCGCCGGGCGAACCGCTGCCGTGTAATATCAAGGCAAAGTGCGACGGAGTAATTACCAAAATCAACGCCCAAAACGGAGTCAGCTCCGTGACCGTCGGCAGCGGAGTATCAAAGGGCGACTTGCTTGTCAGCGGCGTTTTGCCGACCAAGCAGGACACAATCAGATTTGTCAGGGCGGAGGCGGAGGTTTTCGCTGATGTTAATTCCAAATTAGAATTAAATATCCCGAAGAAGTATAATTATTATTCTTTAACAGAAAATAAAGTCAACAGAAAGCAATTTAACATTCTCTGGCTCAACTTCCCGGTAAACATTTCCTTTGTAAGCTTTCCGCAGTCTGTCAGCACCGTGAACACCCAAAAGCTTGTTTTGGGCGGTAACGCCATGCCGCTGGGGACAACAACCCGAACCTCCCGCGAGCTTTTGGAAAGTTCGGTAAATTTAACCCAAAGTCAGGCGGAAACGGCGTTCAAAAAAACAATGCTTCTGCGCGAGGCGTTTGAAAATCCCGAAAGCTCGGTTAAGAGCAGGAAAATAAGCGTTTCCGGGCAAAACGGAACCTACCTTTGTTCCTGCGAATATGTTTTAAGCCAAAATATTGCCGAAAGCGTAGAATTTAACGTGACAGAGGAATAAGATTGTGTTATAATACATCTGTAAATCTGCTGATTAGAGGTGCTATTATGCGAATTATGTGTATCGGCGATGTTGTCGGCACGGCGGGATGCGAATTTTTACGCCAAACCCTGCCCGCGTTCAAAAGGTACAAGGCGGTTGACCTTGTAATCTGCAACGCGGAAAACTCAGCCGACGGCAACGGAATAACCCCAACGTCCGCGCGCTACCTTTTTGACAGCGGCGTAGACGCTCTCACGCTCGGCAATCACTCGTTCAGGCGCAGGGAGGCTTACGATTATATTGACGAATCCGAATTTATCGCTCGGCCGTACAATTTTTCCTCAAAAAGCGTTCCCGGCAAGGGCGTAATCAACCTTGACACAGGCAGGCGGATTGTCACCGTAATAAATATTATGGGCAACATCGGCATAGACGGCGGACTCCAAAACGCCTTTGAAGCGGCTGACGAGGCGCTTAAAAAAGCAGAGGGCAAAATAATAATAGTGGATTTTCACGCCGAGGCGACAAGCGAAAAACGCGCTATGGGCTACTACCTTGACGGCAGGGTGTCGGCGGTTTTCGGAACCCACACCCACGTCCAGACCTCCGACGCCGCTGTTTTGCCGAACGGCACGGGCTATATTACCGACGCGGGAATGACGGGAACAATTCACTCCGTACTGGGAGTAAAAACCGACATCATCATCAATCACCTTAAAACCTCAATGCCAGCGCGGTTCGACCTCGCTTCGGGCGAATGTAAGCTCGAGGGAGTGATTTTTGATATAGACGACAACTCGGGAAAGTGCACGGGAGCCGAAAGCATAAGGCTCGAATAGAAAAAACTTGCAATTATTGTATTTTATCTATTGAAAAATTCACTTTAATACAGTATAATAGAAATGTTTGATAATATTTGTTTTATCCAATACAAAAAAAGGATGTGCATTTATGATTAACGGAGAGGTATTAAAACAGGCGATAATTTCAGGCGCTAACAACATCAGCGCCCAAAAAAATCATATTAATGATCTCAACATTTTCCCTGTTCCCGACGGAGACACAGGTACAAATATGTCGATGACTGTTATGGCTGCCGCAAAGGCTCTTGAAGATTACGAGGGCACCAACGCGGGCGAGGTCGCCAAAATCGCGGCTTCCGCAATGCTCAGGGGAGCGAGAGGCAACTCAGGCGTTATCACATCAATTTTGTTCCGCGGCTTTGCCCAGGGGCTCAAGGATATGGAAGAGGTCAACGGCAAAAATATTGCCGCCGCTCTCGGAATCGGCGTTGACGCCGCCTACAAGGCAGTCACCAAGCCTGCCGAGGGAACAATCCTCACGGTTGCGCGTATGGCTTACGAGGCAGGCGTTGAGGCTTCAAGGTCAAATCCCGACCCTGTATTTGTATGGCAGACAATCGTAAACAAGGCAAATGACGCTTTGGCAATCACGCCCGAGCTTTTGCCCGTGCTCAAAAAAGCAGGAGTAGTAGACGCCGGAGGCAAGGGCTTGTGCTCAATCTTTGAGGGTATGCTCGCCACATTCAAGGACGGCGAGGTAATTGAATATCACGAAGAGCCCAACGAGCCCACAGTCGAAACCTTCGAAAGCGCAGCGGCGGAATTTGACGACGACATCGAATTTACCTACTGCACTGAGTTTATCGTAGGCAGAGATCCCGAGATTGAAACCGATCCCGAGGAGCTTCGCGATTTCTTAAAGACAATCGGCGACTGCGTTGTTGTAGTCAACGACGAGGAGATTATAAAGGTTCACGTTCACACCGAAACCCCGGGCGACGCGCTGACAAAGGGACTTGAGTTCGGACAGCTTCTCACCGTCAAGGTAGAGAATATGAAGGAGCAGCACAAAAACGCAAAGCAGAGCGCCAAGAAAAAGTCCAAAAAAGCGCCCAAAGAGGAGTTTAAGTTTGCGCCTCCCACCGAAAAATTCGGTTTTGTGGCTGTCGCTGCGGGCGAGGGCATAAAGGATTTGTTTATGGAGCTCGGCTGCACCAATGTTGTTTCGGGCGGTCAGAGTATGAACCCCAGCACGGACGATATTCTCGAGGCGGTAAACGCCACTCCCGCCGAAACCGTCTTTGTTCTTCCCAACAACAAAAATATCATTTTGGCGGCGGAGCAGACCGTTCCGCTTGTTAAGGACAGAACGGTTGTGATTGTTCCCACAAGGACAATTCCGCAGGGTTTGACCGCAATGCTCAACTTTGATCCCGACATCTCGCCCGAGAGCAACGTCCAGCTTATGATGGACTCGGCTCGCAGCGTCGGCACAGGTCTTGTAACCTTCGCGGCGCGCAACAGCGAATTTGCAGGCAAAAAGATTAAGGAGGGCGACATCATCGCGCTCCAGAACGGCAAGCTGACAATTACAGAGAAAAGCGCCGTAAAGGCAGTTGTCAAGCTCGCCAAGAGTATGGTTACCCGTGATACCTCGTTTATCACCCTGATTTACGGCGAAGATACCTCTGAGGAAGACGCCGAAAGAGCTTATGAGGAGCTCAAAGATAAGTTCGGCTCTCGCACCGACATTTCGCTTGTAAAGGGCGACCAACCTGTTTATTATTTCATCCTCAGCATAGAATAAAAGCAACACCTCACAATCCGCGCATCCGAATTATGCGGTATTGCCTAAAAAATCTGCGGTTAGTGTCGGGATTATAAAACACCCCAAGTCACTAACCGCTTTTTTAAAACAATAAAATTATGGCTTCATTATACAGAATGCCCGTAACCTCGCTGGGCGGCGTGGGACCAAAGCGCGCCGAGCAGTTTCAAAAGCTCGGTATCAATTCGGTAGGAGATTTGATAAGCTTTTACCCGCGCGCCTATGAGGACTGGAGCAACGTAGTAAAAATTGAAAATATAACCGAAAGCGGCATTTATTGCGTAAAGGCGATTTTGGCTGCTCCGATTTCCGACGCCCGAATCGGAGGCGGAAAAATCCTGTCAAAGGGCTCGGTTTATGACGACACGGGATCGCTGCAGCTTGTATTTTTTAATAATAAATACATAAGCTCAATGCTTACATACGGCATAGAATATTTCTTTTACGGAAAAATAAACATTGATAAATACGGAGCCCAAATGGTTTCTCCAACCTTTTCGCCCGTCAGCGAGGGAGAGAGAATCCACCCTATTTACCGCAGTACGGCGGGGCTTAACGGAAAAACAATCTCTAACGCCGTCAAGCAGTCGCTGAAGCTTTTGCCGCCTGTAGTCAACGACCCTCTGCCCGAGCAGGTGCGCCGTACCTTCGGGCTTTGCGGACTAAAGGAAGCGCTCTACGGTATTCATTTCCCTAAAAATACCGCCGAGCTTGAAGCTTCGCGCGAACGCCTTGTCACCGAGGAGCTTGTAGTTCTCAATTTGGGAATGAAAAATCTTCGCAGCCACAGCAGGGGAGTAAGCCCGGTAAAAATTACCCAAGACTATTCCGCGGAGTTTTCGGAATATCTGCCCTTTGAGCTGACAAACGCGCAAAAACGCGCTGTCGCGGACTGCGTTAACGATATAATGACCAAATCCTCGCCGATGAACCGCCTTATTCAGGGCGACGTCGGCTCGGGAAAAACCGCCGTAGCCGCGTCGGTCTGCTACACGGTAATCAAAAACGGCTACCAGGCGGCGTTTATGGCGCCTACCGAAATTTTGGCGCGCCAGCACTGCGACACCTTCAAAAAGCTTTTTGAAAATACGGATATAAGGGTTGAGCTTTTGACAGGCGCGCTAAAGGAGAGCGAAAAAAAGCGCGTCCGCGCGGGATTAGAGAGCGGAGAAATCGAACTTGTAATCGGCACTCACGCCCTGATTACGGACAAAACCGATTTTTATAACCTCGGAATTGCCGTAACCGACGAGCAGCACCGCTTCGGAGTTGCCCAACGCGCAAAGCTTCTGTCCAAGGGCAAAAACCCGCACCTGCTTGTAATGAGCGCAACGCCGATTCCGAGAACTCTCGGGCTGATAATCTTCGGAGATTTGGATATTTCAATAATCGATGAGCTTCCGCCGTCGCGCAAGCCTGTGAAAACCGTGCTTTTCAACTCAGCTCAGCGCGGAAGAATTTTCGGTTTTATAAAAGAGGAGGTCGCCGCGGGCAGGCAGGCGTACATCGTTTGTCCGCTTGTCGAGGAAGGAGAGCTTGACGACGTAGCTTCCGCCGAGGAATACGCGGCGGAGCTGATGTTAAAGCAGTTTTCCGACATTCCCGTCGGGGTGGTGCACGGAAAAATGAAGTCCGAGGAAAAAGAGGCGGTAATGAAAAAATTTGCCGATAACGAACTTAAAATCCTTGTCGCCACAACCGTAATCGAGGTCGGCGTTGACGTTCCAAACGCGACTGTTATGGTCATAGAAAACGCCGAGCGGTTCGGACTTTCTCAGCTTCACCAGCTCAGGGGCAGAGTCGGCAGGGGAGATTTTCAATCCTACTGCGTACTCATCAGCGACTACGGCAACGAGCTTACCCGGCAAAGGCTCGAGGTTCTCTGCTCAACAAACGACGGCTTCAAAATCGCCGACGAGGATCTCAAAATGCGCGGACCGGGCGACTTTTTCGGTCAGCGCCAGCACGGGTTGCCGCAGCTTTCAATCGCTGATTTTGCCGACACAAAAAGCCTCGAAAAATCGCAAAAAATAGTAGACTATATACTTTTCACATACCATGATATCCGCTGTGACGAGCTAAAGCTCCTCAACGCCGAAACGGAGCGGCTGTTTGAGCGCGGCGGACAGAACACCCTGAATTAATATTATTATCAAATAAAATGATGTGTTAAAGCATTTTAATAATAGTATAAGATAAGGAGATTTATTATGACAAAGCTTACCTTAAAACTGTTATCAACCCTTATGGCGTTAATTGTAATCCTATCGGTTGCGGTTCTGCCCGCAGGCGCGATTTCTTATTCCAACAAAGTAGACGTCAAATCCAAGTCCGTGCTTTTGGTCAGTATGGACAACGGACAGGTCGTGTTTGAAAGGGATGCTGATTCAAAGCGCTTTCCTGCCTCTACCACCAAGATTATGACCTACATTGTCGCGGTGGAGAATATCCCCGATCTTGAAAACACACGCATAGAAATTAAAAAAAGCATTATTGACGAGCTTAACAACACAGGCAGCTCAATGGCGTATCTCGGCGATCACATAGGCGATAAGGTAAAGGTAATCGACCTGCTTTACAGTATGATGGTTCCGTCGGGCAACGACGCGGCTTTAACGCTGGCTGACTACGTCGGCGGCGGAGACGTAAGCAAGTTTGTTCAGATGATGAACGACAAGGCGGCGGAGCTCGGATGTGAGAACACACATTTTGAAAATCCCGACGGTTTGCATAATGAAAATCACTACACAACCGCGCGCGACCTTTACAAAATCACAACCTACGCGCTCACTCTGCCGTACTTTGAGCAGATTTCAAACGCTTCCGAATACACCTGCGAGGGCGACGACACTCCGCTTGTAACAACGAACTACCTGATTGACGAAGCCCGCGGAGGAGAATATTACTATACATACGCGAAGGGCATAAAAACAGGCACAACCGACGAAGCCGGACGCTGTCTTGTAACAACCGCCTCCGCCGACGGATATTCCTATATGGCAATCCTGCTCGGCGCTCCCTACAAGGAGGGCGAGATGGAGGAGTATTACACCTTTACCGACGCCGCTGATTTGTTCCGCTGGGCGCTGGTTGACCTTGAAATGGAAACCGTAAAAAACACGCAAACCCCTGTCTGCGAGCAAAAGGTAAAGCTCGCGTGGGGCAGAGATGCAGTATCTCTTGTGCCCGAAAAAAACCTCAACGCAATAGTTCCAAAGGATACAAAGCCCGCGAATATTGTTGTAGAAACCGACACGCCCGAGGAGGTCAAGGCTCCTCTTTATACCGACAAGCCCGTCGGAACCGCCAATGTTTATTATGTTGAGGAGGGAAAGGAAAAGCAGTTAATCGCTACAGTTAACCTTGTTCCCGCCGAGCAGATTGAAAAGAGCGGAATTCTTGAGGTGCTCGACGTAATCGGCACAATCTTCAAATCCTACTGGTTCCTAATCGTAATCGGAATCATTGTTCTGCTGCTGTTAATCTACATTATCGCGGCAAAAATCCACCGCGCGCGCGTTAAGCGCAACAGAAAGGTAAAGCATTACCGCAACTTCTGATTTTCCCGCCTGTTGTAACAATATTGTAAATAAAATGTAGTTGTATTTTGATTTGCGTATGTGTTATAATTACTTTATAGAAATATATTGGGGTGAAATATATGAAATGTCCATATTGCGGATTTGAAGAAAGCAAGGTAATCGACTCGCGTTCGGCTGACGACGGCGAGCGAATCCGCCGCCGCAGAGAATGTCTTAACTGCGGCAAGCGCTTTACCACCCACGAGGTAATCGAGACCGTACCGATTATCGTTGTCAAGCGCGACAAATCGCGCGAGGTATTCGACCGCAACAAACTTACCGCCGGAATCCTCAGAGCCTGCGAAAAAAGACCTGTTTCAATTTCACAGATTGAGGAAATGGTAAACGCTATCGAGGCGAGAATCCAGAGCAGCCTTGACCGCGAGATTACCACAATGCAAATCGGCGAGCTTGCAATGGAGGAAATCAAAAAGGTAGACGAGGTTTCCTACGTCCGCTTTGCCTCGGTATATCGCCAGTTCAAGGACATCAATACCTTTATGGAGGAGCTTAATAAGCTTCTTACCGAAAAAAAGTAAGTTTAAAATTAATAACGCCGCGTAAAAGCGAGCTTCCCTTTGAAGCGCCTCTTACGCGGCGGTTTTTGTTTAATTAAGCCTGAATTATGCAATGCCTTAAAATTTTCAAAATTTATTGCTCCGAAAACTTCTTCGCTTCCGCCACGGCAAGTCTGTCGCACCTCTCGTTTTCGGGGTGACCTGCGTGGCCTTTAACCCAGTTGATTTCGAGCGTGTGGATATCGCAAAGCTCCAGCAGCCTTTCCCAAAGCTCGGGGTTCAGCGCGGGTTCTTTTTTATTTCTCATCCAGCCGTTTGCCTGCCATTTTTTTGCCCAGCCGAGCTTTAAGGCGTTGCAAACGTACTGCGAATCGCTGTACAGCGCGACCTCGCACGGCTCCTTGAGCGCCTCAAGCGCGTTGATTACCGCGCAAAGCTCCATACGGTTGTTCGTTGTAATCCGCTCTCCGCCCGAAAGCTCCTTTTCAACCCCGTTATATCTCAAAATCGCGCCCCAGCCGCCGGGACCGGGGTTGCCGCTGCACGCGCCGTCCGTAAATACTTCAACTTTTTTCAAATCAATTCTCCTTAATATCAGCCGAACTCTAATCAAATAAAACCCGAAACTATATAATATATTTTGCCATAAATCAGAAATAATAACAATAGCAATTCCGTAATTTCCCAAAAAAATTTACATATTTAAGAAAAATACATTTATAATTCTTTTTACTTATTGACATAAAGGCTTGTTTAGAGGTAAAATAATATGAATATGTATGCTCGGAGTTTAATTTAGTTATGTACTTTATCCCTAACAGGGAACGGAAATATATGATTCGGAAAAATCTTTAGAAACACGGAGGTAAATTTGTGAGTACAAACGGAAAGAACAAAAATTATAAGCTAAAACAAAAGTCGTACTCAAAAAACACAAATCAGCAAAAGGGGAGGAATAATAACACGCGTCAAAGCTACGCGAAGCTCACCAAGAAAAAGGGCAGGGGAAATCAGCCCAAGCAGGCAAAAAAGCCGTCCGTAAAAATCTCATTTTTGGGCGGACTTAACGAAATCGGCAAGAACATCACCCTTATCGAGTGCGAAAACGACATTATAATTGTCGATTGCGGAATGGCGTTCCCTGACGGCGATATGCTCGGAGTAGACCTGGTAATTCCCGATTTTACCTATATTGAGCAAAACGCCGACAGAGTAAAGGGCATAGTCCTCACTCACGGACACGAGGATCACATCGGCGGACTGCCGTTTTTACTGTCAAAGGTAAACGTTCCGCTTTACGGAACGCCGCTCACTCTCGGCTTGGTCGAAAATAAGCTCAGGGAGCATAACCTGTACAGCAAGTCAAAGCTCAACGTGGTCAATGCGGGCGATACAATCAGGCTCGGATGTATGAGCGTAAAGTTTATCCACGTGAACCACTCAATCCCCGATTCGGTAGCGTTCGCAATCAATACTCCCGCGGGAACAATCGTTCACACGGGTGACTTCAAAATTGACTGCACGCCTATCAGCGGCGAGATGATTGATCTTTCAAGCTTCGCTAAGGTCGGCGACGAGGGCGTTCTCGCGCTGCTCGCGGAGAGCACAAACGCCGAGCGCCCGGGCTACACTCCTACCGAAATGCTTGTGTCCGAGAGCCTCGACACTCTGTTCAAGAGGGCGGAAAACAACTACCGTATAATCATCGCCACCTTTGCGTCGAACGTAAACAGGGTTCAGCAGATTATTAACTGCGCCGAAAAATACGGCAGAAAGGTTGCTTTTTCCGGCAGAAGTATGGTCAATTATATGGGCGTTGCCCAAAAGCTCGGCTATCTGTCGGTTCCGCAAAACATCCTGATTGACATTGATATGCTCGACAAATACCCGCGCGAGCAGATTGTGCTTGTGACGACGGGCAGCCAGGGCGAGCCTATGAGCGCGCTGTCGCGTATGGCGTATTCCGACCACCGCAAGGTTATGGTTGGCGAGGGCGACTTCATCATAATCTCGGCAAACCCGATTCCCGGCAACGAAAAGACAGTCGGCAACGTAGTAGACGAGCTGCTAAAGCGCGGCTGCAAGGTAATTTACGAGAGTATGTACGACGTCCACGTTTCGGGACACGCCTGTCAGGAAGAGCTTAAAATCATCCACAAGCTTGTAAAGCCAAAGTATTTTATTCCCGTGCACGGCGAGCAAAAGCACCTTCGCAAGCACGCCGAGCTTGCCGAATTTCTCGGTATGGAAAAGAAAAATATCTTTATCGCCGATATCGGCACAACGGTGGAATTAAACGAAAAATATATGAAAGAGGCAGAGCCTGTTCCTGCGGGCAAGGTGTTTGTTGACGGCCTCGGAGTGGGCGACGTCGGAAGTATTGTCCTGCGCGACCGCAAGCATTTGGGGCAGGACGGACTTATTATCATCGTCGCTTCGCTCGACGTTTACGACGGCCACGTTATCAGCGGACCGGATATTGTATCGCGCGGATTTGTCTATGTCCGCGAGAGCGAGGTGCTTCTTGATGAGGTCAAGGCGCTCTCGCTTGAAATCCTCGAGGACTGCGCCGATAATAATATCCACGAATGGGGAATCATCAAAAACCGCATCAAGGACGAGGTTTCCAAGCATATTGCTCAAAAGACAAGGCGCACGCCTATGATTCTCCCGATTCTCCAGGAGGTATAACTCTTTCGGGGAAATAAACATTACTAATTACAGAGGTCAGTATGAAAAAAAGATTATGGACTCTGGGACCGTGGTTTCTTATTTTTTCCGCGGCAATGCTTGCGATGTCGCTAATCTCTGCAAGGTACAGCGCTCTGCTGTCCTATATCGAGCTCGGCGTATCCGTGGTTTCAATCGCGGTTGTATTTTTAATATCTTTAGGATTCAAAAAATACATCGTGAATATGGTAAAAATCACCGCGGACAAAATTGGAGGCTTTAACTCGGATTTCCTTGACAAATACAAATACCCTGTCGCGGCTGTCGGCTTAGAGGGTGATATTTTCTGGTGCAATGCGCGTTTCAGAAAGGCTCTCGGCAGCCGAAGCCCCGAGGGAGACAGCATAAACGCCTATCTTTCGGGCAGGGATATTTTTGAAGTCGCGGACTCCGACGGCTTTGACATCGCCATAGACGGCAAGGAATTTACCGTTTACGCTCTCAGGGCAGGCGACAGCATCATCTGTCATTTTATCGACAATACCTATTATAAAGATATTGTCCGCGAGTATCATTCGTCAATGCCGTGCGTCGCGCTGATAACCTTTGACAACGCCGACGATTTTGTCACAAGCTCGGAGGAATATTATTCCACCGTAGCGATTTCTGTTGAGGCAAATTTGCAGCGCTGGTCGAACGATTACAACGCGATGTACAAAAAAATCAGCAACAACCGCTATATGATAATTTTCCGCGACTCCGATATTGACAAGATGATTTCAAACCGATTCCCGATTTTGAAGAATATCCGCTCAATCAGCACAACGCGGCACATAGCGACAATCTCAGTAGGACTCGCGCGCGGCTGCAAAACAGTGCGCGAAAGCGAGCTTGCCGCGCGCAAGGCGCTCGAAATGGCATTGGGCAGAGGCGGAGATCAGGTTGTAATAATCAAGGATAACAACTACGAATTTTTCGGAGGTACCGCCGCGGCTACCGAAAAGGTCAGCAAGGTGCGTATGAGGGTAATCGCAAACGCAATCAGCCGTGCGGTTAACGACTCCGACAAGATTTACATAATGGGGCACAGGTTTTCCGACCTTGACTGCGTTGGAGCGGCAGTCGGAATGCAGTGCATAATGGAAAAATCCTTCAAAAAATACTGCAAGGTTGTCGTTAACGAGGAAACCTCAATGGCAAAGCAGCTCATTGACTACACCCGCGCAAAGCTTGAGGGAGATATTTTTGTAAGCCCGGAAGACGCGCTAAAGGGCGTCACGGCAAAAACCCTTTTGATAATCGTCGATACCCACATCAAAAACTCCCTCGAAAGCGTCGAGCTTTATGACAGGAGCAAAAGGGTAGTTATAATCGACCACCACCGCAAGTCGGTAAATCACATCGACAACGCGCTTGTTTTCTGTCACGAGCCGTCGGCTTCCTCGGCGTCGGAAATGTGCACCGAGATTATCAGCTATCTTGACGACAAGCCTCTCGGCTATATTCAGGCTGACGCGTTGCTTTCGGGCATTATGCTCGACACCAAAAACTTTGTGCTCAAAACAGGCGTGCGAACCTTTGAGGCGGCTGCGTATCTGCGCCGCAGGGGAGCCAATACCCTGACGGTAAAGGAGATGTTCTCCGGCAGCATTGACACCTACCGCGAAAAGGTAGACATCGTAGTCCGCAGCCAGGTCTACCGCGGCTGCGCAATCTCATCCTCGGACAAAATCACCGACGACATCCGCCTTGCCTCGGCTCAGGCGGCAGACGAAATGCTTACCCTGCAGGGAATTGTCGCTTCGTTTGTAATTTTCGGCGACAGCAAAAAGCTCAATATTTCCGCCCGCAGCTACGGCAGAGTAAACGTCCAGCTTGTAATGGAAAAGCTCGGCGGCGGCGGACACCGCACAATGGCGGCGGCTCAGCTTTACAACACCCCTGTGGAATCCGCTTTTGAAAAGCTGAAGCTCGCGATTGACGACGTGCTCGATTACAGCGACGAATAATTAACCCGCAGTAAAGCCCGATGCAAGCTCGCTTGACATCGGCGATAGGTTTTAAAAGTTAGAAAGGACTGAACAATATGAAGGTAATTTTACTTCAGGACATCAAGTCGCTCGGAAAAAAGGGCGAGCTTGTTGAGGTTTCGGAGGGCTACGGCAGAAACTATCTGCTCCCCAAAAACCTTGCAAAAGAGGCAAACGCTCAGGCGATGAACGAATATAAAAATGCCGAAAACTCCAAGAACTTCAAAATCGCCACGGCAAAGGCTCAGGCGGAATCACAGAAGAAGCTTCTTGAGGGCAAAACCTTCAATATGACCGCAAAGGCAGGCAAGGGCGGCAAGCTTTTCGGCAGCATAACCGCAAAGCAGGTCGCAGAGGAAATCAAAAAGCAGTACAATATCTCCGTAGACAAGCGCAAGGTTGTTCTTGAGCGCGACATCAAGGAGTTCGGCACATACAGCGCCGAGGTCAAGCTCTACACAGGCATCTCGGCAAAAATTGACATACAGGTAAGCGAAGCTTAATTAATTGAGAATTTAAAACGGAAAACAATGAATCAAGGGCGCGCTCCCGGTTATCCGTTTTCATTCATCAATACGCCGTTAAAAAGGAAATAACAAATGGCTAATACGGAATTTACAAGCGAGTTTTCCACTCTGCCGTACAGCGCCGAGGCTGAGCAGGCTGTGCTCGGAGCGATTATCCTTGACAGCGAAGTGCTCGACAAGGTGCTTGACTATGTAAAAACGCCGGAATATTTCTACATAAACCTGCACAAGCAGATTTATCAGCAAATGCTCCGGATGATGAATTTCGGCACAAGTATCGACATCGTAACTCTGCTTGACAACTTAAAAAAGGACGGCGCGTTTGACGAGGCGAGCGGAAAGACCTACATTATGGATTTGGCGGAAAACTGTCCGTCAATTTCCAACGCCGAGGAATACGCCAAGATAATAAAAGAAAAATACCAGCTCCGACAGCTTATTACCGCCTCGCGAAAGACGATTGACGAGGCAACGGCAGGGGAGGGAGAAACCCCGCTTTTGCTTGACGCCGCCGAGCAAAGGCTGTTTGATATCCGCTCCGACAGCTCAAAAACCGGGCTTGAAAGAATCGACTCCGTGCTGTACCAAACCTTCGCGCGGCTCGATTCTCTTAACCGTGAATCCGACGATTCACTCAAGCCGGTGCCTACGGGCATAGAGGATTTGGACAGGATGATTACCGGGCTCAACCGCTCCGACCTGATTATTCTCGCGGCGCGTCCGGGTATGGGCAAAACCAGCTTCGCGCTGAATATCGCGCGCAACGTCGCGTGCAAGTCAAAAAAGACAGTCGCGTTTTTCTCGCTTGAAATGCCCAAGGAACAAATCGCGAGCCGTCTGCTTTCCTCAGAAGCGCTTGTCGGCGGTACAAAGCTCAGAACAGGC
>CAJOLF010000023.1 GCA_905235295.1 uncultured Ruminococcus sp. | reverse complement strand
ATGGAGACCTCGCCGTCGGCCCCGTAGAGTTTGTAGGGACCCTGCACGCCGTTCTGGACCGTGATTGTCTGACGGGCGAAACGGCCTTCCGCCACCGCAAGGACGGCGATTTGGGAGCGATGAAGCTCGAGGAATTTATCGCAATGGCTCAGGAAGAGATTGAAACAAAGGCGATAAAATAAGCGGATAAAGCAATATTGACGGCTCAAAAGCACAATAATGAAAAAAATCAAAAAAATACTTGCATTTTATAAATAAATGTAGTATAATTAATCTGTTAATTGCGTAAAGAAGTAGGTGAGAAGAATGAAAGAAAATATCCATCCTAAGTATGAGCAGACAACTATCACTTGTGCTTGCGGTAATGTTATTGAGACAGGTTCAACAAAGAAGGATATTCGTGTTGAAATTTGCTCAAAGTGTCATCCTTTCTACACAGGAAAGCAGAAGCTTGTTGATACAGGCGGACGCGTTGACAGATTCAAAAAGCGCTTTAATATGGATAAGTAATTATCGGACTGCACAGGCGGCACATACGTGCCGCCTTGTTTTCATTTGCAATAGTTACGGGGATTTTATGAATACAGATTATAAAACCGTCAAAACCGAATCAAGCGGCGAATTTACCGAAAAACGCTCGCGCTTTATCGGCTACGCAAAGCCTGTCAAAACCGAGCGCGAGGCATCGGAATTTATCAGCCAAATCCGCTCAAAGCACTGGGACGCGCGCCACAACGTCTACGCTTATTCACTTCGCGAGGGCAACGTCAAGCGTTACAGCGACGACGGCGAGCCTTCGGGCACCGCGGGTATGCCTGTGCTCGACGTAATCACAAAAAATGAGGTTTACGACGTGTGCGTCGTGGTAACCCGCTACTTCGGCGGAGTTTTGCTCGGCACCGGCGGACTTGTCAGGGCGTATTCCAACGGCGCGAAAATCGCGCTTGAAGCGGCAGAAATCGTAAAAATGCAGTCCTGCCTAATCTGTACGCTGACCTGTTCGTACAATCAGTACGGCAAGGCTTCCGCGCTGATTCCCGGATTCGGCGGAAAAATTGACGACTCCGTGTTTGAATCCGGCGTCACGGTAAAATTCCACATCAAGCCCGAAGCTTTCGGCGCGCTCAACAAAGCGCTCGCGGATTCAAGCTCGGGCGAGGTTCAGGCGGTTTCCGACGGCGAAGCTTATTTTATGACCGAAAACACCGGCGATTAAAAGAATTTTCAATAAAAATAATAAAAATAGAGGAATAACAAAAGATTTTGCGTAAATAGCTATTGGGTAACAAAAAACGCGACGGAAAGGAGGAGTTTTGTGGCTTTCCCCGAGGGATTCATTCAGGAGCTGAAAATGAGGAACGACATCACCGACGTAATCTCGTCCTATGTAACCCTCAAAAAAAGGGGAAGGAATATGGTCGGGCTGTGTCCGTTCCACGGCGAAAAAACTCCTTCTTTTAATATTTATACAGAAACCGATTCGTTTTACTGCTTCGGCTGCGGAGCTTCCGGCGACGTAATTTCATTTATAATGAAAATCAACAATCTCGATTACGTCGAGGCGGTAAGGTACCTCGCGCAGCGCGCGGGAATGGATATGCCCGAGGACGGCTATGACGACAGCATAAGCAAGCTCAGAAAAAGAGTTTATGAGGCTAACCGCGAGGCGGCGAGGTTTTACTACAAAACCCTTGTGTCCGAAAAGGGCAGGGCAGGGCTTGACTATTTTCATTCAAGAATGTTGACGGATTCAACAATCCGCCGCTTCGGTCTGGGCTTTGCCGACGACAACTGGTCGTCGCTTTGCGAGCACCTAAAGTCAAAGGGCTTTAAGGAAAGCGAGCTTACAGCCGCCAACCTTGCGGTGCGCCGCCGCAGCGGAAAGGGAATTTACGACCGCTTTACCAACCGCGTTATGTTCCCGATTATCGACCTCCGGGGTAATGTTATCGCCTTTGGCGGCAGGATTATGACCGACGAAAAGCCAAAGTACCTCAACACGTCCGACACTCCGGTGTTCAAGAAAAGCGAGAACCTTTTTTCGCTTAACAACGCGAAAAACTCAGGCTCGCGCACGTTGATACTCTGCGAGGGCTATATGGACGTTATCGCCGTCAATCAGGCGGGCTTTCAGAACGCAGTCGCAACCCTCGGCACCGCGCTCACGACCGAGCAGGCTGTGCTGATGAAGCGCTACGCGGACGAAGTGATAATCTGCTACGACGCCGACGAAGCCGGTCAAAAGGCGACCGCGAGAGCGATTCCTCTGCTTCGCGGCGCAGGGCTTAACATCAGGGTGCTTTCAATCCCGAACGGCAAGGACCCCGACGAATTTATAAAGTCAAAGGGAGAGGACGGTCCCGCCGCGTTCAAAGCGATTATCGAAAGCAGCGGAAACGACGTTGAGTATCGCCTGCAAAAGCTGAAAAATCAGTATAATACCGAAACCAGCGAGGGCAGGGTAGGCTACCTTAACGCCGCCGCGAACCTTATCTCCACAATCAGCGGCGACATTGAACGAGATGTTTACACCTCCCTTGTCTGCAATGAGTTCGGCGTTGACAAGGACGCCTTCAGGCGACAGGTGAATTCGGGAATACGCCGCAAAAACCGCGATTATCAGAAAAAAGAAATCCGAAAAATCCAGTCCGACCTCGGCGGCAGAGGAGATAAATTCAATACCGAGCACTACAAAAAGCCAAGGTCGTCCTCGGCTGAGGAAGCGCTGATTATATATCTGATAAAAAATCCCGATTCCGCCGAATATATTTCCGAAAGGCTCACGCCCGAAAATTTCCAAAACTCGCTTATGCGCCGTTATTATGAGTATTTCAGCGCAAGGATAAAAAGCGGATACGAGCCTCTTAACAATATAACCGCGGATTTTACCGAGGATGAAAAAAACCAAATATTCAAGATGCTTCACGAGCACGGAGCGATTTCCGAAACAAAGCTGGCGCTTGACGAGTACATCGGCGTTATTGTTGAGGAAAGCGAAAAGCCGCAGAGCGGCGATTACGCCAATATGTCGACTGACGATATGCTCGAAAGGCTTAACAAGATAAGGAAAAACAAGCAGTGATGTTCACCGCTGACGTACAAAGGAAAGGAAGATTTATATGCCGCAGGAAAAAAGATCAATTCTAAAGGAGCTTACAGAGCTGGGAAAACAAAAGGGACAGCTTACCAACCAAGACATTCTCGACACAATCGGCGAGCTTGATTTTGACCCCGAAAAGCTTGAAAAGCTCTATGATTCGCTCGAGGCACAGGGCATAGAAATTGTCGAGGATATGGGCGATATTCAGATTGACGACATCGAGCTCAGCTATGAGGAGTCAAAGGGCGACGATACCTCGGCGTCTTCCGCGGACCAGAACATCGCAATAGACGATCCCGTAAAGGTTTATCTTAAAGAAATCGGACGTGTTCCGCTTTTGACCTCAGAGGAGGAGATAGAGCTCGCAATCCGCATTTCCGACGGCGACATACAGGCAAAGCAGCGCCTGAGCGAGGCTAACCTCAGACTTGTAGTTAGTATCGCCAAGCGTTACCTCGGCAGAGGAATGCAGTTCCTCGATTTAATTCAGGAGGGCAACCTCGGACTTATCAAGGCGGTAGAAAAGTTTGACTATACCAAGGGCTTCAAGTTCTCAACCTACGCCACATGGTGGATTCGCCAGGCAATCACAAGGGCGATTGCCGACCAGGCGCGAACAATCCGTATTCCCGTCCACATGGTAGAAACAATCAACAAGGTAAAAAAGGTTCAGTCTCAGCTTCTTCACCAAAACGGTCACGAGCCTTCTCCCGACGAAATCGCCGAGGAGCTCGATATGCCTGTTGACAAGGTGCGCGAGATTATGCGCGTAGCCCAGGAGCCCGTTTCTCTTGAAACTCCTATCGGCGAGGAGGAGGACAGCCACCTCGGCGACTTTATCCCCGACAACGACGCTCCCGCGCCTGCCGACGCGGCTTCGCACACAATGCTCAGGGAACAGCTCGCGGACGTTCTCTCCACCCTTACGCCGCGTGAGGAAAAGGTGCTCAGGCTCCGCTTCGGACTTGAGGACGGCAGAAGCCGCACCCTCGAGGAGGTCGGCAAGGAGTTCAACGTAACCCGTGAGCGTATCCGCCAAATTGAAGCCAAGGCTCTGCGAAAGCTTCGCCACCCCTCGCGCAGCCGCAAACTCAAGGACTATCTTGATTATTAAATTTCTAAATTAAAATTATGATTGAATTTGAAGAATGTGCCCAAATGCTCGACGAAATCGCGGATTCAATGCCCTATGAGCTGTACCGCGAGCTGAACTGCGGAATTTCACTTTTGCCGCAGCTCAAAATTCACCCGATGGCGCTGCATAACGACCTGTTCATTATGGCGGAATACATACGCAACTCGCTCGGTAACGCGATAGTTTTTTACTACGGCTCAATCGCGCGGATATACGGCAACGCCGGTAAGGAGCAGCTTAAAAAGGAGCTGACGCGAATCCTGCGCCACGAGCTCAGACACCATAACGAGCACCTTGCGGGCTGCGACGACCTCGGAATTTTGGACGACGAGCAGATTTTGGATTATTTAAAAAGAAACGGCGTACAGCCAAAATAAATTTTTATATTATTTTAGTATCTTTACAAAATCGGATATATCTCTTTGTTCATAATTTACAAACATCATCTTTAATTTTATTTAAATTATCAATTTAACTTTTTTTATATAATGATATAATATATACAATGGATTGTTTGTTAACCTGAATCAATAATTTATTAATTTACGAGGTGGAAAATTATGAAAAAAACCATAGCTGTAATTATGTCTTTAATGCTGCTTATAACCTCGTGCTGCTTTGCGGCTCACGCTGTCGGCATAAAAGCAAATCCGAATTATATTTATACTTTTGATAATACGCTTTACTTTGATGAGGTTTATGAATACGCCTATGATGATGACGGAAATCCGCTGCTGGGTGAATATCCGGGTGAACTTTTAACGTCTAAGGCAGTTAATGAATACGGTTATGATATGTATAAGCTGATTATTCCCGAAGGCGTAAAGGGCGTTATTATCAGTAACGGTTCCAAGCTGCGTACTGAAGATATTACCGATTTTTCTTATCAGAATTACTGGCTTGACGGAACTTTGACTAATACCGGTCAATTTATGCCTACTAATTATCTTTGCACGCCCGAAATACCAAATTTGACAGTCGGCGATGTAAACGGAAGCAAGTCCGTTGACGTTCTCGACGCAATTCAAATTCAAAAATACGCAACAAATAAAGTTGAGCTTGACTTAGCGAATATATATGCAGGCGATGTAAACGGAGATAACAAAACAGACATTATCGACGCGACGTTAATTCAAAGATTAGCGGCGGAAAAAATTACCGAATTCACAAAATAACGGAACAAATCACTTTAACCCTTGTGTTTATCGCAAGGGTTTTTCTTTTTGCGCTTGAAGCAAATAATCGCTTGTGCAACTTGTACATATTATTATCTGAATTTTCTACGGTATAAACATATTAAATAATACTTAATTCCGAAAAGGAATTAAAATTGATTGCCGTTTGTGATAAAATAAATTGAATAGATGCATCTTTAAGGAGGCATTATTTTGATTTTCAAAAAAATTCTGACAGGAGCATTGGCATTAATTATGGTTACCGGTATGAGTGCGGCGTCCGTATTCGCGGACGGCAAAATTACGGATTTTCACCTTTACGCTTCTCAAATGGACAAAAAGGCGTACAGCGGGAACGATTTGGGCGCGAACTATACGCCAAATTCAACCACTTTCAAGGTTTGGGCGCCTAACGCGTCAAGCGTAAAGCTCGACCTTTACGAAAAGGGAAGCGAGGAAGAGGGAAGCTCCTCTTTTAAAACCAAGGATATGACCCTTGACAAGGCAACGGGAGTATGGTCTGTTTCAATCAGCGGAGATTTGTCTGGAACATACTACACCTACTCTGTTACCAACGGAGGCGACACCAAGGTGACGGGCGATATTTACGCCAGGGGCTGCGGAGTCAACGGCAAGCGCAGTATGGTAGTAAACCCCGACGCGGTCAATCCCGAAAACTGGGAGCATGACGCTCACGTTTACGTTTCTCAGCAGACCAACGCTTCGGTTTGGGAGATTTCGGTTGCCGATTTCTCGTCCTCGGAATCAAGCGGAGTTTCCGAGTCTAACAGAGGAAAGTTCCTCGCGTTTACCGAGAGCGGAACAACAATCAACGGAATCCAGGGCGGAACACCAACCTGCGTTGATTACCTCAAAAAGCTCGGCGTAAAGTACGTTCAGATTATGCCGATGTACGACTTCGGCTCTATTGACGAGAGCAAGGATATTATGTCGCAGTACAACTGGGGCTACGATCCCGTTAACTACAACTGTCCCGAGGGCTCGTACTCAACGAACCCCTACGACGGCAACGTAAGAATCAAGGAGTGCAAGCAGATGATTCAGGCACTCCACAACGCGGGCATAGGCGTGGTAATGGACGTTGTGTACAACCACACGTTTTCAACAGATTCATGGTTCCAGTACACCGTTCCTAATTACTACTACCGCGTAAATCCCGACGGCAGCTTTTCAAACGGCTCGGGCTGCGGCAACGACACCGCCTCCGAGCACCTGATGTTCAGAAAATATATGGTAGATTCCGTAACCTACTGGGCAAAGGAATACCACATCGACGGCTTCCGCTTTGACCTTATGGGACTTCACGACGTCACAACGATGAACGCAATCCGCGAGGCGCTCGACAAGCTCTATGAGGACGGCAGCGGAGAAAAAATACTGATGTACGGCGAGGCGTGGAATATGGATACCTTTGCCGCGCCCGACACGGTAATGGCAAACCAGAACAACCTAAAGCAGCTCAACACCCGAATCGGCGCGTTTAACGACGGCATCCGCGACGGAATCAAGGGCAGCGTTTTCGGCGGCGGAGAAGGCTTTATTCAGAACGGCTCGAACCGCTCAAGCATCAAAACAGGCTTTTTGGGACAGTCTGATTCAAGCTCGGGCTGGGCGGCGGCGCCTACCCAGTGCGTGAATTACGCTTCCTGCCACGATAACCTCTCGCTATATGACAAGCTTGTAGACTCTGTTTACAAAAACGGCGAATACCGCGTAAGACACGATGATTTAGTCGCGATGAACAAGCTTTCGGCGGCGATAGTAATGACCTCTCAGGGAATTCCGTTCTTCCTCGGCGGCGAGGAATTTGCGCGCAGCAAGGACGGCGACGAAAATTCCTACGCTTCATCAAGAGAGGAAAATATGCTCGACTGGAATAGCCTTGAAAATTACAGCGATTTGATTGAATATTACAGGGGACTTCTCAAAATCCGCGAGAACTTCGCGGCTCTTACCGACTGCACCGCAATGACGGCGAACAACATTGATTCGCTTGATAATTTGCCATCGGGCGTTTGCGCCTATAAGGTGAAGAACACCGAGTCGGGCAAATGGAAAACTATGTGCGTTATCTTCAACGGCGGCTCCGACGACCAAAACGTCGGCATTGACGGCGAGTGGGTTCAAATCGCCAACGAGGAAGCGGCAGGTCTGCGCGACCTCGGCACGGTTTCGGGCAACGTGAGCGTAAAAGCCCATTCGGCGGCGATTTTGATTGACAAAAAAAGCTACGACAGCTCCTCAATAGAGGAATATGAGGGCTTGCTGTTTGTAAATTATTACGACAACAAAACAAAGGAAAAAATCAAAACCCAAGTAGTTTCCGGCGAAATCGGTCATACCTACAATGTTTCGGACATCGCTTCCTCGCTCAGTTACGACATCAAGTCGTCCTCGGGTGAATCAAGCGGCGAGTTCACAAAGCAAATCAGGCGCGCCGACGTTTATGTTGAGGAATTTAAGGGCAAGCTTTCAAAAATCACAATAAAATTTGTTGACGACATCAACGGCTCCGAGCTTGCGGATTCCTACGTTATCAGCAACCGCGAGGGACAGCAGTACTTTACCCCAAAGCTGCCCGACATTGAGGGCTACACCCTTATGCTCGACCGGCTTCCCCAAAACGGCGCGGGTCTTGCTCCTGGCGGAGACGTCAGCGTTGAGTACAAATATACCCGAATCACCGACGATACCGACAAGTCAATCTGCAAGGTCAACATTGTCTATATGGCGGACACGGGCAAAATTCTCGAGACAAATACCCTTGAGGGCAAGGAGGGAGAGAGGTACGCCGCTCCCCAAAACGAGTACGAGGATATGAACCTTATCGAGCTTCCCGATAACTTTGACGGCAAGTTCAAAAAGGGAGAAATAAACGTGCTGTTCCGCTACACCTCGCGTCCCGACCCATACGCGGGCGCTCTTGCGGCAGTGGGAATAGGCGCGGGAGTTATCCTTGCGCTGTGCGTGGTTTCTCTGTTTTATTCGCGTTACCGCCGCAAGCAAATACTGATGGCGAAAATGGACATTGTCGAAAAGGACTGATTTCCGGTTCAAAAAATACGGTAGTTATTTCCGCTTAGCGGAATAAATATATAATAAATAAGGAGGACATTTATATGAGAACTACAAAGAAAATCATCGCTTCTGTTCTCGCTGTTTGTATGCTCGCGTCAACGAGCCTGGTAACGGCGTTTGCCGCTTCCGCCGATGAAGAAGTCGGCGCGAACAACTACAACGTCGCCAATCAGAACGTTGACAAAAACTATACATACAACGGCGGAGACCTCGGCGCGAATTACTCTCCCGAACAAACCGTTTTCAAGGTTTGGGCGCCAAAATCAACAGAGGTTGTTCTGAACCGCTACGCAACCGGTTCGGATTCCGAGGCAAACGCCGAAAATCTCGGCACTATTGCTATGGAAAAGCTTATGGAAGGCGACAACTGGACAGGTGTTTGGACTGCGACCGTACAAGGCGACATCAAGAACACCTACTACACATACACAATCACTTCCAACCTGATTGACAAAAACGGAAACGTTACGTCTTCACAGACTGTCGAAACCCAGGACGTTTACTCAGTAGCGACAGGCGTTAACGGCAGACGTTCAATGGTTTGCGACCTTTCCGACACCGACCCCGAGGGCTGGGAAAAAGATTCTCATATTCTGCTTGACAAATCAACAGAGTCTTCGGTTTGGGAAATTCACGTAAAGGACTTCTCTTGGGACACCGCTTCGGGCGTAAGCGAAGCCAACCGCGGCAAGTACCTTGCGTTCACCGAAACAGGCACAACCCTCAACAACGAGGGCAACGTTTCCACCTGCATTGATTACCTCAAGCAGCTGGGCGTTACCACGGTTCAAATCAACCCGTTCTATGACTTCCAGTCAATCAACGAGGCTGGCAGCGACTCACAGTTTAACTGGGGCTACGATCCTCAGAACTACAACGTTCCCGAGGGCTCTTATTCTTCCAACCCCTATGACGGCAACGTCAGAATCAGGGAATGTAAATCTATGATTCAGGCTCTCCACGAGGCTGGAATCTCGGTTGTAATGGACGTTGTTTACAACCACACTTATTCCTGCAGCGCAGAGGATTCCTGCTTCCAGGCGACAGTACCTTATTACTACCACAGAATGAGAACAACAGGCGCGTTCTCCGACGGCTCGGGCTGCGGCAACGAGGTTGCCACTGAGTTTTCAATGGCAAGGCAGTACATCGTTGACTCCGTAAAGTACTGGGTTAACGAGTACCACATCGACGGCTTCCGTTTTGACCTTATGGGACTTATGGACGTTGAGTGTATGAATCAAATCCGCGACGAGCTCGACGAAATAGATCCCAAGCTTACAACCTGGGGCGAAGGCTGGACAGGCGGAACCTCATACCACGATACAAACACCTACACAGGCGCGAAGTTTGTTGCGGCTACACAGGCAAACGCCGCTTCCGTAAACACCAGAGTCGCCTTCTTTAACGACCAGGTTCGCAACGGTATCAAGGGTTCTGTTTTTGACATCAACGAAAAAGGCTTTATCGCCAACAATCCCACCTACGGTCCCGCAATTCACTTCGGCATCCGCGCGAACACCGTAAAAACCCCGAAGGCAGAGGGCTGGACCTCGCAGGCTCCTTCCCAGACAGTAACCTACGCGGCGTGTCACGATAACGCGACGCTTTACGACCAAATTTCCGCTTCAACAGGCAAGCCCTGGGGCGTTCGCAATGCCGACAGCGTAAAAATGTCCAAGCTTGCTTCCGCTATCCTCAATACCTCTCAGGGCATTACCTTCTTCCTTGCGGGCGACGAGATGGCGCGTACAAAGTACGGAGATACCAACAGCTACGCTTCCTCCGCGGAAATCAACAAAATCAGCTGGAACAATATTGTTGACTACGCTGATTTGGTAAGCTATTACAGCGGAATGATGAAGATTAAGAGAGCGTTTACTCCTCTTACGGCAATGGATAAGTCCTACGAGGACGCGTTCAACTTCTTCGGCAAAAACTTTGACAATAACTCCGACACCGTATCCTTTGTTGTAACAAACGATCAGCCCGGCGAGTGGAGCAAAATGGCTGTTATGTATAACGCCAAGTCTGTTCCCACAACCATTACGCTCGGCGACAAAACGGTTTCGGACTGGGTAATCATCGCTGACGATCAGGCGGCGGGAGTTGATTCTCTCGGCGAGGTAAACGGTTCAAGCTTCAGGCTCCCTGCAACCTCTGCAATCGTAGCTGTTGACAAGGAAAGCTTTGACGCTAACCCGATTGAGTCCAACACAGGCAAGGTTGTTGTAAACTACAAGTACGAGAGCGAACTGGGCGTTGAGCTTGCTCCTTCAATCACCGTTCAGGGTGAAATCGGCACAGGCTATCAGTTTGCTCCTTCATCGGGAATCGACGTTAAGTATGAGTACAAGGACGTTATCGGCGATGCCACAGGCACATTTACAGAGGGAACAAAGGAAGTAACCTTTGTCTACACCGACTATGTTCCCGAGGTTCTCAAAGAAAACGGCGACATTAACAACGACGGAAAGATCACAATTTCCGACGTTACTCTTTATCAGCAGATGCTCGCGGGAATCGTAAACTACGCCACCGATAAAGATTTGGACTTTACCTGCGACGGCTTAACGGACGTCAACGACGCCACAATGGAGCAGAAGCAGGTTGCTGAGATTAACGTTGCCACAGGCAGCGTAGAAATCAAATATTTCTACACCGACGAAAAGGGCAGCACTAATCAGTTCAAGGATTCCGCAATCAATATCAATGCGAGGGTAGGCGAGAGCTTCACCTCAAAGCCGTATGTTGTAATGGGCTACCAGCTTGACGAAAACCGTCTTCCCGAGGTAACAGCGGGCAGAGTTCCCTACGGACAGAAGCTCGAGGTAAATTACTACTACGTAGCGGGTAACCTCGACGTTAAGCTTCACTTCAAGCACAGCGGCGACCTAACCTGGGATCCCTACCTCTGGATTTGGGCTTCCGACCTTGAGGGCAACCACCTCCCGAACATCAACTTCACAGGCGGTACATGGGCAGGAAAGCCCGCTACCGACGAGGACGGCGACGGCTGGTATGATTATAACTTCACATATCAGGGAACAGGTACCTACAATGTTATCGTTTCCGAGAACAGCTCGGGTAAGAACCAGACAATCGACTACGAGGGCTTTGGCTATAACGAGATGTGGGTTGTAATCAACGACAACGGCGTTGAGAACAAGGGTGACTATCTCTCATTCTATGATGTAGACCCCGACCTCAATCCCGACGCAAAACCCTTCAAATAAAGATAAAGCAGATAAAATAATCTAAAAAACAGGGAGCGTACACATAAAAAGTACGCTCCCGATTCTTTATTATTAACTTTGAGCAAAGCAGGTATGGCACGCCGCCTGAGAGGCGGGGAACATCAGTGATTGTTTATATGAATTGTCTAAGTCCTGAATACAGCGGTAAAGGTTGTTCCATCCTGTTCGTTGCTTTTGACGGTTAATTTTCCGTTCATACTCTGCACAATGTTCTGAGCGATTGAAAGCCCTAAGCCGTAGCCCTTTGTTGTGCGTGATTTTTCCGCTCTGTAGAACCTGTCAAAAATATGCTCCAAGTCATCCGCTGAGATAACATTGCCTTTGTTGTTGACCGAAAATTCAACGCTGTCGCCGCTTTTGGCGAGCTTGATTTTCACCGTGCTGTCGTCACGCGAATACTTTACCGCGTTGTCAATCAGTATGTGAGCGAGCTGATTAAGCTGAACGGCATTGCCGTGAAGAATAATATCGCTGTCAATCTGCGAGTCAATCAATACTCCCTTTTCAAAGGCGACAGGCTCAAAATTAAGAGATGTGCCCTCGACAATCTCGCTGAAATTAACGTCGGAAAGCTCCGGGCTGTTTTCTCCCGCGTCCGACTTTGCCAAAAACAGCATTTGGTCAATCAGCTTTTTCATGTGCTGGGCTTCTTCCTCGGTGCTGTCAAGCCACTGCTTTTCATCCTTAACGGTGGAGTCGGTGTGCGACATCATAATGTTGTTGTTAGCCAAAATCACCGTCAGCGGAGTTTTCAGCTCGTGCGAAGCGTCGGCAACAAACTGCTTTTGCTTTTCCCATGCCTGCTTAACAGGCTTAACCGCGAAGCCCGAGAGTATCAGGCTGATGATAAAGATTATACCCATACTGCAAATAAAAAGTATAATGTTAAGTATCAGCGTGTTCCTAAAGCTCGAGTAAATTCCGCTGCTGTCGGCAAAGGAGATTTTGCAGCCGTTCATTTCATCGCGCATTACATACATCAGACCGTACTCGCTGATTTCTCCCGAAAGCCTTTTCTCTTTAATAACATAATCAACGCAGGCTTCAAGGTCGGCTTCGTCCATTGTGATGTTGCTTTCCTCGGTGTCGGTGATGTTACCGTCATTGTCCGTGGTAACAACAATGTACGCGCTGAGCTGCGCGGGTCTGTCAAAATCCATATCGCCGCGTTTGTCAATCAGCTTGCGGTCGGGGTTGTCCGTTGTGCTCTTGATTTGCACAGGCGCGTTTTGCTCAAAGGGAGCGCCTCCGTCGTCCTTGCTTTCGCGGTCAATAACCTGGCTCAGTCCGCGTTCAAGCTCGTGAACCGAGTTTGAGTAGCTATTGACACAAACAACGGTCACAATCATAAGAATAACAATCCCAACCAGCAGCATATTGATAAGAATAATCCGCCGTCTAAGCTTTTTAATCATTGCTTGTTCTCCAATCTGTAACCCATTTTTTTGACTGCTTTTATTTCTGTAGAAGAATTAACAAAATTCAGCTTGCGCCTTAAAAACGAGATGTAGGCTTCAACATTGTTTGAGCCCGCGTCCGAATCATATCCCCAAACCTTTGTAATAATATCGTCCTTAGATATAATGATGTCGCGGTTCGCGATTAAAAGCTTCAAAATTTCAGCCTCCTTAAAGTTAAGGTGAACCGATTTTGAACCCTTTGTAAGCGTGCTGGTAGAGGCGTTAAAGTTAAAATCGCCAAAGTCGGTTTCCTCCAAAATCACCTCTCCGCGTCTGCGCGTCAGCGCCTTAACCCTTGCCAAAAGCTCCTCGGGAGCAAACGGCTTTGTCATATAATCGTCGGCGCCGTGCTCAAGCCCGGTCACCTTGTCGCTTATCGCGTCCTTTGCCGTGAGCATAAGAATCGGAGTGTCAATTTTGTTTTTCCTCAGCTCATAAGCCACCTGAAAGCCGTCCTTGTAAGGAATCATAATATCTAAAATTATAAGGTCATAAATTCCGCTCAGTCCGTATTCAAGACCGTCGTTGCCGTCATATACGACGTCAGCCATATATTTTTGTTCAACAAGAATTTGTTTGAGCGCGTTCGCAAGCCTTTTTTCGTCCTCAACAATAAGAATATTCATAATTATCCTCGCTTTCTTTGCTTTCGAAAAAATCCGAAAAGGGCAGTTGCCTTATGCTTATTTTAACATTAATAATAGTACATAACAAGCCTTAAAAAATCCTAAAACAAAATAATTATTAAAAATTTTAAAATTCTTAAAATTTTTAAGCCTTTTTTAAGCTTGACAAATTACAATAAGCGCAACAAAGAAAAAAGCGGACAAAAACACGAAAAATAAAAAAGTGCCGGTGGGCACTCTTGCACGCCTTTGGAAAATTTGAACGCGCGGCAACGTTTCTGTAACGGCGGGATTAAAATGCAGGAATTTACTATACAGTAAAAAATTTGAAAATCTTAAATCTTTTAAGTGTTTTTTAAGCTTTGACCTTTAAGATAAAATCAGCGAATGAAAGGGAGGCTTCAAAATGGGAATCCAGACAATTTTTGAGAGAACCGAAAAGAAGTATATCATCACATTAAAGCAGCGCAGGGAGCTGCTAAAAATAATCAGCGAACACATCAAGGCTGATGAGTACGGAGAGAGCACGGTTTGCAGCCTCTATTTTGATACGGATGACTACAGATTGATCAGAAGCTCAATCGACAAACCGATATATAAAGAGAAGCTCAGACTCAGAAGCTACTCCACTCCCAAAAAGGACAGCAACGTGTTCCTCGAGCTCAAGAAAAAGTATAAGGGCGTTGTGTATAAAAGGCGCAGAACGCTTGATTACACAACCGCTATGGATTACGTAAACAACGGCAACCTGCCCGACGATTCGCAGATTATGAGAGAAATCGACTGGGCAATGCACTTTTACAACGGCTTAAAGCCAAAGATGTTCATAGCTTACGACCGCACGGCTTTTTACAGCAAAAATGATTTTAACCTTAGAATCACATTCGATAAAAACGTGCGATTCAGAACCGATAACCTTGATCTCGCAAAGGGAAGCTACGGAGAAAGAATCCTGTCTCCCGAGCTGTGCATAATGGAAATCAAAGCTCTTAACGCAATGCCGCTTTGGCTGACAAACGCGCTTAACGAACTTAAAATTTTCCCGGGCTCGTTCTCAAAATACGGAACAGCCTACGCAACGGTCAGCGAGAGAAATTCTATGAAAAACGGAGGACAATACTGTGCTTAACAATTTTTTTACACCGATTTATTCAGAAACCTTTACAATTCAGGATTATTTAATATGCACAGCGGTTTCGCTGGCGCTCGGCGTTCTGATAGCCTTTACGTCGAGCTTTAGGTCAAAACAAAGCAAAAGCTTCCTGCTCGCAGTATTTATGCTTCCGGCTATCGTTCAAACAATAATAATGCTTGTTAACGGAAGCATAGGAACAGGCGTCGCGGTAATGGGCGCGTTCTCGCTGGTTCGTTTCAGAAGCGTAGCGGGTTCGGCAAAGGAAATTGTCAGCATCTTTCTCGCAATGGCGACGGGTCTTGCCACAGCGATGGGGTATCTCGGACTCGCGGCGGTATTCGTAGTAATTTTCTGTATCGCGATGATTATTGCCTCATTCGTCAGGTTCAAAGAAAGGGACGACCTTGTCCGCGAGCTCAGAATCACCGTTCCCGAGGATCTCAACTACGCGCACTCCTTTGACGATTTGTTTGACAAATACACAAAGTCCAGCAAGCTGCTCAACGTAAAGACCTCGAATATGGGAAGCCTTTACAAGCTCAACTATAATGTAGAGCTAAAGAGCGAGGATGATATTCAAAGCTTTATTGACGAGCTTAGATGCCGCAACGGAAACCTTGAAATCGCTATAATGATTCCCGCGGTTAACGAGGCAACGCTGTAAAATAATTCTAAATAAGAATTATTATTGAAGATTATTTAAGATTATTTTGAAAAAATTAAGGAGTATGATTATGAAAAGATTATTTTGCGCAATACTCGGCGCTTTACTTATAGCGTCATTTACAGCCTGCTCAGCAGGTAATCAGAACAGCGCTTCAACGTCAGCCGCGCAGTCTGACAGCGCCGAAAATACAGATACCTCAAACGTCACTGACGGCAATTATGATTTAAGCTTTACCGACAGAGACAGCGATTCTTCCTATGACGAAGGCTCGGCGGTTAAGGTGAGCTTTACCTCAAATTCAGCCGAAAGCGAATCGTCATCGGTAGAAATCAGCGGTGCTCAGGCGACGATTAAGGAGGAGGGAACCTACATTCTCTCGGGCGCCTGCTCAGACGGCAAGGTGGTTGTTGACGCGGACAGCAGCGCCAAAATCCAACTTGTCCTCAGCAATCTTAACTTAACCTCAAGCGGTTCTCCGCTTGTTATCAAAAACGCCGACAAGGTGTTCATCACCCTTGCTAACGGCAGTGAAAACACAATTTCCGACGGCAAAACCTATACCGAAACAATCGGCGATACAAACGTTGACGCGGCAATTTTCAGCAAGGATGACCTTTCAATCAACGGCAGCGGAAAGCTCACCGTTAACGGAAACTACAAGCACGGAATTGTCAGCAAGGACGACCTTGTAATCGCGAGCGGAACAATCAGCGTAACAGCTGCTTCAACTGCGATAGACGGCAAGGACAGCCTGAAGGTCAAGGAAGCCGAGCTGACCGTCAGCGCGGGCAGCGACGGAATCCGCTCAACAAACGTTGACGAAACCGACACACGCGGCTTTGTATATATCGCGAGCGGCACGCTCAATATCACAGCGGCAAACGACGCCGTTCAGGCGGCTTCGCTGCTCAGGGTTGACGGAGGAAGCTTCACGATTACCACAGGCGGCGGAAGCTCAAGCGGCAAAACTCACACAGAAAAGAATTTCAAAATGGATATGTTCTCGTCCTCGTCGGATTCTTCGGATTCTGAAAGCGCCAAGGCGTTCAAGTCCGCGTCCAACGTAAAAATTAACGGCGGTACGTTCAAGCTTAACTCAAGCGACGACGCGATTCACACAAGCAATTCCGCTGAAATTAACGGCGGAACCCTTGAAATCGCCACAGGCGACGACGGAATCCACGCCGACTCGGCGCTCACCGTAAACGGCGGAGAAATTAACATCACCCAAAGCTACGAGGGACTTGAAGCGGGCGAAATCACCGTTAACGACGGTACAATCAGTATTCAGGCAAGCAACGACGGCTTCAACGCCGCAGGCGGCGATAATACCGACAGCCGCGATAATTTCAGCGGCGACGCGAGCAAAAAGCTCACCTTTAACGGCGGATATATCTACGTAAACGCCGACGGCGACGGACTTGACTCCAACGGCTCGCTCGAGGTTACGGGCGGCACAATCCTTGTCAGCGGACCCGCGAACGGCGGCAACGGCGCACTTGATTACGACAACGGCGCAACAATCACAGGCGGCGTACTTTTGGCAATCGGCAGCACGGGAATGGCGGAGAGCATCACAGGAAACGGTCAGTGCACAATGCAGACCGACATCACTTCTCAAAACGGCGGCACAACCTGCGCTGTAACCGACAGCAGCGGAAAAGTAATCGCCTCGCTCACACCCGAAAAGCAGTATTCAAACGTAGTTGTTTCAACTCCCGCGCTTAAAACAGGGGAGACCTACTCAATCGTCTGCGGCTGTACCGTTGAGGGAGCCGACAGTCACGGCTACGCTTCCGATTCCACCGCAAGCGGCGGCAGCACAGTCACCGAGGTATCGCTTGACTCCGAAAATTACTCAAACGGCGGCAATACCATGGGCGGCGGAATGGGCGGCCAGCCCGGCGGTCAAATGGACGGCGGTCAAATGGGCGGTCCTATGGGCAGAAGATAACTTTGATATTTCCTAATTTTTTCATAAATAATCTCCGCAGGCAGTCTGTCATAAAAGACAGGCTGTCTGTCTTTTAAATGGAGTTTAGAGTTTAGAGTTTAATAAAATATACTCCACCGCTTACGGAGAGGTTGAAGACGTGACGTATGAATATAACCGTATTGTGCAAAACAAACAAAATAGACAGTAAATTTTTGGATTGTAATTAGTTTGTTAATATGGTAATATTATTATGTAATATAAAACGATTGTGGAGGCAGACTATGAAAAAACTAATCAGCATTTTGTTTTTAGCAATATTAATATCAACTGTAATTTGCTCCGCACCATTTGCGGTTTCCGCGGCGGATGAGAAAACTGTCGGCGAAAAAAGCGGTACTACAGGCGATTGCAATTGGTCGCTTAGTGCGGACGGTACGCTGACAATCAGCGGCAGCGGAGAGATGGCTGATTATTACGGAACAGGCTATAATGAAACAACCGCGCCGTGGGGTTTAGATATAGAAAAAGTCATAATCGAAAACGGTGTAACGAATATTGGTAATAGTGCATTTCGAGGGGTAGATTTGACGAGTGTTGAAATCCCCGGCAGTGTGACGACTATTGGCAATTACGCGTTTTCTAGCTGCTTTAATTTGAAAAGCGTTACTATTCCTGACAATGTGACGACTATTGGCGAAGACGCGTTTCGAGGCTGCATTGATTTGAAAAGAATAGATATCCCAGGCAGCTTGACGAGGATCGAATCAAATGCTTTTGAAGGCTGCGGTAGTTCAGCTGAAGTAAATATTAATGATATTGCGGCATGGTGCAGTGTTAGTTTTTCTGGCCCTAGTTCCAATCCGTTTTTAAATGGTGGGAATCTCTATTCAAACAATAAACTTGTAACTAATCTGACTATCCCCGATGGTGTAACGAGTATTGGTATTTATGCTTTTTTGGGTTGCAAAAGCTTGACAGGTGTTTCTATTCCAGATAGCGTTACGAGTATTAAATATTATGCGTTTTGTGACTGTACCAATTTATCAAATATTTATATATCAGACAGCGTGACGAGTATTGGTGTGACTGCATTTAAAAACACTGCATGGTATGATAATCAGCCTGATGGTTTGGTTTACGCAGGAAAGGTTGCTTATAAATACAAAGGATCCATGCCTTCTGATACATCGATTGAAATTAAAGACGGTACAAAAGGAATTGCTGATCGCGCGTTTGAGGGCTGCACTAATTTGACAAGCGTTACTATTCCCGACAGCGTGATGAACATTGACAATTATGCGTTTTGCGATTGTACCGGCTTGACAAATGTTACTACAGGTAACGACGTATCGTATGTTGGTGCGCTTTCATTTGAAAATACTGCATGGTTTAATAATCAGCCTGATGGCTTGGTTTATGTGGGAAAGGTTGCTTATAAATATAAAGGAACAATGCCTGCTGATACCTCGATTGAAATTAAAGACGGTACAAAGGGAATTGCTAATCGCGCGTTTGAGGGCTGCACTAATTTGACAAGCGTCACAATACCCGGCAGCGTGACAAGTATCGGTTCTTACGCGTTTAAAAGCTCCGGCTTGACAAGCGTCACAATACCAGGCAGCGTGACAAGTATCGGTTATGACGCGTTTGAAAACTGCAGTAAATTGGTTGCTGTATATGCTAATGATATTACGGAATGGAACAGTATTAGTTTTGAAAATGAATATGCAAATCCACTCGCAAATGCACATAATCTTTATATAAATAACGTAATCGTTAATAGCTTTAATATATTCGATAAACTGACCTGTATCGGCAATTATGCGTTTTCAGGATGTACCGGTTTGACAAGCGTAATAATCCCCGACAGTGTGACAAGTATCGGCAATTATGCGTTTGACCACTGTACCGGTTTGACAAGCGTCAATATCCCCGACAGTGTGACAAGTATCGGCAATTATTCGTTTTCAGAATGTACCGGTTTGACAAGCGTAATAATCCCCGACAGTGTGAAAAATATCGGCGACTGTGCTTTTTACAAATGCTCCCGCTTGAAAAGCATAGTTATTCCCGAGGGAGTGACAAGTATCGGGTATGGGGCATTTGAAAATAGCGGATTGACAAGCATTAAAATTCCTGACAGCGTAACAAATATTGGCGATTATGCATTTGGAATTTGCAAAAACTTGAAAAGCGCCACTTTAGGTAACGGCTTGAATAAAATCGGCACCTGTGTATTTTCAGGTTGCAATGCTTTGAATAGCATTGTAATTGGCAAAAATGTTAGATATATAGTTGCATCAGCATTTTCAGGATGTACCAACTTGACCGGGATATATGTTAAAGATCTTGCGGCTTGGTGTGAAAGTACATTGTATTTTGGTAGAACTATATCTCCTCCGTTTGACAATGCATATAATCTATATGTTTTAAACGAGCAAAATAAATATATACTCGTTACTGATCTTATCATCCCTGACGGTGTAACATACATTAATGCGAATGTGTTTAGAAATTGTAAAAGCTTGAAAAGCGTTACAATTCCCGGTAGCGTGAAAAGTATCGGTGATTATGCGTTTTTCAATTGTACCGGCTTGACAAGTGTTACTATAAACTACGGTGTGACGAGTATCGGCTATCGTGCGTTTGGTTTCTGCAATAACTTGACAAGTATAGATATCCCCGACAGTGTGACGAGTATTCAGGAGAATGCATTTGAAAACACTGCATGGTATGATAATCAGCCTGATGGTTTGGTTTACGCAGGAAAGGTTGCTTATAAATACAAAGGCTCCATGCCTTCTGATACATCGATTGAAATTAAAGACGGTACAAAGGGAATTGCTAATCGCGCGTTTGAGGGCTGCACTAATTTGACAAGCCTTACTATTCCCGACAGTGTAACGAACATTGGCAGTTATGCGTTTTACAATTGTACCGGCTTGATAAGCATAGATATCCCAGACAGTGTAACGAACATTGGCAGATTTGCGTTTTACAATTGTACCGGCTTGACAAGCATAGATATCCCAGACAGTGTGATGAGTATAGGAGAACGTGCGTTTTTGGCCTGCACCGGCTTAACAGATGTTACAATAGGCAAAGGTGTTAAGCGTATTGGATCAGGAGCATTTAGCAGCTGTTACGAATTAAAAAGCATAAATATTCCCGACAGCGTGACGAGTATTGGCGAGGAAGCTTTTTTCGCTTGCGTAAGTTTGAAAAACGTTTCTATCCCGAACAGCGTGACAAGCATAGGCTATTCTGCGTTTTCTCAATGCACTGGATTTACAAGAATAGATATACCCGATAGTGTGATTAATATAGGCGGTTGTGCATTTGAAAACTGCAAAAACTTGACGAGAATTACAATCCCCGCCAGCGTGACGAATATTGGCTTTCGTGCGTTTGATTATTGCAGCGACGATTTTGCTATATTCGGTTATGACGATACCGAGGCTGAGAGATACGCCGATTACCATAAATATAATTTTGTCAGTTTAGGAAAAAAGCCTTCCGATTCAACGGTCATCGGTAACCTTAACGGTGACGGTTCTATAGATATACTTGACGCAACAATCGTTCAAAAATACGCATCCGGAAAAGGAAATTTGACTTCTGAACAGTTCTCTGCTGCCGACGTGAACAACGACGGCAATGTCGACGTGCTCGACGCGGCGGAAATTCAAAAGTTCGTGGTTGGTAAAATCACTGAATTCAAGAAAAAATAAATATCAAAGCACACTCCTCCGGCGTAGGTTCGGGGGAGTTTTTGCGTAATTTATTGTAGAGAATAGTAGGGGGCTGTCGCACTAAGCCCTAAGAAAAAGTAAAAGACCGGGTAGCCCGAAAAGGGTTGCCCGGTCAGTGCTTTCATAGTATAA
>CAJOLF010000022.1 GCA_905235295.1 uncultured Ruminococcus sp. | reverse complement strand
CTCCAGCGGATAGTTTTTGTTTGCCTTTGATTTTTTACTCATATTTTATCACCGTTGTTATTGTTTGCGGCAGGCTGTAAAATATTCAAAATCAAAGCTTATCAAAATTTACTTAGTAAAAAACCGGTGACAGCCCTCGCGGCTGTCATTTTTTGCACGCCTTGCAAGGACGACAACGCAGTATTGCGGAAAATAGACCGCAAAGATTGTCTACTTTTTATTAGGTATTAGTATAACATAATAGATGTTAAAGAATTTTATTTTATAATAGTATTAGGTTTGCAAAATAATACGGCGACCGCAAGGGCCGCCGATGAAGTATCTATGTTGTTTTTACCAAATAAAAGACGTTGCCTAACGCGCGTTGTGTATACCGGGCAACCGAAGAAGCCAAACATACCGAGCTGTCTGCCGCTGTCTGCCCGAATTGCGGAGTCGCCGCCGCGTTAAATAAAAGACGTTGCCTAACGCGCGTTGTGTGTACCGGGCAACCGATGAAGCCAAACATACCGCTTTGTCTGCCCGAATTGCGGTGTCGCCGCCGCGACTACATGGAGTCAGGGCAGTTGATGTTGAACATTGTCAGCACGTTTTTGATTACCGAGCGCACGCAGGCGCAAAGCGAGAGCCTTGCCTGCATAAGCGGCTCGTCCTCGCCCTTTACACGGCAGGCGTTGTAGAATTTGTGGAACAGCGTCGCGAGCTGGGTTACGTAGCGGGTAATCTTGGTGGGGTCGCAGTCCTTCGCGGAGCTGATAATCTCGTTTGAGTAAACCGCGAGGTGGCTGATAAGCTCGCGCTCCTCGGGAGCGATCAGCAGGCTGAGCTCCTCCTTTGTACATTCCCGCGGAGTGATTCCTTCGCTTTCGAGCGCCTTGAATATGCTGCAAATCCTCGCGTGAGCGTACTGAACGTAATAAACCGGGTTCTGGTTGTCCTGACTTACCGCGAGGTCAAGGTCAAAGTCCATTTGGGTGTTTGCCTCTCTCGTGTTAAAAAGGAAGCGCGCGCTGTCAACGGGAACCTCCTCGAGCAAATCGTGAAGCTGAATCGCCTTTCCGGTGCGCTTGCTCATCTTCACAAGCTCGCCGCCGCGGACAAGCTTTACAAGCTGCATAAGCACGACGTTGAGCTTGTCTCCGTCATAGCCGATAGCGTCCATAGCGCCCTTCATCCTCATAACGTGACCGTGGTGGTCGGCGCCCCAAACGTCAATCAGGGTTTCAAAGCCGCGGTCAAATTTGTTTTTATGATAGGCGATGTCCGCCGCGAAGTATGTCGGATTTCCGTTTTGGCGAATCAGCACGTCGTCCTTTAGTTCAAGGTTGTCAATATATTTTTGGGTTTTGCCCTCGGCAAGAAGCTTTTTGGTGAGAACCTCTTTGTTTTTGTACCAAACGGCTCCGTCCTTTTCGTAGGTGAGCCCCTTTTGGGTGAGAAGGTCAACGACTTTTTTGACCTCGCCGTTTTTGTGCAGCTCGCTCTCAAAAAACCAGTTATCATACTGAATTTTATACGCCGCCATATCCTCCTGCATCTTTTTGATGTTCTTGGGCAGAGCGTAGTCAACAAGCGCCTTCCGGCGTTCGCCGGAGCTTGCGTTTACAAGCGCGTCGCCGTTAAGGTCGGCGTATTCACGCGCGAGCTCGGTGATGTCAGCTCCCTGATAGCCGTCCTCGGGGAAGCTGATTTCGTCGCCCTTGAAGATTTGCAGGTAGCGCGCCTCGAGCGAGCAGCCGAATTTTTCAATCTGATTGCCCGCGTCGTTAACGTAAAATTCGCGGTAAGCGCGGTAGCCCGCTTTGCTGAGAACAGCGGCAAGGCAGTCGCCCAGTGCTCCGCCGCGCGCGTTGCCCATGTGCATAGGACCTGTGGGGTTTGCCGATACAAACTCAACCATTACCCTTTCGCCCTTGCCGAAGTCTGACGAGCCGTAGCCCTCGGGGTCGCGCAGAATCTCGGAAATTACCCCGGCGTAGTAGTCCGCGCCCAGGAAGAAGTTGATAAAGCCCGGTCCCGCGATTTCAAATCTCTCGAACATCGTGCCCTCAAGCTCAAGGCAAGAGGTAATTGCCTGAGCAATTTTGAACGGCGGCATTCTGAACGCCTTTGCTCCTGCCATGGCGGCGTTTGTCGCAAAGTCGCCGTGGGTTGAGTCGGCGGGAGTTTCGATGATAAATTCGGGAATTTCCGCCTTGGGCAGCTCTCCGTTTTCAATCGCCCTGTTAACGGCGTCAGTAACCGCGTTTTTAAGCTGTAAAACAGCGCTTGTGTATGTGTCCATTTTATCCCTCGCTAATTTGTTTTTCCGTTACCTCGATGTAGAATCTGTTTTCGCTGACAAGGTTGGTGTCGAAGTCGAGCGTGTAGCTCACCTCGAGCGAACCGCCATTGTCGGTCAGGTTGTTGTTCAGCGTTTTTGTAAACACGCCGATTGAAAAGTCACCCGCGATAGTCTGGTAAATGCACTGGTGCCGCCTGCCCTTTTCGAGCATAAGGCGGGTTTGAATTTGCCCCTTGCGGTTGATTGTCACCATATTAGGCTCGACCTTTATCAGGTTGTCGTAATATTCGGCGGGGTTTTCCTCGCTGTATTCCTTGTAGCCGATATAAAAGTGGTCGCGCTTGCGCATAAATTTTCCCGAGGTCAAAACCTCGATTTTATCGGTTTCACCGTCAAGGCACTGTTCGCCGATAATCGAAATCATATATTTTTCCTTGTTATCCATAAGCTCCTCAATACTGCTCAATATCAATTTGAGTTACGGTGTGCTCCATATCTCTGCCTAAAAATAGCTCCGCGACGTTTTTGAAGCCCTCGGGCGTGTCGCTGACGTAAAATTCCGGCGTTTTTACGCTTTGGTCGTCGTTGAGCAGGTTTTGCTCTTTAAGCACCTTAGCGGCGTAAAGAGCCGTTTCGCATCCGGAGTCGATAAGCTCGACTTCCTCGCCCATAAAGTCCGAAATCGCGCCGTGCAGCAGCGGAAAGTGAGTACAGCCCAAAATCAGCGCGTCAACGCCCTGCTCCTTCAGCTCGCTGAGATACCTTTGCACAACAAGACGCGTAATCTGGTCGTCGCGGTGAATAACGCCGTTTTCAACCAGCGGAACAAACAGCGGACACGCCTGCTCAAAGACCTCAAGCCCGGGGTTGAGCTTGTGAATCCTCTTTTTGTAGCTGTGGCTGTTGACGGTTGCCGAGGTGCCGATTACGCCGATTTTTCCGTTTTTGGTTTTGCGAACGGCGGTGTAGACGGTGGGGTTGACAACACCGGTGTACGGAACCGCAAGCTTTTCTTCAAGCTCGCTTCCGGCAACGGAGCTGACTGTTCCGCAGGCGGCGACAACCATTTTTACGTTGTTTTTCAGCAGAAAGTCCGCGTCCTGAAAAGCGTATTTCCTGATAGTGTCGCGGCTGCGCGTGCCGTAGGGCACCCTGCCGGTATCGCCGAAATAAATTATACGTTCGCCCGGGAGCACGCGCATAAATTCCTTTACGGCGCTCAGTCCGCCGAGCCCCGAATCAAAAATACCGATAGCGTCGCGCGATGACATAACAAAACCTCTTTTACATTTTTATACAGATTAAATAATACCACAATATCTGTTTTGTTGCAAGTATTATGTTTAAGGAATAGGGGATATTAAAAGTTGAAAGTTTCGGGCAGGAAATAATTTGGCTCCTTTCAACTTTTATGCAAACCCTTGCAATATTATATTTTTAATAGTATAATAATATGGCAAACTCGAAATTCAATCCGAAAGGAAGATTAAATTGGAATATAAAAAGGCGTATGAATTAATTGTAGACAAAGTAGAGGAAGAGCTCCAAAAGCAGGGCTATACAAAGCAAAAGGTGACAAGCGAGGACGAGGGAGACCTTGTATCTCTTTTTACAAGCGAGAACGTCGCGTATTCGGTGGTTTACATAAAGAGTAAGCAGCAGATGATTCTGCGCTCCTGCGCTATGACGGACGAAGGTCCCGATAACGAATGGAGAACCCTCGCGACCTGGCTGTATGACGATTTGGTATCAACCCAAAAGGACGCCGAGAGCATTGCGAACGACTTTGTCGAGGGCGTGTCGGGAACCGTCGCGATTAAGCGCGCAAAGCAGATTAAGCAGAAAAAGAAAAAGTCAGACGACGGCAACGCCGATCCTAAGTTTTTGGCAAAGCGTTTTGTAGCTTACTTCCCCGAGCTCAGGGACGAGATTAAAGCGGAGGAGGACTGCTACTACCCGTTCCGCGGAGCGACCTTCGCGAAGGAGCACATCGCTCCCAGGGTTGCTCAGTACCTCAAAACCTCAAAGGGTAAGGAAACCGAGAAGCTCGCGAACGTATTTAACGTTCAGTACGGCAACGGCGACTATGACACGCGCTCAATCATCACCGTTGTAATCCTCAATTCGCTTGACGACGATGATTACAAAAAGCTGAGCGAGTACTTTAACGACGATTTGACCAAGGCGGCGAACGCGGCAAGGAAGTTCAAGGGCAAGACCGTTAAGCCCGAAAAGCCCAAAAAGCCCAAAAAGTCAATCGCCAGCACCCTGATTGAGCAGAACAAACAGAACAACTAAATCTTTTTATATTATAGTTTGCGATAACCCCGGGGAGCTAAAGCCCCTGCGGTGAAGTCGCCTCGCCGCAGCCGCTGTCAGGCGAGCTTGCGCATGGCTATGCTCAGAGTTAAAAAGCCTTTTCCGGGAGCTTTGCCCGGAAGGGCTTTTCCGTTTTCCGGCGGCAATTCAATTTTCGCGAGAAATTTACAAGAAATCCCTTGACTTTGGGCAAATCTTGTGATAAAATGTTATCACCTCTAAAAGGGGCTTTATTTTTGTGCCCTGTTGAGGGAGGCTAAAAATATTCCGAAATAACCGGGAGGTGCCGTTATGAGAGTTAAAATCACATTGGCCTGCACAGAATGCAAACAGCGTAATTACAACACAATGAAGAACAAGAAGAACAGTCCCGACAGACTTGAAATGAACAAGTACTGCCGATTCTGTAAGAAACACACTCTTCACAAGGAAACTAAATAAGGAGGTACATTATGGCTAATAGTAAGTCTGACAAAAAAGACAGCAAAAAGGCTGCCAAAAAGAAAAAGCCAAATGCTTTCAAAAGGCTTGTAAAGTACCTCGCGGCCTGTAAGGGTGAGATTAAGAAGATTACCTGGCCCACAGCTTCGCAGACAACAAAGAATTTTGGCATTGTACTTGTCGTTCTTGTTATTATGGGCTTGTTCATTTTTGCCCTTGACTCGGGTCTGTACGCGTTACTTGGTATGATTATGAGTACCGGATCCCCTGCGTAATCAGCGTGTTATTACTAAGCTTACGAAAGGAAGAAAGTTATAATGCCTGAACATGAAGCCAAGTGGTATGTTATTCATACCTATTCGGGTTACGAAAACAAGGTTGCGACCGACCTGGTTACAACGGCGGAAAACCGCAATCTTCAGGATATGATTATCGACGTAAAGGTTCCCACCGAGGTTGTTACCGAAACAGTCGGCGAAAAAACCAAAGAGGTCGAGCACAAAATCTATCCCGGCTACGTTTTTGTAAAGATGGTCTATACCGATGAAACCTGGTATGTTGTCCGCAATATCCGCGGCTGCACGGGCTTTGTCGGACCGGGATCAAAACCCGTTCCGCTCACGGACGCCGAGGTTTACAGAATGGGCGTTGAGCAAAAAGTTGTCAAGGTTTCTTATTCCGTCGGTGATTCGGTAAGAATTATTGACGGTCCGCTTGAGGACTTCGTCGGTGTTGTAGAGGAGCTTGATACCGACAAAAACTATGTCCGCGTAGTTGTTTCTATGTTCGGACGCGAAACTCCCGTCGAGCTTGAACTTAGCCAGGCGGAAGCGTTGGAAGACTAATTTATACGGTAAAAACGCCAATCGGCTTTTTTATTGGGAATCTATATTCCCTGTGGGAGGAACCCTACACAGTGGCGCCACGAATTTTGGAGGTTAAACACAATGGCTCAAAAGGTTGTAGGCTTAATTAAGCTGCAAATTCCTGCCGGAAAAGCTACTCCGGCACCGCCTGTTGGACCGGCACTCGGTCAGCACGGCGTAAACATTGTTGCGTTCACAAAGGATTTTAATGAGCGTACAAAGAACGACATCGGTCTTATCATCCCTGTTGTTATCACAGTGTATGCCGACCGTTCGTTTACATTTATCACAAAGACTCCGCCTGCCGCGGTGCTTCTTAAAAAGGCTTGCGGTATTGACAGCGGTTCGGGCGTACCTAACAAGACAAAGGTTGCCAAAATCACAAAAGAGCAGCTCACAAAGATTGCCGAGCAGAAAATGCCCGACCTAAACGCCGGCTCGCTTGACGCCGCAATCAGTATGATTGCAGGTACGGCAAGAAGCATGGGTATTACAGTAGTTGACTAATTAATCCGGGTGGGAGGAAATTTCCGTTTGACCACCTAACAATGGAGGAAAACTGATGAAACACGGTAAGAAATATGTTGACGCTGCTAAGCTCGTTGACAAAACTAAATTATATGACACAAACGAGGCTTTGGATACCGTAATCAAAACTGCCACAGCCAAGTTTGACGAAACTGTTGAGCTTCACGTAAAGCTCGGCGTAGACAGCCGTCACGCTGACCAGCAGGTCAGGGGCGCGGTTGTTCTCCCCAACGGTACAGGTAAGAACGTAAGAGTTCTCGCAATCTGCAAGGGCGCTAACGAGGAGCTTGCCAAGGAAGCAGGCGCTGACTACGTCGGCGCTGAGGATATGACTCAGAAGATTCAGCAGGAGAACTGGATGGATTTTGACGTGCTTATCACAACTCCCGACTGCATGGGACTTGTCGGCCGTCTCGGTAGAATCCTCGGTCCCCGCGGTCTTATGCCTAACCCCAAGGCAGGCACCGTAACTCCCGATATCGCCAAGGCTGTTAAAGAGGCTAAGGCAGGTAAGATTGAGTACCGTCTTGACAAAACAAACATCATTCACTGCCCCATCGGCAAGGTAAGCTTCGGCGCTGATAAGCTGACCGAAAACCTTGACACCCTTATGGACGCTATCGTTAAGGCTAAGCCTGCCGCAGCTAAAGGTCAGTATATCCGCTCAGTTGCCGTTACTTCGACAATGGGACCGAGCGTTAGAGTTAACCCCGCCAAGTTCGGCGCTTAATTCGCAATTTTATAAGGTTTTAATGCGCCAGCCGGCGCAATAAAATAATAAGCTGTTCTAAAGACAGCGGGTGCTTTGCGTAAAGGCTTGCCCTGCCCGCCGAGGAAGATGCAATTATTTTACGATTGTATTTTGCTGCCGTCCGAGGAACACTCGGGCGGCGTTTTTTATGAACTGCGATAAAAATTATCGGAGGTGAAATTTTTGCCAAGTCAAAGTGTTTTAGAGCAAAAAAAGGCGATTGTTGCTGAACTTTCCGAAAGACTCAAAAACTCTGTTACAGGTATCGTTGTAAGCTACGAGGGTATCAACACCGAGGACGACACAAAGCTCAGAAAAGAGCTTCGTGAAAACAACGTTAAGTACTCCGTAGTAAAGAACACACTTCTTTCGCGCGCTTGTGACGAGGCAGGTCTTGAGGACATCAAGCCCGTTCTTGAGGGTACAACAGCGATTGCTACAAGCGACAGCGAATATGCTGCCGCGGCGAGAATCCTTTGCAACTACGCTAAGGACCACGACAACTTCAAGGTCAAGACAGGTTATCTTGACGGAGCGGTAATTGATATGGATACAATCGTATCTCTTTCAAAGCTGCCCACCAGAGATGTCCTTCTCGCAAACGTACTCGGTGCGTTCCAGGCTCCCATCGCTGCGTTCGCTCGCGTTATGCAGGCTATCGTTGACGAGGGCGGCGTAGAGGAATGTCTCGCGAAGAAAGCTCCCACCGAGGAGGCTGAAGCTCCCGCAGAGGAAGCGGCTGAGACACCCGCCGAAGCACCCGCAGAAGCAGCAGAGGCTCCCGCAGAGGAAGCTCCCGCCGCAGAATAATCTGCAAACAAATTAAAAATCAACTATCATTTATATTGGAGGTAAATTAAAATGGCATCAGAGAAAATTACTGCTATTATTGAAGAATTAAAAGGCCTCACAGTTCTTGAGCTTTCAGAGCTTGTTCACGCTGTAGAGGATGAATTTGGCGTATCGGCTGCCGCTGCTGTTGCAGTTGCAGGTCCCGCTGCAGAGGGCGGCGCTGCTGCTGCTGAGCAGACAGAGTTTGACGTAATCCTCAAGAGCGCAGGCGCAAGCAAGATCAACGTTATCAAGGTTGTTCGTGAGATCACAGGTCTCGGTCTTAAAGAGGCTAAGGCTCTCGTTGACGGCGCACCCAAGACCGTTAAGGAGCAGGCTTCCAAGGAAGACGCTGACGCTATCAAGGAGAAGCTCGAAGCTGCAGGCGCAGAGGTTGAGCTCAAGTAATTTAGGCTTATCGGCTTAATACTTAAAAAATTAAAGCAGGTTCGTGCTCGAAAGAGTTTGAACCTGCTTTTTTGTTTAATAATCGTAGGTGGCATTGCGTTATCAAATTATTTCATCAGCTTTACCCGTACCCGGGTCAATCCTCAGCACGTTTCCGTCGGCGTCGTGTGTAAAAATATACTGCCGGTCAAAAATGTAAATCTGTTTGGTTTTAACGTCGCTGATTTTGGTACATTTATCTTTGTTCAGCTCATAAATTCCGCTTTCCGCCGCCGCGTAGGTTTTTCCGCCGTAGGAGTTAATGCTGTATACATCTTCCTGCAAAAGGTACTTGTAATCGTTCTCTTCGCTGTCAAATGAATAGCATATAAGACCGTCTGCCTCTCCAATATAACAGTAATTATTGCAGCAGATTATTTGCTCCGGTACGACTGTTCGGATTTGTGATTTGTCCTTTTTGGTTATCATCACGTTTTCCGATGTCTCGGGGTTATAGCAATACAGATTACCGAAATCATTTACATAATATATTTTTCCGTCAACAACATCAAACGTATTGATTCTTTTATCATAAACAACAGATTGTTTTCCGTTGTATTTTACAAGCAGCGTTTCAGGAGCGCCGGTATCGGACCAGACAAGCAGCTCGTCGGAAATATATGTTTGATTTGAAAAAGGCTCTATACCCAAGCCGCTGTCGGCGAGCTCATAAGTTGACAGGTCAAGCTGCCTGACCGTATGGTAATCGGAAACGTAATGGTCGTTTTCTAATACAAATATTTTATCCGGGTTCTGGTACATACAGAAGGGGTACAGCGTATTATATTTCCCTTTTTCCTTTTGTACAAAGCTGCCGCTGTGGATTTTTTCGGCAGAGTCCCTGTTTATCGCGTAAAGACCGAGCGAGTCGTTATTGTTCAAACAGTTTACCGCGTAAAGGGTGTTGTCCTTGTAAGCGAGCAGACCGCCGACGCTTGCGTTATGGAATCCGTTGTCAACAGCCTCACTTTCAAAATCAAACGGCTGAATTTGCTGATTAATATTGCGTATTTTAGCGCAGGATACAGGGTTGCAGGTGTTTATACAAATGTCACCCGGTACGCATACAAACAGGTAAAACATTGGGGCTAACACCACAAAAATCAACCCGGAAAGGAGAAGAATTCTCGCTTTTGTCGATCTTTTCATAACGTAATCCTAAATAATAAACCCGCCGTTAACGCCGAGCACCTGACCGGTGATGAATTTTGCTCGGTCTGAGCAGAGGAACACCGCCGCGTCGGCGATGTCCTTAGGCGTGCCGAGGGTGTTGAGCGGAGTTTCTTCCTTTAACTCCGCGATTGTCTGCTCGTCAAAGTCCTTCATCATATCCGTCATTACAACGCCCGGAGCGATGCAGTTAACTCTGATTCCCGAAAGCCCCAGCTCCTTTGCCAAAGCCTTTGTAAGCCCGATTACTCCTGCCTTTGCGGCGCTGTAATGCGCCTCGCACGAAGCTCCTACCTGCCCCCACATTGAGCTGATGTTGAGTATTACGCCGCTGTGCTTCGGCAGCATATACCTTTTCAAAGCCTCCTGAGCGCAGTTAAAAACTCCGTCAAGGTCGGTGGAAATCATTGTTTTCCAGTCGTCCTGCGTGAGTTCGGTAAAAAGCTTTTGCTGAGCGATTCCGGCATTGTTGACCAATATGTCAATACCGCCGAGCTCCGCCGAAACGCTGTCAAACATAGCGTTGACCGACTGCCTGTCGGCAACGTCTGCCTGAACGGCAACGGCTTTAACCTTGTAGGTATCTGAGAGGACGCCCGCAAGGTTTTCCGCTTGTTGTCTGTTGTTGTGATAGTGAACGGCGACGTTCCTGCCCGTTTGGGCAAAGGCGACGCACAGCGCGGTTCCGATACCGCCGCTCGCTCCTGTTACTAATACATTTTCCATATTTTATTTCTTAGGTTTAAATCCGTCTTTTAGGCTCACGCTTCTGTTGAATACCAAATGACCGGGCTTGCTGTCCTTGTTGTCAACGCAGAAGTAGCCGAGCCTCATAAACTGGAAGCTCTTTGGAGCCTTGGCGGTTTCAAGGTTCTTTTCCGCCTTGCAGCCGGTGAGAATTTCAAGCGAATTGGGGTTGAGGTAGTCGAGGAAGTTCCGTTCTCCCGAATCGGGGTCGGGCACGGTAAAGAGGTTGTCATAGAGCCTGACCTCGGCGTCGGCGCAGTTGTTCGCGTCAACCCAGTGGATAGTGCCCCTAACCTTTCTGCCGTCGGGGGTGTTTCCGCCGCGGGTTTCGGGGTCGTATTCGGCGTAAACCTCAACTACGCTGCCGTTTTCGTCCTTTTTGCAGCCTGTGCACTTGACAATGTAGGTGGATTTCAGGCGAACCTCGTTGCCCGGATAAAGCCGCTGATACTTTTTAATCGGTTCCTCCATAAAGTCCTCCGCCTCAATCCAACACTCGCGCGAGAAGGTGACGGTTCTTGTGCCGTCCTCGGGGCGGTTGGGGTTGTTTTCAACCTCAAATTCCTCGGTTTTGCCCTCGGGATAGTTGGTGATGACAAGCTTTATGGGGTGGATAACGCACATTGTGCGCTCGGCGCTCTCGTTGAGGTCGTCGCGCAGGCAGTGCTCCAAAAAGCTGTACTCAACAATGGAGTTTACCTTTGACACGCCGATTTGGTCGATAAACGAGCGGATTGACTTGGGCGTGTAGCCGCGCCTGCGAAGTCCGCAGAGCGTGGGCATTCTGGGATCGTCCCAGCCGTCAACGTGCTTTTCCTCAACAAGCGTTCTGAGCTTGCGCTTTGACATTACGGTGTTGTTGATTCCGAGCCTCGCGAACTCAATCTGCCGCGGCTTGGCGGGAGCCGAAATATTATTAATTACCCAGTCGTAAAGCGGACGGTGGGATTCAAACTCAAGCGTGCAGAGGCTGTGGGTGATTCCCTCAATCGCGTCCTCAATCGGGTGGGCAAAGTCGTACATGGGATAGATGCACCATTTGTCGCCTGTGCGGTGATGCTTAAGGCGGTTGATTCGGTAAATAACCGGGTCGCGCATATTAAAGTTGCCCGAGGCGAGGTCGATTTTCGCGCGCAAGGTCATACTTCCGTCCTCAAACTCGCCGTTTTTCATACGTTCGAAAAGGTCGAGACTCTCCTCAACCGGTCTGTCGCGGAACGGGCTTTTAGCGGGGGTTTGGGTGTCTCCGCGGTAATCGCGCATTTGGTCGGGCGTCAGCTCGCAAACATAGGCGAGCCCCTTCTTTATCAGCTCGACGGCGTAGCCGTACATCTGCTCAAAGTAATCGGAAGCGTAGTAAAAGCGGTCGTCCCAGTCATAGCCGAGCCACTTGATGTCCTCCTTGATAGCGTCGACGTACTCAACGTCCTCCTTGGTGGGGTTGGTGTCGTCCATCCTAAGGTTGCAAAGTCCGCCGTACTTTTCGGCTGTGCCGAAGTCAACGCAGATTGCCTTTGCGTGACCGATGTGAAGATATCCGTTCGGCTCGGGCGGAAAGCGCGTGTGCACCTTTTTGCCGGCGTATTTGCCGCCCTCGGCAATATCCTCGTCTATAAAATCGTGAATGAAGTTACCTGTCATAACCTCGGGGTTTGTAGTTTCAGACATCAATTAATCCTCCGATAATTTTTTTAGTCCAATCTCGAGCCTTCTGAGCGATTCATCCCTGCCCAAAATGTCGAGAATTTCAATCGCACCGCCGGGAGTTACTGTTTTTCCCGCCGCAGCGATTCTTACCGGCCACATAACCGTGCCGTTTTTGAGCCCTTTTTCGGTTGCCATATTAATCAGGCAGTCGTGAATCGGCTCGGCTGTCCATTCGGGCAGAGCCTTTAATCTTTCATAAGCCTCTCTGAGCACAACAGGCGCGTTCTCGAGGTTTGTTTTGCTCTTTTTGTTGACGAACAAATCCTTGTCGTATTCCGGAAGCTCGGCGAAAAAGTCGAGCATATCGGGAATCTGGGTGAGCTGAGTTGTGCGCTTTTGCAAAATTTCCGCGAATTTGCCGTAGGGCATTTCCCTGTCACCGAAAACCTTTTTGTAGTACGGCATAGCGGCGTCGGTGAACTCCTCCGCGCTCATAGCCTTGATGTACTCGCCGTTGAACCAGCTCAGCTTGTCGTAATCAAACACGGCGGGTGATTTGCTGATTCCGCTGATGTCAAACGCTTTTTCAAGCTCGCTGAGGGAGAAAATCTCCTGATTATCCTTAGGGCACCAGCCGAGCAGAGCAATGTAGTTGATGATAGCCTGCGGCAGATAGCCCTCTTCAATCAAATCGTAAAAGCCTGTCGCGCCGTGACGCTTTGATAGCTTGGACACGTTGCCGTCCGCGTCCTTGCCCATAATCAGCGGCAGGTGAATGTAGGTGGGAATCTCCCAGCCGAAGGCTTCATACAGCAGGTTGTACTTGGGCGTTGAGCTGAGGTATTCGGAGCCCCTGACAACGTGGGTAATGCCCATTGTATAGTCGTCGATTACGTTCGCGAAGTTATAGGTGGGGTAGCCGTCGGTCTTAATCAGAATCTGATCCTGTAGCTCGGAGTTTTCAACGGTGATTTCGCCGAACACCGCGTCGTTGAAGGTTGTGCTGCCCTCAATCGGCATTTTTTGGCGGATTACGTAGGGCACGCCCTCGGCGAGAAGCCTGTCGATTTCCTCCTGCGGCAGGTCGCGGCAGTGGCGGTCATATCCGCCGCCGACGGTTTCGTTTTGGATTTTTTCAAGGCGCTCCTTTGAGCAAAAGCAGCGGTATGCCTTGCCCTCTTTAATTAGCTGCTCGGCGTAGGGGAGGTACATATCCTTCCTCTCGCTCTGAACATAGGGACCGTAATCCCCGCCGACGTCGGGACCTTCGTCGTGCTTTAATCCCGCAAGCTCAAGAGTGTTATAAATAATGTCCACCGCGCCGTCAACAAGGCGTTCGCGGTCGGTATCCTCAATGCGAAGAATAAATTTTCCGCCCTGAGATTTCGCGACAAGGTACTCGTACAAAGCGGTTCTCAGGTTGCCGACGTGCATAAATCCCGTCGGGCTTGGAGCGTATCGTGTTCTAACGGTTTTTTCAGCCATAAAATCATCCTTTAAAATAAAAATACTATACCTAATAATTATAGCATATTATACGGGAGATTTCAATTATAAAAAATTGAGAGCTGAGATAAACTCTCAACTCTCAACCCATATCTTTTACTTTCGCTTTTTTGCCGGGCAACCGCGGTTACCCAAAAATCCGGGCTATCTGCTCGAAATGCGGCGTCGTCACAACGACTTACGCCTTGCCTACCGAGCCGAAGAGCTCCATTTTCTCTTTTACTGTAGCCTTGATAGCCTCAAAGCCGGGTGCGAGGAGCTTTCTGGGATCAAAGCCCTTGCCCTGGAGATCCTTGCCTGCCTCGATGTACTCCCTTGTCGCCGCCGCGAACGCGAGCTGGCACTCGGTGTTAACGTTAATCTTTGAAACGCCGAGGGTGATAGCCTTTTTAATCATATCAGCCGGAATGCCCGTGCCGCCGTGGAGAACGAGGGGCATTTCGCCTGTGAGCTGCTGGATAGCGTCGAGAGTCTCAAAGCTAAGTCCTGCCCAGTTCTCGGGATATTTGCCGTGAATGTTTCCGATACCCGCCGCGAGCATTGTAACTCCGAGGTCGGCAATCATCTTGCACTCCTGAGGATCCGCGCATTCGCCCGCGCCGATAACTCCGTCTTCCTCGCCGCCGATAGCTCCGACCTCAGCCTCGAGCGAAAGGTCAAGCTTGTTGCAGATGTCTACAAGCTCCTTTGTCTTTTCAAAATTTTCCTCAATCGGATAGTGTGAGCCGTCAAACATAATTGAGCTGAAGCCTGCCTCGATGCAAGCCTTTGCGCCCTCGTAAGTACCGTGGTCAAGGTGAAGTGCAACGGGAACTGTGATGTTGAGCTCCTCAATCATTCCGTTAACCATTCCTACGACGGTTTTGAAGCCGCACATATACTTTCCCGCGCCCTCGGAAACACCGAGAATTACTGGAGAGTTAAGCTCCTGAGCTGTGAGAAGGATTGCTTTTGTCCACTCAAGGTTGTTGATGTTGAACTGGCCGACAGCGTAGTGGCCTGCCTTTGCTTTTGTAAGCATTTCTTTTGCGTTTACTAATGGCATATTCATCTTCCTTTGTAACAGAATTTCGACGCGAAAACGTCTTTTCGCACCGATTTAATTTGATTATAACACAGATTTTGGTAATTATAAAGTGCTGTGAGGAAAAAAGTCGCTAAAATTTTAATAAATTTTAATAAAACACAATTTATTTTCAAAATTTTCAGTTTTCTGTCACATTGTTTGGTTGCTTTTGTCAAATTTAAATTGTATAATGTTGTTATAATAAAAAATTAAAAGGTGAATACTATGGATAATAATTTTGAAAACACCAATAACCAAAACGAGCCGCAGCGTCCGTTTACCGAAAAATCGAACGGGCAGCCCGCAGCGCAAAACCCCGCTTATGACTTCAATCCGGAAAAGCCGCTGATGCAGCAGCCCCAACAGGCGCAGCAGCCACAACCGCCACAACAGCCACAACCTCCTCAGCAGGCACAGCAGCAGCCTCAGAATACGGAACAGGGCTTCAATCCGATTGAACACACCGCGATGTATCAGGACGGCTCTTTCAGCGCGCCCCAGCAGCCGCAAAACCTCAATCAGGGCTTTGAAGCTCAGCCGCCGTTTCAGGCGCGGCAGTACAATGATTATTCCCGACCGGGTTACAATAACCCGGGCTATAACGGAAATCAGGCTTATCCGCAGTATAACGCGCAGCGCCCCGTACATCCGGCGCAGCCCAATCCCCAGCAGGGCTTTGTAACTCCGCTCCAGGGCAGAGACGTTAACTCCAATCCCAACCCTTACGGAAATTCGTATCAGCCTCAGCCGAACTTTGTTCCTCAGCAGGGTGGCTACATACAGCCTGAACGTGAAAAGAAAAAACGCAACAAGGGGCTTATCACAATAATAATCGTGCTCGCCGTGCTTTTGGCGGCAAGCTTTATCGGAATGCTTGTTTTCGCGTTTAACAGCGCGGGAAGCACAAACAGCAACGATTCCGAAAACAGTCCCGCTTTTCAGATTCCCGAATTTACCATTCCTCAGGAACAGCTGCAACCCGCGACCGAAGCTCCCGTTCACAAGGAGAGCGATTACAGCGACAAGACGCTGAAAGACTACAAGGGACTTGAGCTTGCCGAGAAACCCGCCGACGCGGCGACAAACAGCAGCTACGGCGCCGAGTACGCCTTTGACAAATCCTCGCCGTCGGTTGTGGGAATCATCGGTTACACTGACACCGAAAAAAAGGATAAAGGCTCAGAGGGCAGCGGAATCATCATCTCCGACGACGGTTACGTTGTTACCAATTCGCACTTAATCCTCAACAGCAAAACCGCGCTCGTGCTGAGCGTGTTTACCTCCGACGGAAAGGAGTACAACGCGGGAGTAGTCGGCTTTGACTCAAGAACCGACATCGCGGTGCTCAAGCTCGACAAGGCGAGTGGACTTCCCGCCGCTAAGTTCGGAGATTCAGAAAAGCTCGAGCTCGGCGAGGATATTATTATCATCGGCAATCCCGGCGGAATGAGCTTCCAAAACTCAATGACCAAGGGAATTGTCTCGGCTCTCGACCGCGACGCCTCGAACAAGAATATCGTTAAATATATCCAGACCGACGCCGCGATTAACCCGGGCAACTCCGGCGGTCCCGCGGTAAATATGTTCGGACAGATTGTCGGCATCGCGAGCTCGAAAATTGTTGACGAAAAGTATGAGGGAATGGGCTTTTGTATTCCTTCAAAAACCGTCAAGACAATCGTTGACAGCCTGATGAAGAACGGCTACGTCGAGGGCAGAGTGAAAATCGGTATCGCCGGCGTTGCCCTGACCTCTTCGGAAGCAATGGAAATCGGTGTTTCGGGCGGAATTGCGGTTCAGTCGATAGATCCCGACGGTCCCTGCGCAAAATCCGGTTTGGAAGAGGGAGATATTATCACCGGGGTTGACGGACAGTCGATTGCCTCCTTTGCCGATATTTACAATATCCTTGAGCAGCACAAGGAAGGCGACAAAATAAAAATCAAATTCTCCCACTACGATAGCGGCTCAAACGGCTTTAACGGAAGCTTAAAAGAAAAAGAAGCGGAGATTGAGCTTGTTGCCGACAAGGGTTAGTAAAATTGCCCTGATTAAATAATAAAACCGAATAATTTTGCATAAAATTACAGCGGAGCACACAGTTGTTCCGCTTATTTTATTAACGTTTTGTTACAACTCGAATATTTCTCGAACGGAAAAATAATTTGTTTTTTATTTCTTTTGTAGAATTTATAAAAAGCATTACACAACTTGTTAATATTAAAAATAAAAGTGACATTTCTTTAATGATTTGAGTACAAGTTTGCCAAAAATCGGTTACAATTTTAATATTGCGTTGACTTTACTACAATTTTGTAGTATCATTTTCTGTAGAAGAATTGTGACGTTACGCAAGTGTAACCACAATTTGTAGTGTGTCTTAATAAAAATGTAACATATTTTGTGGTTTTGGGGTAATAATAGAATTGTGAACCACAACAGCTTGTATGTTGCTTGCTATATTTGTTGAAAAAATCCATCATCAATGTTTAGGAGTGTCAACAATTGGAAAAATTTGTTGTAACAGGCGGTAAACCGCTCTTTGGTGAGGTAACTATCAGCGGCGCCAAGAACGCTGCCGTTGCCATTATACCCGCCGTTATTTTATGCGACGAACCCTGTCAGATTGAAAATATACCGAATATCAGCGACGTTACGCTTATCAGCAGAATTTTGCAGCAGATGGGCGCTAATGTCAGAAGAATAAATAACAGCACGCTTTATATTGATCCGACTCACATTTCCACAAGTGTGGCTGTTACCGATTTGGTAAGGGGTATGCGCGCGTCGTATTACCTTTTGGGCGCGCTGCTCGGCAAATACGGAAACGCAAAGGTTGCCCTTCCCGGCGGCTGCAACTTCGGCGTTCGCCCGATTGACCAGCACCTCAAGGGCTTTGAGGCTCTCGGCGCCGAGACAAGATTGGTTGACGGAGCTATAATCGAGGCAAGCTGCGACGAGGAAGGTCTTGTCGGAACTCACATTTACCTTGACGTTGTTTCGGTCGGCGCGACAATGAACATTATGCTTGCCGCAAGCCGCGCAAAGGGACTTACGGTAATCGAGAACGCCGCTAAGGAACCGCATATTGTTGACCTCGCGAACTTCCTCAACTCTATGGGAGCCGACATCAGAGGCGCGGGTACAGACGTAATCAAGATAAGAGGCGTGTCTTATCTGCACGGAATTACTTACTCGATTATCCCCGACCAAATTGAGGCAGGAACATATATGTGCGCTGCCGCGGCTACCCGCGGACGCGTAACAATCAAAAACATCACGCCCAAGCACCTTGAGTCAATCTCCGCGAAATTCCGCGAGATGGGCGTTAAAATTACCGAATATGACGAGGCGCTCACCGTTGACGCGACTGTTAAGCCGCTCAAGCGCTGTAATATAAAAACAATGCCCCACCCGGGCTTCCCGACGGACTGCCAGCCGCAGTTTACCGCCCTGCTTATGAGCGTTCCCGGAACAAGCATTGTCAATGAAAACGTTTGGGACAACCGATACCAGTATATCAGCGAGCTTATCAGAATGGGCGCGCACATTTCGGTAGAGGGCAGGCTCGCCATTATCGAGGGCGGCGCGCCGCTCACGGCAGCTCCCGTTAAGGCAACCGACCTCAGAGCCGGCGCGGCTATGATTATCGCGGCGCTTGAAGTTAACGGCACAACCGAGATTTCGAGCATCCAGTTTATCGAGCGCGGATATGAGGATGTTGTAGAAAAGTTCAGAGGCTTGGGCGCCGACATCAAAAAGGTTTACTTTACCGGCGACAACGAAGAGGAATTAAGAGCGTAACAAAATGACACTTCAAAAGCACCCGTTAGGGTGCTTTTTTCAGTTGAAGTAATAAGGAATAAGTTAAGGGCGGGGAGATAGGTTTGCTTGTTATAAACCTCTCATTCCCGACCGATATGATACGGTGCTGAAAAGTCGCTTTTTCTGTCGGGAATTTGACGTTATTTACATCGCTTACCTATCTCCTCGAGAAGACCGCGGGGGTTATTATTTTTTATTGTAAAATCCGCTTTTTTGTGGTATTATTAAGTGAATAAAGTTTTATGGGAGTAATTCATTATGGCAAAGGCAGTGCCGCTGTTCAGCGGAAGTAAGGGGAACTGTTACTACATAGGCTCCGGGAACGAGGGCGTTCTGATTGACGCGGGAAGATCCTGCAAGCAGATTGAGCAGGCTTTGGAGCTGAACTCGGTGGATATAAAAAACGTGAAAGCCGTTTTTATCACTCACGAGCACATTGACCACTGCAGCGCGCTCAGGGTTCTCGCGAAGAAATACAAGCTTGATGTTTACGCCAGCAAGGGCACGATGGACGCGCTTATAAACAGCGGCAAGGTGGAGCCGAACACCGTGCTCAGGATAATCGAGAAAGACGCGCCCGTGGGCGATATGCTGATAAGCAGAATAAACACGCCGCACGACGCCGCGGAAAGCTGCTGCTACAGGGTGACAGCTCACGACGGAAAATCCGCGCTCATCGCTACCGATATGGGAGTGATGACCGACGGCATCAGAGAAGCCGCCGCTAACAGCGACTTTGTTGTGCTCGAATCGAACCACGATATTGAAATGCTAAAGACAGGTCCTTATCCCTATACGCTGAAACGCAGAATTTTGTCAGACAAGGGGCACCTTTCAAACGAGGCGTGCGCTTCCGAGCTGACGGAGCTTGTTAAGGGCGGAACGCTGAGACTGATGCTCGGGCACCTCAGCGAGCAGAACAATACTCCCGGGATTGCCCTGCGTACCGCTGCCGCGGAGCTTGAGCGCGCGGGCTTAAAATACAACAGCGACTATACGCTCGACGTTGCTCCGGGCGGGATGACGGTAAAGAGCGTGATTTTTTAATGCTGAGAATCAACATCATTTGTATAGGGAAAATTAAGGAAAAATATTTTACGGACGCGATTGCCGAGTACACAAAGCGGCTGTCGGCGTTTTGCAAGCTCAGTATTATCGAGCTTTCGGAGGAAAGAATAAAGAGCAACTCGCCGAACAGCGCCCAGATTGAGGAGGTTATCCTCGCCGAGGGAAAAAGAATCGCTCAGAAAATCGGCGCGTCGGACTATGTTGCCGCAATGTGTATCGAGGGCAAAATGCTGTCGAGCGAGGAGCTGGCGCGGACGCTCGACAACGTCGCGGTGGTCGGCAAGAGCACGGTGGATTTTGTAATCGGCGGCAGCTACGGGCTCAGTGACGAAATAAAAAAGAGGGCGGATCTTCGCCTTTCCATGAGCAAAATGACCTTTCCGCACCAGTTGGCAAGGGTAATTTTGTGCGAGCAGATTTACCGCGCGTTTGAAATTTCCACAAACGGAAAATATCATAAATGAATTGATAATTAAGCGCCGCTTCGCTTTGAATTTAAAGCTTTGCGCCGCGAAAGGAAAACGCTGTTTTTATTAAAACTGCAGGGGCGCGCCGCCGCGGTTTTTACGGAGTAACACATGGCTTTAGACGGAATTTTTTTAAGACATATTAAAAATGAGATAGAAAACGAAGCGCTCGGAGCTCGGGTTAATCAGATTTATCAGCCCAACCGCGACGAGCTTGTTTTGGTGTTGCGTACCTTTGGCGGCAGCAAAAAGCTTTTGCTCTCGGCGCGGGCAAATTCGCCGAGGGTGAATTTTTGCGTCAACACGCCCGAAAATCCCGCGGCTCCGCCGATGTTCTGTATGCTGATGCGCAAGCGGCTGGGCGGAGGCAAGCTTGTCGGCGTAAGGCAGCTTGAATGTGACAGGGTTTTGTTTTTGGACTTTGAGTGTGTAAACGAGCTCGGCGATACTGTCGGGCTGACGCTCGTCTGCGAGATTATGGGAATGTACAGCAACATTATCCTTGTCAACCGCGGCACGGGAGTGATTGTCGACGCGCTGAAAAGGGTTGACCTAACCGTCAGCAGCCGCAGGTTTGTTTTGCCGAACATAAAGTACGAGCTGCCTGATTCTCAGGACAAGCTTAATATTTTAACCGCTTCGCCCGAACAGACAGCCGAAAAAATTTGCGGTTTGCCTGCCGAGCTTCCGCTCAACAAGGCGATTTTGAGCGCTGTTCAGGGAATTTCCCCCATAATCAGCCGCGAGCTTGAATTCCGCGTTTGCGAGGGAGCGACAAACAGGCTCGGCGGAGCTTTGTATGACAGGCTGACAGCCGAGCTTGCCGAGCTGAAAAATATAACCGAAAACTGCCTCGGCGAACCCCACATCATTTACCGCGAGGATGAAAAGCCGATGGACATCGCGTTTATGGAAATCAGGCAGTACGGCGGATTTTTGCGGGTCGAAAAGCAGAGCGGCTTTAATTCGGCGGTTGACGGTTTTTATGACGAGCGCGATACTCAGGACAGAATGAGGGTGAAAACCCAGAGCCTGAACAAGCTGCTCGCGAACCTTCGCGACCGTACCGCGCGCAAGCTGCAAAAGCAGCAGACCGAGCTTTCCAAATGCGCCGACCGCGAACAGCTCAGAATCCGCGGAGATTTGCTCCAGGCAAATCTCTACCGCGTACCGCGCGGAGCGGAGTATGTTGACGTTGAAAACTACTACGATCCCGACGGCAAAACGCTGAGGATAAGGCTCAACCCCGCGATTTCTCCGGCGGCGAACGCTCAGCGGTACTACAAGGACTATCAAAAGGAAAAGAACGCCGAGATGTTTTTGACCGAGCAGATTGAAAAGGGCAGCCGCGAGCTTGAATATATCGAGTCGGTAATTGACGAGGTCAGCCGCGCGAAAACCGAGCGCGAGCTCGCGCAAATCCGCAAGGAGCTGGAGGAGCAGGGCTACCTGAGAAAACCCAAGGGAAAGAGGCAAAAGCAGGCGGCTCTGCCGTTTTTGGAGTTCGAGTCGAGCGACGGATTTAAGATATACGTCGGCAGAAACAACATTCAAAACGACAGGCTGACGCTGAAAACCGCCGCAAAAACCGATATGTGGCTGCACACAAAGGACATTCACGGCTCTCACGTGATTATCCGCGCCGACGGCAGGGAGATAAGCGACAAGGCGATAATGCAGGCGGCGTCGCTCGCGGCGTACCACAGCAAGGCGCAAAACAGCAGCAAGGTTCCCGTTGACTACACTCTTGTAAAGCACGTCAGCAAGCCAAACGGAGCAAAGCCGGGAATGGTGATTTACGTCAATAATAAAACGGTTTATGTTGAACCGAGAAATAGTATTGAAAGTAATGTAATAAGGAATAAGTAATAAGATGAACTTTAGGTTGGGGAAATAGGCTTGCTTGTTTCAAGCCTTTTCTTCCCGACTGATTTTTAAATTTTCAATTCTTAAACCCTTTACAATTAATGTCGTTTGTTGTATAATATAATTTAATCGTGAATATGGGATAATAGCGTTTTCACGAAGAAAAAACACAAGGAGGGACAAACAGCATGATTAGCGGTGCCGAAATAATGGTAAAATGTTTGGAAGCAGAGGGCGTTTCGGTCGTCTTTGGCTATCCCGGCGCTACAATTTGCCCCTTTTACGACGAAATCTACGATTCAAAAATTAAACATATTCTTGTTCGTCAGGAGCAGAACGCCGCTCACATGGCGAGCGGTTACGCGCGCTGCAGCAACAAGCCCGGCGTGTGCGTGGCTACCTCGGGTCCGGGCGCTACCAACCTGATTACGGGTATCGCCACGGCGTACACCGACTCTATTCCGCTTATCGCGATTACCGGACAGGTAAGAAGCGAGCTGCTGGGCAGAGATGTTTTTCAGGAGGCGGACATCACCGGCGCGTGCGAGCCGTTTGTAAAGCACAGCTATATTGTTAAAAAGACCGAGGATTTGCCGCGGGTTTTCAAGGAGGCGTTTTATATCGCCTCAACCGGCAGAAAAGGTCCTGTGTTAATTGATATTCCGATGGATATTCAGGAGAACGAGATTGAATCCTTTGAGTACCCCGAGGAGGTCAACATCATCGGCTACAAGCCCAACACAAAGGGTCACGCGATTCAGGTCAGAAAAGCTATTGAGGCTATCAAAAACAGCAAGCGTCCCGTGATTGTCTCCGGCGGCGGAGTGCTGCTTTCGGGAGTAAAGCCCAAGTTCCAGAAGTTCGCCGACAAAACCAAAATCCCCGTAATTTCAACTATGATGGGTATAGGCGTAATGCCCAGCGAGCACGAGCTTTACCTCGGTATGCTCGGCACCCACGGAAAGACGGTCGCTAACCGCGCGCTTCACGACGCCGATTTGGTTATCGTTTGCGGCGCAAGGCTCGGCGACAGAGCGGTTGCCGCTCCTCACCAGATGAGCGAGAACACGCTTGTTATTCACATTGACATCGACCCCGCCGAAATCGGCAAGAACGTTAAGACGGAAATCCCGATTGTAGGCGATATGAAAAACGTAATGGATATGCTGATTGACGGCATCGGCGATTATGTTGTGCCGAATCAGTGGCAGGAAACCGTAAAGACCTGGAAAAAGGACTTCCTCAAGGTTCCGCCCGTGTTTGACGGCTATGTTGAGCCGAGAACGCTGGTTGCCCACCTCAGCTCAATGCTCCGCTCAAAGGCGATTTTGGTTGCGGATGTAGGTCAAAACCAGATTTGGTGCGCCAACAACTTCCGAATCCGCGAGGGAAGGTTCCTGACAACAGGCGGAATGGGCACAATGGGCTATTCGATTCCCGCCGCGGTGGGAGCGAAGTTCGCGCGTCCGAACCGCGACGTGGTTGTGGTTTGCGGCGACGGAAGCTTCCAGATGAGTATGAATGAGCTTGCGACAATCAAGAGCAACGAGCTTGCAATTAAGATTATTATTATGCGCAACCACCGCCTCGGTATGGTGCGCGAGCTCCAGGACAAAAACTACGACGGCAGACATTCGGCGACGGTGCTGCAGGGCGACCCCGACTTTTTGAAAATCGCCGAAGCTTACGGAATCGACCACGCGGAAGCAAACTCAAACGCCGAGGCTGAGGAGATACTCAAGAGCGTTGTAAAATCGGACAAGCCGTTTATCCTTGTCTGCAACGTTTATCCCGACACCCCTTCCATATAATGAGGTGAAGCTATGCAATACACTTTATCAATACTTGTAGAAAACCAGGCAGGTGTGCTCTCAAAAATTTCGGGACTTTTTTCGCGCAGAGGCTTCAACATTGATTCGCTCGCCGTTGGAGTGACAAACGACCCGAGGGTTTCAAGAATCACGATTGTCGCGAACGGCGACGAGTATGTGATTGAACAGCTCGAAAAACAGCTTAACAAGGTGATACCCGTAATCAAGGTAAAAAGGCTTAATGATGGCGATTTTATCAGCCGCGAGCTGATTTTGATTAAGGTTCACTGCGCCGCTTCAAAGCGCTCCGAGATTATCAAGACAGCCGAGATTATGCAGGCGAAAATCGTTGACGTGGCTCAAAGCTGCGTTACCGTTGAGTACTGCGAAACAGCGAGCAGGGTGGAAACGCTGATTGATTTGCTCAAGCCCTACGGAATACGCGAGATTGTAAGAACAGGAACAGTCGCCATAGACAAGGGAAACGCTTCGGTTTCTGTTTAACAAATATTATAAATATTAATATTGGAGGAATAAAAATGAAAGACTACAGAGAAAACATGAAGGCACCAATTTATTACCAGTCCGATTGTAACCTTGCGCTCCTCGAGGGCAAGACAATCGCGATTATCGGCTACGGCAGCCAGGGACACGCTCACGCGCTCAACCTCAAGGAATCGGGTTGTCACGTAATCATCGGTCTTTACAAGGGCAGCAAGTCCTGGAAAAGAGCCGAGGAGCAGGGCTTTGAGGTTTACACCGCTGCCGAGGCTGCTAAGAAGGCAGACATCATTATGATTCTTATCAATGATGAGAAGCAGGCAGCTATGTACAAGAAGGACATCGAGCCCAACCTTGAGGCAGGCAATATGCTTATGTTCGCTCACGGCTTTGCTATCCACTTCGGTCAGATTGTTCCTCCCGCGGACGTTGACGTTACAATGATCGCGCCCAAGGGTCCCGGACACACAGTTCGTTCGGAGTATCAGGTTGGCAAGGGCGTTCCCTGTCTTGTTGCTGTTTATCAGGACGCTACAGGTCAGGCTAAGGATAAGGCTTTGGCATACGCTCTCGGTATCGGCGGCGCAAGAGCAGGCGTGCTCGAGACCACATTTAAGACAGAGACAGAGACCGACCTCTTCGGCGAGCAGGCTGTTCTTTGCGGCGGCGTTTGCGCGCTTATGCAGGCAGGCTTTGAGACTCTCTGCGAGGCAGGCTACGATCCCAGAAACGCTTACTTTGAGTGCATCCACGAGATGAAGCTTATCGTTGACCTTATCTATCAGTCGGGCTTTGCCGGAATGAGATATTCAATCTCCAACACCGCTGAGTACGGCGACTACATCACAGGTCCCAAGATTATCACCGAGGACACAAAGAAGGCTATGAGAAAGGTTCTCGACGACATTCAGGACGGTTCCTTTGCCAAGGACTTCCTGCTCGATATGTCACCCGCAGGCGGTCAGGCTCACTTCCGCGCTATGAGAAAGAAAGCCGCCGAGGCTCCTGCCGAGCAGATTGGCGCTGAGGTAAGAAAGCTTTACAGCTGGTCTGACGAGGACAAATTAATTAACAATTAATAATTAACAATTAACAGTTTCGGTCGGGCAGACAGAATGGTTGTATTTTGCGCGTTCTGTGCCCGACTGATTTTTTAAGGGAAAAGTTTTTCTTTACTCAGGATAAAAGGTGAAATATGGATAACAAACTTCTACAGCGCATAAACGAGCTCGCCGCCAAGAAAAAGGCGGAGGGACTTACCCCCGACGAACAGGCGGAGCAGAAAAAGCTGTACAAAATCTACCTCGGCGAAATCCGCGCCCAGTTCGACAACACGCTCGACAACGTCAGCGTTAAGGAAAAGGACGGCAGCGTGGTTCCGTTCAAGGACGCGTATAAGAAAAAGAAGTGAGCAGTTTGATTGCTCACTTCTTTTTTATACTAATTCCTGATAGAAAATAGACCGCAAAGATTGTCTGCTTTTTATTAGGTATTAGTTAATACTTTCAAAATGCGGGCGAGAGTGCCCGTCGGCACATTATTCACTGTTAATAGCCGTGCGTATGAACTTTCCAGCTTCCGTTGCCTACCCGGGACAGCGTAAAACTCTCCATCAAATCGGAATTGCCGTCATACATAACGGAAAGCTCAAGGATATCGTAATCCGCGCCGGGAGCAAAATCCGTCCTGTAAAACCAGATGTTGTCTTCTCTGACGCTCTCGTTGTATTTGTCGTCAAAGCTAATATAATCGAGCGTGCTGCCGTCGTAGTTTTTCCAAAAGTAACTTTTGACGGTTTCATACGCGCTGTTGAGCTCCTGCTCGGAATACCTGTCGGACAGCGGCGGACTTGTGCCGACGTTTGAAACGTCTCCGCAGCCGCTAATCATTAAGCACGTCGCAAGAGTAAAAAGTAAAGGAATAATTTTTTTCATTGCGTAATATCTTTTATCTGTACTTCTTTCTTAACAGTCTGACGGTGAAAAGTACGCAGATTACGCAAACGCCTGTGTCGGCGACTACCGACATCCAGATTTGCGCGATTCCGAAGCACGCGAGGATTATGACAAGCGCCTTTACCACAAGGGCAAAGGTAATGTTCGCCTTGATTGTCCTCATGGCGCTGCGCGCGATTTTGATTGCCGTCGGAAGCTGGGCGAGTGTGCCCGAGGAGAGCACTATGTCGCTCGATTCTATCGCCGCTTCGCTGCCGAGTCCCATTGCGGCTCCGCAGTCGCTCGCCGCGAGCACGGGCGCGTCGTTAATTCCGTCGCCGACAAAGCAAACGGTGCTGCCGCCGCTTTTCAGCTCCGTTACAAGCTCAAGCTTTTGGTTCGGAAGCAGTTTTGCGTGGTATTCGTCAATGCCGATGCTGTCGGCAATCGTTTTTGCCGTGGAGTCAACGTCTCCGGTGAGCATAACGGTTTTCTTCGCGCCGAGCTCCCTGAGCGCCGCGATAACGCCTTTTGCCTCGGGACGGACAACGTCGCTCAGCTCAATCGCGCCGATAAGCGCGTCCTCATACACCAAAAATACCGCAGGCTTGTTCTTTAGATTTTCGGGAACGGTTATGTCCGCGATGCTCTCGTTGCCGCACAAAATCCGCTTGCCGTTATACACGGCGGAGGTGCCGTGACCTGCCGCCTCGCCGTAATCGCTGAGTGTGATTTTCACATCTCCCGCTTTATTTTTAATCGCGAGGGCAATCGGGTGCGAGGAGTATTTTTCGCACGCGGCGGCAAGCTCCAAAATCTGCTCCTCTGTGTAGCTTCCGTAGGAGTAAACCTTGTTAACGTTCAGCTCGCCCTTTGTCAGCGTGCCTGTTTTGTCAAAGGCGAAAACGTCGGATTTTGCGAGGGCTTCAAGGTAATTGCCGCCCTTAATCAAAACGCCGTTTGCGGACGCCGCGCCGATTCCCGAGTAGTATGCCAGCGGAACCGAGATTACAATAGCGCACGGGCAGGAAGCAACCAGAACAACGAGCGCGTGGTATATCCATTCCTCAAAGCTGCCGAGCCCGAGCAGAGGAGGCGCAATCGCGATGATTGCGGCAAGCGCGATTACAACAGGCGTATAGACGGCGGCAAAGCGTGAAATCAGCTTTTCCTGTCTGCCCTTGTTCGCCGCGGCGTCCTCTACCATTTTAAGGATTCTCGCAGCTGTGCTCTCGCCGAATTCCTTTGTAGTTTTGATTTTCAGCAGTCCGTCGCCGTTGATTCCGCCGCTGAGAACCTCGGAGTTTTCCCCGACGCTCACGGGAACGCTCTCGCCTGTCAGGGCGGAGTTGTCCACCGTGGAGCTTCCCTCGGTTATTATTCCGTCAAGCGGAATCCTCTCGTGCGGCTTAACCGCGATAAC
>CAJOLF010000021.1 GCA_905235295.1 uncultured Ruminococcus sp. | reverse complement strand
GACACATCATTCTCGCTTGTTACGATTGATTTGGACAGCCTGACTTGTTTTGTTGATAACTACGGCGCGGGGTATGACAGAGAGTTCAGCCTTGATTATTACAGCGGAGAGTCGGAAAATCTGTTTGACAAAAACGACCCCGATGTAGTTTTAAGAGGCAGGTTTAACTCATCACACGACGTTGTAGCTTTCGCCGACGGTCAGCTGGTAACGGGCTTTATAAGTGCGAATTCATCTGATGTTTTTACGGTAACAAGCGACAAAGCGCAAAATTATAATAGTTACGTCGGAACCGCTAATCTTTATAACGCGAATAAGGAGTACATCGGCTGGTATGCTCCGCCTCTCCAAAGCGGCGGGAAATGGGAATGGTCAAACGATTATTTGTCGGGAGTGCTTGACTGCTCGCTTTCTCCAAACAGCGGTACAAACAGCGGAGCGGCTTATATCAGATTCTGCCTTGCTTATACGGACATTGACAATATCTCTGTTACAAAACAATAAACCGTTTTATTCATTTTTCAATCTGTATGTATTGATTTTTGCATTTTTTTATCATATAATAACGGTAATGATATTGCAAAATTCGAGAAGGTGGTAATTTGAAAAAAGTATTTGCTGTTATCTTAGCAACAGCTCTTTTAATTAATGGTATGATATACTTTTCTTTATCGGCAAATGCGTATTCTTCAGAAGAAATCACCGTTTATCCGTATGATTTACGCTTGGGCGACGTTGACAATAACGGCGAAGTAAATGTAGACGACGCCTGCGAAATTCAGCGTTATCTTGCTTTGTTTCAAACAGGTAAGCCGTCAGACATACCCGAGCGGTGGTATTCCGATATTATGGATATTGACAGAAACGGATCGGCAAGTATTTTTGATGTTACTGTCCTGCAGCAATATCTTGCGGATATTGATAAATCCGATTTGAATATAAATAAAGTTGTATATTCGCGATATCAAAGGCTGTTGCGGGCAACCGAAAGTTTATCAAATGATGAGGTTACATATTATGACGCTGTAAATTCCAATGTGGATTTATACCTTTCCGCTTCGGATTCTGAGGTTACAAAATACTGTAATGAGGAAAATCTTGACAAACCGCTTGCGCTTGAATTGGATATTCCGCCTGACGCAAAAACGATTTATCTCATCGACACCGTCAGCAAAAGCGGAAGCGTACACGCGGTTAAATCGGATTGCTTTTTCATAAAGAATTTGATTCCCGGCAGGGTTTACAGATATTTAATTACCGATAGCGAAAATCGGCTGATAAAGCTCGGCGAATGCTCGGCAAAAGGCAGGCTGCGTATGATTGACGCAGGCGGAAATACATTTAATATACGTGATTTAGGCGGTTGGAGCTGTGACGGCGGAACGTTAAAGTACGGCTTAATATACCGGGGTTGTGAGTTGAATGGAAATATTTACAACATCTCTCTCTCGGAAGAGCAAAAACATTTCTTTTCCGACTTGCTCGGAATCCGTGATGAGATTGACTTGAGAAGCGATGATGAAATTGCGGGAGCCGACGGCGTATTCGGAACAAAAGATGATATAAATTCCTCAGCGCTCGGCAACTCAACAGATTATAAAAGATATACCGTGGCGCCGTATTCCGCGGGAATTAACCTGAATAATCCCTATCAAACTGAATATTATTCAAGTCTTATCAAAAGAATTGTCAAAGACGTTTCTGAAAATAAGCCAAGCTATATTCACTGCCTTGTAGGAGCAGACAGAACAGGTACAGTCTGCGCTTTGATTGAAGCTCTTTGCGGAGTATCGCGTGAAGATATTGAACGTGAATATGAGCTGACGTCATTTGCGCGCGGAAATATCCGTAAAAAAAGCAGTGAAGAATGGCAAAGTCTTATAAAATATCTAAATAATATGGACGGCAATTCTCTCAGGGATAAAGCCGTTAATTACGCGTTGAAATCAGGAGTTACGAAAAGTGAGATCAATACCTTGAGAAAAGCCTTAATCGACGGTAATCCGGAAATTATTTAACCCCGGGGAGCTGATGCTTATGCTGCTCAATAGTATAAATTGTCATAATAAGTATTAATTAAAAAGCGCTCTCGTCACCTATGATGACGAAAGCGCTTTTATTATTTTGAAAGTTTCTGTTTTATGCTGTTTAGCAGCATAAATATCAGCTCATTTTTCAAAATCAAGCTTGTCAGAATATACAGAACAGCTCCTGCGGCGGCTGTAACAAAAAACTGTAAATATACGTTATCAAAAAACGATGGGATAAAAACGATAACCAAAGTCATTAACGCTGTTGCCGCTAAAGACTTAAAAACAGTTTTATTAATAAATTTAATTTTAACAATTTTTATAATTACAAATATTTGAATAACATTAACAACAAGCTCGCTGATTACCGAAGCTATTGCGGCGCCGTTATGCTGCCACAACGGTATCATAAACGAATTAAGTCCGATATTGATAACTACAGCTGCAATAAACGCCGGCAAGCGCTTTTTTTCGTTTCCCGTGCAAATCATCAGCTGATAACACAACAGATTCGCTAACGGTTTTATCAAAATCATTGCGGAAAGTATTCGCACGGTTACAGAGGCGGGAATAAAAGCCGCACCAAACACTGCCTCTATTGCCTGCGGAGCAAGTATTAACACTCCGCTGAAAACAGGCAGCTCAATAAAAAGTATGACCTTGATTCCTATATTCACTATTTTGTCAAATTTTTCTCTGTCCGTTTCATACAACAAACTCAGGCGCGGCATTAAAACAGTTGAAACCGCTATGCACAGCATAGTGATTATGTCGATTATTTTATGCGCGTATGAGTAGTAGCCGACCTTTTCATTTGTTGTAATAATACCGAGCATGGTGATGTCCACCTTGCTGTAAATATCCGCAAGATAGCTTGTCATTACAACAAAAAACATAGGCGCTATATGGGGTTTAAGGCTAAGACCTTTTTTTGAAAGCCTGATGTATTTTCGCGCGTTAATGATGTTAAAAATATTATTGCCGCCGATTGCCATTGAAGATATCAGCGCGTAAACAGCATAATCCTCCTTAGTGTTGACAAAAAGAATAACGCATACAAGCGACGCGAGTTTAATAAAAAAGCTCCTTGCGGTAATGTAGCCGTAATGCTCCAGTCCCTGATACATCCAGTCAATATTGATAAACTGAAAAACTATCAAAAGACCTGAAGCGAAGTACAAAAAAAGCTCGTTTCTAAAGCTCTCAACCGAAAGCACCATTGTTGAATAAATGACGCAGGCGATAAAGGTGGTAATTGAATTTATTATAAACAGCTCTGTAAAAACCTTATTGCGCCGTTCGCGGTCCTCGCGCGCCTTTGAAAATTCCCTGAGAGCGTAGACACTCATTCCCGAGGAAGCAAAAACTACAAAGTACGATACCGTAGTCTGCGCATAGGACACCATACCGACGCCCGCCGGTAACAGCACTCTTGAAACATACATTGATGTTACAAGAGGGAAAGCGAGATTTAAAAAGGTATATATTACATTGAAAAAAGAATTTTTAATAAGCTTATTCATATTGTACGCAAATCCCTTTTTAGCCTAACAAAACAATTCGCTGTATTCACTTTCAAACGGCAAGTGTTCAGGCGAAAACTCCGAAACATTATTTTTGTACTCTGACAGCTTGGAAGGATTTTCGGCAAAAAACCTTATTCCCTCTTTTAAGCCGTTGCGTGAATTTTCTACAATCAATCCGTATTTTCCTTCGTCAAGCAATTCGGACATTCCCGCGCAGTCGGTTGTTAACACGGGCGTACCTATAATTACCGATTCCAGCACAGCGGTATTATACCCTTCAAATTCAGAAGAACAAACATACAAGTCGGCTTTTTTTACATACGGATACGGGTTTTCGCTATATCCCAGCAAATGTACGTTGTCCGAATGTGTTTCTTTTTTTATTTTTTCAAGATTTTCGCGCTGATCTCCGTCTCCGATTATCCAAAGCTCCAAATCATATTCGCTTGAAAGCTCTGAAACTACCGAAATCAAAGCGGAATAGTTTTTTTCCTTTGACAAACGGCCGACGGTAATCAGCCTTAAACCCTTTGATGTATAGTCCTTGTCTATCTTCTGCCGAGAGCCTTTTTTGACCGCAGAATAATCTATTACATTATGGACTACTTTTGAATTATCTAATACGCCTATTGCTTTTTCAAAGCCCTTCAGCGCGTCGGCAGACACAAAACATACGGTATCAAATTGTCTGTACGCCCGCAAACATTTTGAAGGGTCGCGGTAAAATGAATTATTTATTTTATTCACCGACAAATCACAGTGAATAAATGCAATTTTTTTTGCTTTTGTTTTTTTATGAAGAATATACGAGGTAGGCTTGCCTTCCAAATACGCAATCTCGTAGTCGTATTCGCCGTTTAAGAATAATGAAGCAAAAATCCTTTCGGGGAGCTTGAGCAAAATAATTTGAAGGAATTTTGACAGCCTTCTGTTTTTCAGAATACTGCGGTAATTAACATAATCCGGAATTTTACCTTCATTTTTTCCGCCGCATACAGTAAGCAGGCAAATATCGTATTTTTCGGGGTCAAGCCAATTCAACAGGTTTATCAACACTTTTTCCGCTCCGCCCGAGTTCAGTGTTGTAATGAAAAAGCGCAGCCTTTTTTTCATACTGTGCAAAGCCTCATTTCAATGGTTGTTTTTAAAACAGGCAGACAAAATTAAAATCAATTTATAGTAAACTTCGCGTCCTCCGACAGATGATTAATAATTACATTAACATCCTGAATCATATTCTTGTGCTCGGCTTTTTCGACCTTATGCTCAACAATATAAATCGGAGTTCCGTCATAAGTGCCGAGCTGAACGCCGTTACACTCTTTGAAATACAAATCAAACAGAGGGGTGTTGTCGGCGGAGAATTTCACACAATCATTCTCCTGCTTTACCGTTACCTTATTCTCCCACTTTTTTGGATATTTTAATGTTACAACGTTTGTTTTTATGTCATACACATCCGAGCTTGTATCAGAAGGTTTTTCATCGGTGTCAAGGCTGTAATCCTTCTCCAAATTATTGACAATGGTATTAACTTCCATCTGATAGCCGGTGTATTTCTGATAGTTCTCACTGTCCTTTTTAATTTCAAAGAACTCTGCATATAACAAAACAGTCTCATCACCGGACTTTATAGAGCCTAAATAATTATTTGTCTTATCGTTAAAATGAATTGCAAACAGCTTAGTGTTGTCGGCTTTTGTTATGTAATCCACAATATACGGATTTTCCTGTCTGACAACCGCTTTAACAGCTTCGTCAAATTTTTCGGAAACAGCCAAATCGGCATAAGGAGTTTCAAATTTTACAACTTTTTGTTCTGTCGTTTCTGCGACAGCAGCCGCCTCGTCGGGAGTAGCCGGATTTGAATTAGCCGCGCACGCGGAAAACAGCGCTGATGTTAATAACGCGACACAAATAACGCAAAACTTTTTAATCAAAATGTTCACCTAATTCTTTGTATTTTAAAAAAATTCGCGGCAGTAAAACTACATAACGCGGTAAAGCGACAAATATTTTTGATAAGTCTTATGCTCATCAAAATGTTCACAGGCGTAATCACGGCACGCCGCGCTGCTGTACGATTCTGAGTTTACAATGCGCTCCAGCGCGTTAATTATGCCGTCAATATCGCCGCCTGATACAACAATTCCCGAATCAGCGCCAACTGTTTCGGGACATCCGCCTACATCCGTAGTAATAACCGGAGTGCCGCACGCAATCGCTTCCATATTCACGGTAGGGAAAGTATCCTCGCGCGTCGGATTAATAAACACGTCTGCGGCAGAATAAATCCGCGCCAATTCGCTTCGGTCGCTGAGCAGGGGAAGAGCGATAACATTACCCGGAAAAGCCGCGGACTGATTGCCGCTGAGCCCGATGATTACAATTTGATAGACCGATTCATCAAGTCTTTTGGATAACTCCTGAAATACGTCTATTCCTTTTCTCTCGTTCCAGTTATATGCCGCGCCGAGAATTATAATCTTATCACGCGGAATTCCGTGCTTTTCCCGAAAATCAGACTTCAACGGCTTAAATAAAGACAAGTCAATTCCGTTGTTGATAACACTAACCGGACAGCCGCCCAAAAAGGAGTCTTTTACAACATCCGCAAGCCACTGCGACGGCGTTACAACCGATAAATCAACAGAAGATAACAGCTCGCGCTTTTTATTGTACAGATAATCACTGCGGTCAAAAAACAGGCTATAGTGCCTGAATTGCGGACAGCTGCCGCAGCCCGACTTCCATTTGTTACAGTCCGACATAATAAAATGTGTGCAATACCCCGTAAACGCCCAACAATCATGGAACGTCCACAAAACCTTAATTTTATTTGCGCTTAGGTAATTAAACAGAATTTGTAAGTTGCAGTTATGACTGTGAATGTTATGAATATGCACAATATCCGGCTTGATTTCGTCAAGCTTGGCAATAAGCTTTTTTGTCATATTCTTTGATACAAAACCGTATTTTCCCGAAAAATGAGAAAACGCTGACGCAAGTTTAATATCTGAATCACCTGCATATTTAACCGCGGCGTTATTTTCACTTTTCCCCGCGGTATAAAAAATATAGTTTTCGATTTGATTATCAGACAATACTTTGCTGATATTAATACAGATATTGCCGGTGCTGCCTTTTCCGTATGTGGTGTTTATCTGAACAATCCTCATTACGGTACCTCCCAGAAGAACGTATAAGGAAAGATGTTCAACGCGTTCATTGACTGCGCCGACGTAAAAAATCTGATTGTAAAAAACACCAAAAATATGTAATGAAACGAAATCGCGAACTGACGCCAGCGGATTGAGGTATTGACAATTACCTTTGGAATAACCAACGGCATAAATATCATATAGTAATATCCCATCCTCATAACAAATGTGTTCAGAGGCACAAACATTTGCACAACAGTTGCCATAAGCAAAAAGTTTCGCATTCCGATTGTATCATCATCAAGCTCAGAATCTTTTGGAATAATAAATGCAAAAGCAGAAAAAGCAATCAACAGAAACAGCATTGTAAACGCGCCTGTTTCTGCGTCGCCGACGCCCTCGTAGTCGCTGATTATTCCCTGCAAAAATCCGAAAATCGGTTTATTGAAGATATAAATAACTATCATAGAGGGAATGACGTACAAAAGCGATTTTTTAACTATTCGTATATGATAAATCGGGTACATCAAAAACAAAATCAGGGCTGTTCTGTGGAACAAAAACGCAAGACATACTATCAGCAAAAAAGGAATCAGTTTTTTCTTTCGCACAAATAAAAAGGCAATCATTCCCAGAGAAATTGCGATCGACTGGCGCATTCCCGAAAAAAACATATAGAAATTGGAAGTTGACAGCAACAGCGCAATCGTGGTCATCGGATATTCTATTTCCTTAACATAAACAATCGCGACGGGAATTATGGTAATTACAGACACTGTAATTACAAGAACCTGATAATTGTGCGTAAACAAAGAAATAATCTTGCACAACAGCGCAAATGCAGGCTCTTTATATTTTAGATTACGCTCAAACGACCAGGCAGAAAACCGTCTAAACATTAGGGCGTAATTTGAAGTATCCGCGCCGACCCTGATGGAACGAAACGCGGTTAAGAAAAACAAAACAACAAAAAATATAATTATTGACGCCTTATAGCACTTTTCTTTTTCTATCCACTTGAACTGTTTAAATAAAGGAATTGCGCACGGAATAGCGGGCAATAAAAATAATAATGAATAAACAAACATACGAATCCTTAATTTTTTAGATTTGCTCAATAAAACTAACTGTTTATTGCAATGTTAAAAAGCAATAATTGTGTTTAGAATCTGCCGAAAAAATCGTTACCGCCATACACCAACGTGGAGGTTTCTAAACAAGTATGGCATATTCCGCGACCATAATATATGATCGCGGAATTTTATCTAAGGGTTTAATTAATACTTATGAACAATCACCCCGGGGAGCCAAAGCTCCTGCGGTGAGGCTTACTCGCCGCGGCCGGCGTCAAGCGGGTCTGCGCCGGGCGTTGAGTTAAAAAGCAAATGCGTTATCCCTCAAGAAATGTATCGCGAAGCGACTGAATCTGCGCGTCTGTTATACCGCAGGACTTGAGATAATTCTCAACCTTCTCGGTAAAGTCAGCGCCGCTGTAATTGTTCTTAATAGCGTTTCTAACCTTATCAATCGCAGGCTGATCCGAACCCTTTGTTGTGCAATACTCAACTATACAACTGCGTTCGTCTATACCGAGAACTCCCTCGAGCAGGAAGCAAATGATACCTGTTCTGTCAAGTCCCCATGTGCAGTGAATGTAAACAGGAGCGTTTTCGGCGTTGCTGAGATCATCAAATACAGCCTTTACCCTCTGCTTGCCTGTGTCTGTAAGTATATCGTCATAAAGGCACATATCATAGTAATTATGGGTTACATCATCGCCGAGAGGATTGGTTAAGCCGGTCTTTGATAACGCAACCTGAGTTTCGTTACGAAGATCAATATCAGTCTTAACGCCGTAAGTGTTTTTAAGAACGTCTATAGCGTGCTGCTTAACGTATTCGGTATCCGGCTGGTTTGTATATGGGTTAATGGCGCCGTCAATTTCTCCGCCTCTCAAAATCATACCTGTCTTGATAGCTTTTCCGCCGTAGCCCGTTACTCCGCCGTTTCTTTCTGCCATAAATACGCCAACGTCGCGTCCGTCGCGGATACCCTTGATGTAATAATCGGGTAATGTCATTACGCCGTTCTCGTCAAAGTAGAACGTCTTGTCGCCCTTAAGAAAATCATTTGTCTTATTTTCGTTTATTTTGTAATTACCGACAGCAAGCTGTCCTGTTGAGCGAACAAAGTAGTAATTGCCGTTTTCATAAATCAAACCGAGATCCGGAACGACTTCTCCCTGAGCGTTTTTATAGTAGATAAGATTCTGAATAGAACCGTCTGCTCCGAAGTCATAATAACCAACGTCAATAGGCAAATCGCCGATAAATGGCGCGCTGATATAAACTCTCTTATTCTTAGCGTACTTATTACCGTCGTCAATAAAGTAATACTTACCGTTATATTCAATTAACTGATAAGCGTTCTGGCGTACGCTGTTAAGATAGAAGTAACCGTCTTCCCAAGGACCGTTCTTAACAACGAGCTTGCCTTCGGCGTCAAAATCATAGTAACCTACGCTAAACGGAGTTCCGTCAACAAACTGCTGACTCAAATAAATGCGCTGGCTCTTAGCAAGCTTGTGACCGTCGTTGATAAAGTACCAGCTTCCTTCATACTCAACAAGCTGATACGCGCTCTGGCGAACGCCGTTGAGGTAGAAGTAACCGTCATCCATCGGACCGTTCTTAACAATGAGCTTACCGTCAGCACCGAAGTCATAGTATGCGGGAACAAAATCAGTTCCGTCAACAAACTGCTGGCTCAGATAGATGCGGGCGTTCTTAGCATACTTGTGAGCGTCGTTGATAAAGTAGTAATCGCCGTTGTACTCAACGAGCTGGTAAGCGCTCAGACGAACGCCGTTGCGGTAGAAGTAACCGTCTTCAAGCGGACCGTTCTTGATAATAAGCTTGCCGTCAGCACCGAAGTCATAGTATGCGGGAACAAAATCAGTTCCTTCAACAAACTGCTGGCTCAGATAAATGCGGGCATTCTTGGCGTACTTATTACCGTCGTTGATGAAGTAATAGTCACCCTGATACTCAATAAGCTGATAAGCCATTTTCTGAGAACCGTTGATATAGAATGTGCCGTCCTCCTGAGGACCGTTTCTGAGGATAATCTTACCCTCCGAGTCAAACTCGTAATAACCGGCGCTCAAGCCTGAACCCGCAACAAAGTTGCTGTTAAGATAAAGTCTTGTGTTCTTTGCGTACTTGTGACCGTCGTTGATGAAGTAATAGTTGCCATTATACTGGATAAGCTGGTAGCAGCTCTGACGGGTTCCGTTAATATAGAAGTAACCGTCATCCTGCGGACCGTTCAGAAGAATCATCTTACCGTCGGGACCGAAATCATAGGTACCTGAAGGCATCAAACCGTTAGGACGCGTTACATCATATCTGCCTGTAACAGCGACATAACCACTGTTGATGTAGTAGAAGTCGTCGCCGACCTTAATCAGACCTGCCGCAACGGGAGTGCCGTTTTCAAGGTAAACAACCTGTCCGTTGGTATGGAATATACCTGTGTAATCTGTTGTGTACTCTCCGATAAGAACGCCGTTGTTGTCAAACTCATAGAGCTTACCGGGGTTGTTACTGTTAACGATAAGGCGGATGCCCTCGTGGCGGTAACCCTGACGGTCAAAGCCGTATGTATCGCTGCCGATAGTTTCCCAAGCAACGTTTGCGTAGGGGTTACCCGCGCCGCAGCGGTAATAGTCGGGACCGTAATAGTATTTTGTGCCTGTGCCGTCATTGTACCATTCGCCTGATTTAAGCTTGCCTGTTTCATCAAACTTAAATGTAACAATGCCGTTGCTGTATGTGGGCTGGGTTGTATAAGTAGACGGGTTGAAGAAATACCATTCGTTATCAATATTCTGCCAACCGTTGAGCAGGTTGCCGGCTATTGCGTAATAGTATTTGCCCGATACGCTGAACAAGCCTGTCTTATTGCTGTAATCAAACTTATCTTCGCACTCGCTGCAGATAAACTCGCCGTTAACAAGCTCGTAGCTGTGGCCCTTCGCGGGAAGCTTTGTGCCCCAGTCAACAACCGAACCGCACTCGTCGCAGTAGGTTCTGCCTGTGTAGCCTTCCTCTGTGCAGGAAGCCGCTTTGTCTTCCACGGCAGTCGCGGTGTGCTCGTGCCAGGGAGCAAGCTTGTTGCCTGTTACAGCGGTTGCCTCTGAGATTGAGCCGCTGTATGTGCCTGTAGTTTTGTCTGTGTAGCCTACTTCGCCGTAGAGTACGTTTGCTTCCATAAGGAGTACCGGCTCGCCGTAAGTTGTAGCATATCTTGCGGCTGAGGTCATCTTTACGGGAGCGTTAGATGAGTCGCCGCCAACGAGCGTATCTTCATCATACGACCATACGCGGGCGGGAAGAGAAACAAGAGTCTGCTCTCCTGTGAGGTCGGAAGCGCCTGTCTTTGTAATTGTGATTGTAGCAATGTTATCCTTAATGCTGTTAAGCTCATAAGAAGCCTCAAAGCCCTTTGCGACAATCATATTATCGAGCTCCCACTCGTGAGCGGATTGAAGCTCTACGGTAGTTGTAACACTGTTAATTTCCTCGATAGCGTCGGCTACAACATCTACATAGTAAACCGAGCCCGCTTCGATTGTGTTGTTTTTGTCGTTGTGACCCGAAAGCCTTACCGCGGACTTAGCGCCGTCGGCGTTAATTGTAATCTGCTTTGTAAGTGTTGTTGAGTTACCGAGCTTATCGGCAATTTCAAACTTAACGCTGTGAACGCCGTTTGAAAGCACAACGTTTGAAACGCCCATTGTGTTGCCGGAAGCTTTTACGTTGCTCTGCGCTAAACCGTCAACATAAATCTTAGCCGAGCTGTAATCAAGACCCTCTGCGTTAGCCGCCGCGTAATCGGCAACGTTTGCGTCAAAGGAAACAACATTGGTTGTAAGAGTAGGATTATCAAGCGCAAAGTTTGTGTCGCTTGTGCAGTATGTGGGGTTGGAAATAACAGGCGGCTCGCGGTCGTCAACGGCAGAGCTGTAGTCGAGGGTGAAGTCATCAAAGTAGTAGGTCATTTCCTGAGCCTCGGAGGGCTTAACGTACATACGCATAATCGAGGGTGAACGGTAAACGTCGTTTAAGGGATCAACCAACTTAACAAAGTTAGCACCGGTAAGGTCGGCCTTTACATAAATCCACCTGTTCTCAGGAATATCTGACTCCTTAAGCGCGTTGATGTTTTTGCCGTTATACTGCATATTAAGCTGAGTACCTGACAATGCAGCAGTTGAGGAAGTTCCTCTTTGAACGGTAAGCTGGAGCGCCTGAGCACCGTTATTTTTGGCTGTATAGAAGCCCTTGGGAACATATACCCAGCAGCCAAATGCTGTTGCTGTGTTGCCGTTAGCAACGTCGCGAAGAACAATATTGCCCTGAGTATTATAAATTATTGAGTATACCCATGAGTTAAACTCTACGTTCTTCATATCAAAGGTAACAGCCAGTGCCTTATCTCCGCCGTGAGCCTGTCCGCCATCGGCGATTGATGAAAGCTTTGTATAGGTTTTGTTACTCCAAGAAATCTGTCCGCCGCTGAACAGTGTGCGGAAAGGTGTAGAGAATGAACCCGAGGTTGATACCGCCGCGCCGTTGTCTCTCATAAACTGATCGGCGTCATCAGTTCCCTTCCAGTCGCTGATGTCTCCGTTCTCAAAGTTCCAGAGAACTTCCGAGCCCTTGCCGTAGTTAACGGTGTAGGTAAAGGAAGTGTTTGTAGGTATGTAATTAATAGAAACCGTTGCCTTTGCTACAGAAGTATCGTCAGTTGCTGTAAATTTAAGTCCGTCAACAGTACCGCCGTTTGCGGGACTGATTGAAATGTCATAAGCGCCTGAGGTATATACGTTGCTTTCGCCGATTGTCGCAACCATAGGAAGGTTGATTGTGCGAACCTTTTCCGCGGTTGAGTAGGGAAGAGTGGTTGAGGTTGAGGAAAGCGAAAGCGATGTGGGGTTGGCAACGTGTATTGTCCTTGAACCGACAACCTTGCCGCCTGAAAGCACCTGAAAATCAACGTCTCCGACAGTGCCGTTTGAAGTAAATGTGCTGCCGCTTACTGTACCGAATGAAGCGTCTGAAAGCGCGCACGATACATCTGCGGGCATATCCATAGCGTAGCCGTGAGTATCAATAGCGTCCATCTCAAATGTGTAGCTTGTGCCGGGAGCGAAGTAATCGTAATCCGAATTGACGTTTACGTTGTTAAGCTCGCCTGTGGGACCTACGTTTGAAACAACAAATATGCCGTTAAGCGTAGGACGCTCAGCGCCGTCGCAGGGAACCGAACGCATTGTTATTTCGGTTTCGCCGGCGCGCTTTGAAACAAAGCCCGAGGAGCCGCCGCCGTCGCAGTTAAACGCCCACTTGCAGCCGAGAGCCAGCATAGATTCGCCGAGCTCGTATGTGCAGAAACCGACAGAGTTGTTGGCTCCGCGTCCGTCGTTCATAACGATTACAAGAGTTCCGTCTTCCTTAACGCCGATCATTGAACGGGCTGCCGCCGAAGTAGTACGCTCCTCTGTTTTTGCAACAAGCTGGCCGTCTTTTACTACCATATCAAAGTTAGCGCCGATTGCCTGCCATTCGTCGCCGCGCAGACCCTGTGAATGGGTGCGAAGCTCGCAGTAGCAGGTGCCGTCGTCGTTTTTGTAGACGCAGAGCATTGTTTTACAGGTACCGCTGTGGAAGTTGTTTACGCCGCCCTTGGCGTCAACAAGAACCTGTCCGTTGTAAACCAGGTATGAATAAGGCGCGTTGTTATCATAAGCAAGCGCTGTGTTCATACCGCAAACAACATTGTATCCGAGTTCCTGCTCGTATTTGGCTGCCATATCGGTCATACCCGCTGCCGCCCAGTTGTTTACATCGGTAATGTCTTTGTCAATATTGTAATATCCCGGAACAATCGAGATATCGGGATTAGACGGGTCGCACTCAAGAATATGCATAACCTGTCTGCGGTTACCTGCCGAGTTGTTAATTACCATTTCGGTCTCGGTAGCCGCGCCGGGAACAAGGGTGTAATCTTTTTGAGAGATTACGTTGTAATATCCGTTTGTGCCAAATGAAGTGCCGTCGAAAGCAGAATTGCTCTGTTCCCAGTTGGGAATAGCAGCGAACACTGTTGCGGGAATCATGCTGATAAGCATTACTACGCTGACAATCACGGAAATCACTTTGATTGGTGTGTGTCGATTCATTTTTCTTCTCCTTTTTATTTTTTATATTAACCGCTTATTACCTCTGTTACCGTTCATCAATAATAAGCGGAAATATACTGATTATCAAATGGTTGATAACCACTTGTTGCCGGGTGAATGGTTTTGTTCGGCAAAGCGTCTGATTTTTTCGGCTCTTTCGGGGAAGCTCGCGCTTTGGTTAAGCGCGTCTGTTATTCCCTTTCCCAAGCTGTTTATGTCGTCGATTACAAAAGCGCCGGGCACCTTTTTTATATACCTGATTGACGCAATCCCTCCCGGACCGACGGCAAGCGTTACGCTTCCGCTTTGCAGACAGTCAATTATTTTTGTCGAGAAGGAATACCTTGTTTTTAATATTTCTTTTTCCTCAAAGGATTCTATATGAAGAACCAAATCGGACTCTGCCATAATTTTTTGTATTTCCGTATATGGCTTTATTCCGTTAAACGAAACAACGTCCGGAATATTCAGTTCTTTAACGGCTTCGGGCGAAAGAGGCGTACTGCTGTAGACCTCCATCACGGCTTTAGGCTTTTCTCTGTTGATTTCTTTAAGCCGGGCAACAATTTTCATCAGTATTTCAAGTCTTCCGAAAAGCAGGTTGCCGGCATAGATAAGACGAATAGGGTTATTAACGGTCTTTTTGACGGGATAAGAAAACCTGCAGCTTTTATAAAGAGGTTTTGCGTTACAGCCGAAAACGCTGTTATAGTAATCGCAAATTTCAGCCGAACAGCCCCACAAAGCGTCAGCGTCCTTAATTATCTCTCCGAGCCGTTGTATCTCTTTCTTTTTTGAACTCAGGTTAAGAGCGGTATATTCGTCGTCGGCTATCCACAGAGCAATTTTCAAATGGTGCTTTTCGCGCAGATACGTGATAAGGTGATAATACTGAGGAAGTGATTTTGCGAAAGTGAAAACCACGTCGGGCTTAAAATCCTCAACAAAATCATCAAGCCGTTTATTCAGCCACTTTTTTTTATCCCACAAGCGGTTTGACAAAGCATAAACACCCTTCAATCCAAACCTGTGAATAATTGAAATCAGCTTTTTTTCAGCAGAATAATCGGCTTTTTGCTCAACCGAACAATCGCACATAAATGACTTTCCGATTTTTTCGGGAGTAAAAGTATTGCGGATAATGTCCTTTTCGGTAACGCTGAAATACCTTTTGCAAATCTTGTTATTCGGCTTTGCCGAACGAAAATAGATATTTGCGGTATTAATTCCGTCTGTATTTCCGAAAAAATTTGACATCGTATTGCCGATAGAATTTGTATCGTCCCAAGCGTTTCGGGTAATTATCAAAATATTAATTTGATTCGCCCCCATTTGCGCCGTCAATTAAAGACATAGTCTGAGTTGAAAACTCCATCGGGTTCGGGTTGCTTAGCGTGCCGCATACCGCGTTTTCCGTAAGCTTTTTAAGTATGGCTTCTTCGGTTCTTTGCGCGTTGTCTATTGACATATTTTTATTATAAAAGCACAAGACGCGCACACACGGAGAATAGTAATATCCCAGGGAGTAACGGTTTATTAATATAAGCTTTTTGAGGAAGTCGGCGGATTCGGTTTTACAGTCCGTACCGCCTTTTTGCAGAATAGTTAAATAATCAACCGAGTTAAGCTTTGAGCAAAACTTTGACGAATCAAAATCCATAAGGGATTTATCGTTATAATCGCGGTAAAGATTGGTGTTCGGAGCTCCCCACAAGCTTACGCCGTCGGTTGCCGCCATATCCTCCGCGACAATTTCCGCTCCGAAATCTTTTCTCAGCTTCAGCGCGCACAGGCTTTTGCCGGTATTGGGCGGCGCGGAAAAAACAACAGATTTTCCGTTCGGAAGATAAACCGCGGAACAGTACAGAGTTGTCAAACCGTTTTTCAGTAAAAGCAGAGAAACCACGTCAAACAAAATGAACGCGACGGGGTGAATGTACATAAGCTTTGTTTTAACAAGCCTTAGATAAGATTTACCGACAACCATATTGACCGTATTGCCGTCTACCGTAAGAACATATTTTAGCTGTACGGTATGCTTTATGGTTTGGCTGAATATTACCGAGCTTTTTTCGGGGGCAGCCTTAAAATGGCGGAAATGACTGTTATATTCGCTTAAATTAGCGCCTTCAAATACGCGCTTATCGGGTCTTACCTCAAGGCGGACCTTAATTTTGCAACGTTCAAAATTTTCCTCGGGAACATCGGATTTGCACTCTCCGAATCCCCAAAAGAAGTCTTTAACATTGGTTTTTATACCTATTATTCCAGGTATGTTTTCATAGCATTTAAATTCACTGAGCTTCATTATTTTTTTGCCGCGCCGCGTTTTTAATCTTCCAATAACGCGCGTTTTCTTTCCAAAATTTTTTCATTCAGTACATCGCTGTCAAAATGCCCTCTGACGTATTCAACCGCTTCTTTTCCCAATGTTCGGTAATCGGGTTTTCTGATTTCGAGCATTGCCTTTTTAAGCTCTCTGTAATCTCCCGGTTGAACTGTCAGGGCGGTTTTTCCGCGGATAATCGCGTCCGTCGGTCCTGGAATATCGGAAACTATCGCGGGCGTTCCGACAGCCGCCGCTTCGATAACTACATTGCCAAAGCCTTCGCGGTAGCTCGGAAGCGCCAAAACATCTATCGCGGCATAGTAGCGTTCAATATCGGAAACGCTGCTGTGAAAAATAATATTTTTGTTCTTGCGCGCCTTTGCAGTCAAAGAACTGTCCAAAGTATCAATTTCCGATGTGTATCCCACCAGCAAAAGCTTTGAACCGTCGTTTAAGCTTAAAAAAGCTTCCAGTAATTCGTTAACGCCCTTGTCTTTGTTAATTCTTCCGACAAAGCCGTAAACGAACTCATTTTCTTCGATTTCCAGCTCACGGCGGATTTCATAGCGCCAAAGCTTCCTTTGGGCGTAATCAAATCGCTTTAAGTCAACGCCGCCGGTGCTGCCGTTCCAAATAACGGTTGCTTTTTCGGGAGCAACCAATCCCTCGCTAATGCAAATGTGCATTAGCGATTTGCTTACACACTCAACAGACGTTGAATTTTTGCAGGTGATATGTTCAACAGTCTTTAAGGCTCTTCTTAAAATTCCCGACGAATTCATATATCGCAATCCCATCAGATGGTAATTTCTGATGGGAATATCAAGCTTTTTTGCTGCTATTGAGGCGTATAAACCTACGTTCGGAGTAGAATACTGCACCATATCAAATTTTTCGCGCTTAAAGATTTTTTTTATCTCGCGAATCGCTTTAATTCCGTCAATACCGATTCCGCGCTTCATATTTACAGGGTAAAAATGAAAATACTCCGGCAGGCTGTTTGCGAATTTTTCATCATACGAACAAATAAAACTAATATCCCAGTCCGTATTTTCGTGTAAAAACTGCGCCGATTTCAAAAAGAAACACTCTATAGAAAGAGGAATGGTAGTACAGTAACAGATTTTTTTCATTATTGAGCGTGATACCCTTCGTTAATTTATTTCCAGACATTTCCCGCCGTGAACCATTCTTGCCGGCACTCCGACATAAGTTCCCGCGTTTTTTATATCACAAATCACGGCAGTGCCCGCGCCGATTACACAATTTGATGTGACAGAGATATTGTTTGAAATCGCGCAGTTGGCGCCGACAAAAACAGAATCGCCGATTTTAACAGTACCTGCCAAATGCGCTCCGACCGCAATATGAGAGAAGCTTCCGACAGTACAGTCATGGTCGACCGAACTGCAGGTGTTAATAATTACGCCGTCACCGATTTTTGCGTTTGCCTGAACTACGGCTCCTGCCATAACAACCGTCCCTGCGCCTATAACCGCGCTTTTGGACACACAACTGAACGGATGAATAATTGTAACCAATTCTCCGCCTGCGGCTTTAATCTTATTTAATATTTTTTTTCGCACGCTGTTGCTGCCTATCGCGACAAAAAAACAGCAGCCTGTGAATTTTTCAATGTCGTCCAAGGTGCCGATTACCGGCAGTCCCTCAACATTGTTATCGTCTAAAAAGGCGATGTCGCCGTACCCCGCAAGCTCGGCAGCCTCCGCGCATACTCTTCCGTGACCGCCCGCTCCGATAATAATCAGCTTTTTTTTATTGTTCATTCGGTTCATTCCCCATAAATTCTTCCATTGTCGCGGCAGTTTCGCTGCTTATGTCGCTTCTTGTAAGCACGACGATTATGGATTTGAAAAATACCTTAACGTCCATAATAAACGTCAGGTGATCAACATAATAAACGTCTAATTTGAATTTTTCCTGCCAGGACAAATTGTTTCTGCCGTGAGTCTGAGCGTAACCTGTAAGCCCAGGTCTAACCTCGTGCCTGCGCCTCTGCTCGGGGGAGTACCTGTCAAGATAACACACGAGCAACGGCCGCGGACCAATCAGCGAACAATTCCCCGAAAGAATGTTAATAAGCTGGGGAAGCTCGTCAAGGCTTGTTTTCCTCAGAAAAATTCCGTATCCGTTAAGGCGCTTTTCGTCCGGCAAAAGGTTGCCGCCGCTGTCCTTTTCGTTTGTCATTGTACGGAACTTTATTAAATTAAAAATCTTCTCCTTGCCGTCTTTGCCGATTTTCCCGGGACGCGGCTGAACAAAGAACGGATTTCCGCGCATTTTAAACGCGCCTATCAGCGTTAATATAATCATCAGCGGAGAAAGAATCAATAAAGCGGTCAAAGAAATAACGAAATCCAATACTCTTTTTATACAACGAGCATAAAGACCTTGTTTATTGCTGTTCATACGCTTACCTTTCGTGCGCTTTATTCAAAACAAGCGCAAACCACCTTGATAACCGCTTTCTGCTGAGCCTCGGTCATTTTGTTGTCGCTCGGAAGGCACAGACCGCGGGTAAACAAATCACTGCCGACGTCGCCGTTTGCGGTGATATAATCGTAACAGTCAAACAGCTTCTGCAGGTGCATAGGCTTCCACAGCGGTCTGCCCTCGGCGTTTATGGTTTTTATCGCTTCCAAAATCTCCATCGGGCAGGATTTTCCGCTTTCTTTTTTATATGTGTATTCTGTATCGCCGAGCTTCTGCCCACACATCGCCTCGGGATTTATCGTCATACAGGAAAGCCAGTAATTTGGCTCGCAATCATCCGGAACAGGCTGCATTTGAATCGGCAAATCCTTAAAGCCTTCTTTGTATCTTTCGTATATTCTTTTTTTCGCCGCTATATGCTCGCCGATATACGGAATCTGTCCGCGGATTACTCCGGCGACAATATTGCTCATACGGTAGTTATAGCCTGTTTCTGAGTGCTGATACCAAGGAGCGCAGTCTCTGCTTTGAGTAGACCATTTCCTCGCTTTTTCAGCTGTATCAATATCATCGGTGAGCAACATTCCGCCTTCGGTTCCGGTGATTATTTTATTGCCGTTAAAGCTTATTACGCTTATTTCGCCGAATGTTCCCGCGCAACGTCCTTTGTAGTTGGCTCCGAGCGATTCTGCCGCGTCCTCAATGATTACCGCGTTGTGCCTGTCGCAGATTTCGCGGATTTTATCATAATCGCACGGCGTTCCGAAAAGGTTAACCGTAATTACGTGCTTTACCTCGGGATATTTCTCAAAAGCCTTTTCGAGCGCGTCGGGGTCCATATTCCACGTTTTGTAATCCGAATCAATAAAAATCGGTTCCGCACCCTCATAAATAATCGGATTTGAGCTCGCGATAAAGGTTAAATCCGAGCAAAACACTTTTGAACCCTTTGTAACTCCGGCGAGCTTTATCGCCAGATGAAGAGAAGCTGTGCCTGTAGTGAGCGCTACGGCATAATTTCTGCCTACAATACCGCCTATGTTTTTTCCGCCTCGTCAATATTTTTGCCCACCGTCGACATCCAGTTGGTGTCATACGCCTCTTTAATAAATTTAAGCTCATCCCCGTGCATTGTCGGAGAAGAAAGGTAGAGCTTTTTCTCAAACCTGGGGATATTTGTACCCTTAAACATTTTCCGTTCAGTCCTTATCTCATACTATAATTAAAATTACTCTCTCTTTAAAAATTAATCGCTTTTTTTGTAATAATAGTTATAGTAGTAATTGCTGTATCTGCCTTTGCGGTAATATTTCTTGTGCTCTTCCTTGCCGTTATATACAAAACCGAGTATTTTTGCGTCGGCAAACTGCATTTGACGGAGGGTTTCGTTTATTTTTGAAAACTCCGATTCGTTATGGCGGACAACTATTAAATATCCGTCCACTATGCCCGAGAGCAGCGCCGCGTCGCTTACGATTGTCGCGGGCGGAAAATCGAGGATTATATAGTCGTAATATTTCTTTAGCAGCACAATGAACTCGCTCATCTGTTTTGAGCCGAGCAGAGCCGTCGGATCGGGCGGAACATCGCCCGAGGTCATAATATCTATTCCGTACTCAGGCGAACGCCTGATAAGCGGCTGGTCGCTTTCCTGGTTGCCTGATAAAAAATTGGTAAGTCCGGGTTTCGGGTCAATTCCGAGCTTTGAGGCTATAGTCGGCAGCCTGAGGTCGCAGTCAACGATAATTACTTTTTTATTCAGCTGCGCAAAGGAAATCGCGAGGTTAATAGCGACCGAGCTTTTTCCGTCGCCGCGGTCGGGAGATACTACGCCTATGCACTTGCTCTCCTTGCCGGGCAAAGAGAACATTATGTTTGTTCTCAGGGTTTTGTACGCCTCCTTCACGGAAAAGGCGGATTTGTCCGAAAGGAGCATTTTTTGCGGACTAAAATTTACGGTTTTACTATTATTCTTTTTCATTTTTCTGCTCACCTTCGGTATTACTTTCATTGGAATTTTCAGAGTAGTAATAGTAGTCGGATTTATTGCTTGATGCCTTTGTTATATCGGGTATTACGCCGAGAATTGGAATCGAGAAGTTCGCCTCAATATCGCTTTCGCTTTTCACCGTGTCGTCCATAAAATGCCTGATGATTAACCAAACGATAACAAGCAGCGCGCCGATAAAGAAGCCTACAGCTCCGTACCTTACATAGCTCGGCTTGTATCGCTTATCGCTGAACTCGGGCTTGTCGATAATCTTCATCGAGCTGCCCTCAACTATCTGCGCCATATACTGAGGCGCTGTATTCGAGATGGCCTCGGCGTACTTGTAGGCAAACTCAGGGTCTGTATCCACTACATAGACGGAAATAATCTCGGTATCGTCCTTAACCTCGGTAGAAACGAGACTTTGAAGCCTTGAGTAAGACACATCAAGCTCAAGTGAATCTGCCGCGGCTGTGAGGATTGTATTTGATGTTAGTATTTTTTGATACGTCAACACCAACTGTTTAGATGCCGAAACATCGGAGCTGGTCAAAAAGTCAGTATTTTCCTTGCTTTGCTTATTGTTGACGTATGCGGTAAAACCGCTTCGGTACGTTGGCTTTATAAATAGCTTCGCTCCCGCAAACACAGCGCCGCCGAAAATCAATCCGACCAAAACAATTAACCATAGCTTTTTTGCCAGTTGCTTTAAAATCTGAATAATATCAATTTCCTGCTCAGGAGCTTCATTCTTTTTACTTTCTGTTTTTTTCATACTTTTGCCTCGGTTTTGTTGTTATACTTTATAAAGATGATTTTTAATTTTTTTCGATGCCTGTTTGTGGGTTGCTCCGAATTAAATAAATCTTATAACTATATATATTTTGCAAAAAACATAACAACCCATAATAATAATATTATTATATCTTATTACTGCTTAAATGTCAATATAAACATAAAAGTGACAAATTTTTCTGCTTTTCATATATAAGTTAGTAAAAAGAGGCAAATGTTGTTATAGTCAAGACATCAGAATAAACATAGTCCGTTTGGCAATAATTATCATAGATTAATTATTGTCAGGGGCGATTTTTTGCAGTATTCAAAGGTAGAAATTTGCGGTGTAAATACCTCAAACCTAAAGGTGCTCAGCGAAAGCAAAAAGCGCGAGCTTATGGAAATCATCAAAAACGGAAATCCCGCGGAAAAAAAGAAGGCGCGCGATGAAATGATA
>CAJOLF010000020.1 GCA_905235295.1 uncultured Ruminococcus sp. | reverse complement strand
GTGGGTTGACTTGCCTACCCCCGAACTGCCTGAGAATAAATACGCGCCGTCGTTATAAATCAGCGCTGAGGAATGAACAAGCATTGTGCTGTACTTAATCGCCGCGCGGTTAAACTGACCTGACATAAGGAAGTTTTCCATCATTGGCACAGTGGTACCCTCGGCAGCCTTTGACATACTTTTTTCGATACTCTCATCAGTAACCGAAATCTTGATGTCGGATTCCCTGCTGCCGTTGTATTTGAACGGCTCGGCTAAGCCTGATTTTTGCGGGCAGGTTTTCGTCATATTTTATAATCTCATAAACGTTTTTCATACAGCTCACCTCCCGCGGAATTTTTGCAAATGAAAAAGAGCCTTTATTTCCATAATGGAATTATAAAGACTCTTTTTAGGCGCAACAAGCGCAGTACCCCCATTTTGAGCGTACTGCGCTTGAACTCCATCATTATTTAATTGGCTGTTTAGTTCTTTATCAGAATTATGATTGACAGATAAAGAAGGCACACTTATCCTATGTACAAATGAGCAGACGTACATACATACAGGATTATCGCCCTGAGCGTCATCTTTGTCAACCCCTTTCCGGAAAAATTTTCATAAAAATTTATACGTTAATTTATACGCACACTTATACTTGTAATAATACTACCATACTTTTTTTCGGATTTTCAAGTTTTGGTAAAAATTTTTCTTTCAAAAATGCTTTCGCCCGGTTTGATAATCTCTAACCTTTATATAATATATATTAAATATACATATTTTTATAACAAAATTTTTAATTAATATTGACTAATGGTTATGTTATTGTTAAAATTAAGATGATATAATTCTGTGACGCAGCAGAACACAGAAAAATTTAAAATCACGTAAGGAGAATAATTATGATTTACAGTATCAAAAGCGAATTGAGCGACGCCGCTCAGAAAAAAATCGAAAGCGCTGTTGAGAACGCCGTTGAAAAGAAAGTACATAAGGAAATGATGGGTATTACCAAAAAGCTAACCTTGAACTTCCTTATCTCGGGCGCCGCTTTAGCCTGCGCGATTATTGTCGCTAACAATGCCGATAAAATCGTAAATGTAATTTTCAGCAAAAATAAAAGGAAAAAATAATTTTTATCGCCGTCGAAGTGTACTCTTTGGCGGCTTTTGCTTTATTTTACATTATTTACTAAGAGGAGCATAAAGATGAAATACAAAGCAGACAAGCTGAAAACTATATTCAAAAATATGTTCTCCTTAACTGAGGATACCGCTTCTCATGAGGAGATTCGTGACAGGATTATTTCCGGCGGAAAGATTACGGGAACAAATATGTGCGTGCTGATTTGCGCTATGATAATCGCTTCTGTCGGACTGAACGTTAACTCTACCGCCGTTATTATCGGCGCTATGCTGATTTCTCCGCTGATGGGCAGTATTTTGGCGATGGCGTACTCCCTTGTGTCGAATGACTTTAAGCTTTTTCGCAACTTCGCCGTGGGGTTTGCGATGCAAATTGTCATCAGCATTTTGACCTCGACAATTTACTTCCTCATTTCCCCTGTCAAGGAGCCTACGCCCGAGCTTTTGGCGAGAACCTCTCCTGGACTGTTTGACGTTATAATCGCTACCGCCGGCGGCTTGGCGGGTATTATCGGACAAACCAGAAACGGAAAATTCAACAATATCATTCCCGGTGTGGCTATCGCGACGGCGCTGATGCCGCCGATTTGCACCTGCGGCTACTCGATTGCCAACGCTAACTGGAAAATGCTCGGCGGCGCCGCATATCTGTTTATTGTCAACGCCTACTTCATTTTTATCGCTTCCGCGCTCATTTTAAGCCTTCTTAAAACTCCGAAGGTTCGCGAGCTGACCGAAAGCGAATGGAAGCACCTGCGTTTTCGTATGCTGAGGAATACAATCATTGTTTTGATTCCCAGCATTGTGCTTGCGGTTCTTGTTTTCAGAGGCTCGAGCCTGTAAGCTGCCGAATAATACTTTTATCGCATATTTACTTTTATTATTTGCTTTTTCAATAGACAAATTAAATTTCATTTGATATAATTATTTTAATTGCAAAATTAATTTACAATGCAATTTTTATCTTTATTTGCGCTGCTTGACGGAGCGCTCTATGCCTTTTGACAAATGAAAATTACAGGAGGGAACTATGGGTTATATTTTAACTACCAACAAGCTTACCAAAACCTACGGTAACAAGGATGCCGCAAAGGATATTGACATCCATATCCGTGAAGGTGAAATCTACGGTCTTATCGGACGTAACGGCGCCGGTAAAACTACGATTATGAGAATGCTCAGCAGGCTTTCAAACCCGACAAGCGGCACTATCTCGCTGTACGGAAAAGAAGGCAAGGAAGCCAAAAAGTACTTCTCAAGCATTGGCGTTCTTATTGAATCGCCCGGAATTTATCCTAATTTGTCCGCATTTGAAAATCTTAAAATCAAATCTATCGCTTTCGGCTGCTACAGCAAGGAGTATGTCAACTCGCTTCTTGAGCTTATCGGACTTGAAAATACCGGCAAAAAGCCTGCGGGTTCTTTCTCACTCGGTATGCGCCAGAGGCTCGGTATCGGTTTGGCTTTGGTCGGAGATCCCAAATTGATTATCCTTGACGAGCCGATTAACGGTCTTGACCCTCAGGGTATTGTTGAGGTCAGAGAAATGCTCGAGAAGTTAAGAGATGAAAAGCATATTACCATTATGATTTCCAGCCACATCCTTGATGAGCTCGGCAAGCTTGCCGATTCCTACGGTATTATTCACGAGGGCAAGCTGATTGACGAATTTTCCACACAAGACCTTTCCACACGTTGCGGTCAGTACGTTTTAATTAACTCAACCGACAACGACGCCGCTGTTAAGGCTCTTAAGGCCGCAGGATATAATAATATTGAAATTAACAGCGAAAAGAATGTTATTGTTAACGAAAAGCTCGACGAATCCGATAAAATGATTAAGGCGCTTGTTAACGCCGGCGTCGGTGTTAAAGAGGCGTTTGTTAAGAACGTTTCTCTCGAGGACTATTATCTTTCAGTAACAGGAGGTCATCATAATGGGTAATCTGATTAAAATGGATTGGTACAAGCTCCGTACTTCATTATTCTTTAACGTTATGTTAATCGTGACTTTTGTAATTAACTTAGCCTGCGCGATTGCTTTTCCGGTTATAACCAGAATGTTTATGCCGAATTCTGCCGTTCAGGAAATACAATTTTCATCAATATTGGCAAAACCGATGGCGCTTGATATTCTTCCTATTTTGATGCTTATATCGCTCGTATCGTTTTCTTACTCCGATAACGCTAACGGTTTTATCAAAAACATTGCCGGACAGCTGCCCAACAAAGGATATATTGTAATATCAAAATTTGTTGTTTCCGCAATTCATAACCTTATATTTATGGTTGCTCTTTTTATTTCAACAACTATCGGTGCTTTCGTTACAGGTAAGGTTGTTTTCGACAATGATATTCCCGCGGGTATCGCAACATTCTTTATTAAATGGCTTATCACGCTGGCGTTTTCCGCAATTCTTCTTTTCATTACAACAGGCTTGAGAAACAAAATCTTCGCGAGTATTTTGGGCGTTCTGCTTGGTTCGGGATTTTTATCGTTGGTTTATTTGGGACTGAACACACTGTTCCAGTATAAAATTGACATTAACGCTTACGCTCCCGATATGCTTTTCACTCAGGTAAACGCAATTACCAATGTGTTTATACTTAACGCTATACTGGTTTCTGTAATCTGCATTGCAGTATTCATCCCGCTCTCCTATAAGATTATCAATATGCGCGATGTTAAATAATTTTATTTGACTGTATTTTAATTAAAACGGCTGTTTGTATTTCATGCAGCCGTTTTTCTATTTAAAATTAATCTAAAACTATTTATTTATTTGAAAATTTGTGATATAACTACATTATAGGTTTTATACTAATATCTAATAAAAAGCAGACAATCTTTGCGGTCTATTTTCTATCAGGAATTAGTATTAGAAAGGATTATTAATCGGAAAATGAAAGAGGTTAAGTTAAGAAAATACGAAAACAAATTAATCATCAGCGGCTTGGGTGTAATTCTGTTTGGTATTTGGAGCGTTGTAAAAAGCTTATTGTCGTTTATTTTAAATATGAATACAGACGAAAGTTATAATGTGAGTATGTTAGTTAATGTGCTTATTTTTCTTGCGATAGAACTCGCGCTGCGGCTGTATATAGGTATGTCGGCGCGCTCTGAGGGCTTTGGCAGAAAAAAGCGGTACGCCTATATTGTTCTGTCTGTTATCATTTCTATCCTGTCGTTTGTATCGCTGCTGTACTTGTTATATGCGAATAATATTGAATCCCTTTTACAATATCTTGTAAGCATACTTTTTGAGGCAACCTCAATGTTTGCGTATATCGAGCTGGTTGTGTCGGCGTTCGCTGTTAAAAAGCTCAGAAAGGAAATCGGGTGACGGCTATATGAATAATGATTTTCACTATTACGCGACCTACTGCTCGGCATATCTTGCGGGATATTCGCACGAGGAGTGTCTGGAAATATGCTACTCGGCTCAGCTTGTTGACTGGTGCACAAGAACCTTTTTGTCAAAGCTGAAGGCGCCGCTTGCCGCGGCGACAACCCAGCTTAGCCTTGAACTGATGGACGAGCGTTCGGATTCAATAGGCATCCAGGATATTACGCGCATTTGGTCATCTTTTCACTTTCTTCCCTACGACCTCCACGCGAAAAAGCCGCATTGTTCCAAACGTTATTTGAACAAATACAGACTGATTTGCAAGCCTAACGGTGACTTGCTGGCAAAAACCGTCAACCTCGCGAAGGGAAAAAGTCTGCAGGCTGTCGGCATAGCGATGCACGTGCTGGCGGATACCTGGGCGCACAAGAATTTTGCCGGCACCCCTTCCCTTGTAATTAACAACATAAACTACTACATCTATGAGCTTTTGCCCGACGATGAAGGCTTTACGGAGCGCCCGATTAAATTCAGCCACAATCCCTCCGCCAAGGACGATATTGAAAACAGCGTATATGTCAACACAATTTACCAGGACAGCGAAAACGCCATTATGAACCTCGGTCACGGCAGAGCGGGACATCTCCCCGACTACAGCTTTATCCGATATAAGTATCTGCCTGCCTGGGCGGAATACGAAGAGGAGCTAAAAGACAATCCCTCCGACTATTATCACGCTGTATGCCAAATGGTTTACGCTATGAAGTATTTGCGCGGTGAGTATGAAACCTTTGAAAAATGTACCTATGATATAGAGTCTGTCGGCAAATGGGAAAAACGAATTAAGGATATTATCGGTAAACGCCGCTTGAACGCCGCCGAGGATTGGAAAGCGTTAGGCGAGGAATTGTCAGGCGAAAAAATTGTGCCCTTTGAACTGGAAAGATACCATAACGAGTTTACTTCCGCCGATGACAAGGAGAATACCTTTCTCGGAAAATTCATAAACGCCGCTTTGGCGCAAAAAAGTATGGTATCAACTGAAATCTATCAATCGGGCAACAAGCTCGCGGGTCACCCGGTTAATCCCGATAAAGAAGGATTTAAGAAAAAACGCCGTTCCGAAAGGTCCGGCAAAAAAGGCAAGGGAGGCAAAGAAATATGAGCGTCTCTCAAAAAATAAAAAGCGTTATTACAAGTGTTTTGTATATCGCGCTTGCTTTGATTCTGATTTTAAAGCCTGATAACGGAATGATTATTACAGCGGCTGTTCTCAGCCTTGCGCTGCTTATTTACGGAATCAGATTTCTCTATTTTTATTTCACATTGTCGCGCCACATGGTCGGCGGCCGCAGAGAGCTTTACATTTCCGTTATCTTGCTGGACTTGGCGTTCTTTGTTTTGGCGTTGAAAGATATTCCGCAGATATACATCGCAATTTATCTGATAATCTTTCATATTCTTTCCGGCGTTATTGACTTCTTGCGAAGTGTTGAATCCCTCCAATTCCGCGCGCCTGTCTGGAGGTTCAAGTTAATCTCGGGAATAATCCACATTATTATCGCCGTGCTGTGCGTTGTGTTTATCCGCTCAACCGAAATCCTTGTATATGTCTACAGCGCGGGACTTATTTATTCCGCCGCGACGCGTATTATCAATGCATTTTCAAAGAAGTCGTTTGTGTATATTCAATAAGGATAACCAAAAGCGAAGTTTCGCCCGCTAATCACGCGGTGCTACCGTAAAATTAAAGCGCAGCAGTTTCGACCGCTGCGCTATAGCAAAAAGTAAAGCCTTTTTTCGAAAAAAAATAACGCCCTTTTGAAAAAGGGCGTATGGCGGAGACGGTGGGATTCGAACCCACGGTGCCCGGAGGCACAACTGATTTCGAGTCAGTCCCGTTATGACCACTTCGATACGTCTCCGTATATAAGGCGCCCGCGCTTGACGAGCGCCTTTTTTAGTTAATTGATTATTTTACCATGCTCGCAACTTCAGCGGCGAAATCATCCTGTCTTTTCTCGATTCCCTCGCCCTTTTCAAAGCGAACGAATTTAGCGATTTCAATGCTGCCGCCGAGCTCCTTGGCGGTGTTCTTGGTGTACTGACCAACTGTGAGCTTGTTATCCTTTACAAACTCCTGGTCAACAAGGCAGTTCTCCTTGTAGTACTTATTGATTTTGCCCATTACAATCTTATCGGCGATAGCCTCGGGCTTACCCTCGTTGATAACCTGCTGACGCATAACGTCCTTCTCGTGCTCGATTACCTCAGCGGGAACGTCGTCTCTTGTAAGATACGGTGTGTTAAGTGCCGCAATCTGCATTGCGACATCCTTGCCGTAAGAAACGAACTCGGGCTTAGCGGCGACATCTGTGTCAAAATTAACAAGAACGCCGATTTTTCCGCCGGCGTGAACATAAGCTACGCAAGCGCCCTCAAGACGTACAAAACGGCGAATCTGAATATTCTCGCCGATTGTAAGAACCTTCTCCTGAAGAAGCTCCGCTACGGTCTTGTCAGAGCCTACGGCTTTAAGCGCGAGGAGAGCCTCAACATCCGCGGGGTTCTCGGCGATAACAGTATCGGCGCAGGTCTTTACAAACTCCATAAACGAATCGTTCTTAGCAACGAAGTCAGTCTCGGCGTTAACCTCGATTACAACGCCTACAGAAAGATCGTCTGTTGTCGCAGCGTAAGCAACGCCCTCCGCGGCAATTCTGCTTGCTTTTTTAGCCTGCTTTGCAAGACCCTGTTCTCTTAAAAAGTCAATCGCTTTATCCATATCGCCGTCGGCCTGAGAGAGAGCTTTTTTGCAGTCCATCATACCGCAGCCTGTTTTTTCTCTGAGTGCTTTTACATCCTGAGCTGTAAATGCTGCCATTATAAAAACATCCTTTCAAATAATAGTATCAAAATATAGTATTAATTATTCCTCGGTTTCGGCTTCCTCTGCGGGCTCTTCTTCGGGCTCTTCCGCAGCGGCTGCGCCCATCTGTCCCTCTTTGCCCTCGATAATAGCGTCAGCCATAGCGCCAGCGATAAGCTTTACTGCGCGAATAGCGTCATCGTTGCCGGGGATTACGTAGTCAATTTCGTCGGGATCGCAGTTTGTATCAACAATAGCGACAATCGGGATATTGAGCTTTTTAGCCTCAGATACGGCAATTCTCTCTTTTCTGGGGTCAACGATGAAAAGAGCGCCGGGCATCTCTGTCATATCCTTGATACCGCCCATAAACTTTTCGAGCTTTTCAATCTCAAGGTTAAGCTTGATAACTTCCTTTTTGGGAAGAAGATCGAAGGTGCCGTCCTCCTGCATAGCTCTGAGCTGCTTAAGACGGGCGATTCTTCTGCGGATTGTAGCGAAGTTTGTGAGCATACCGCCCAGCCATCTTGCGTTTACATAGTAAGCGCCCGCGCGCTCAGCCTCTTCCTTAACGGAATCCTGAGCCTGCTTTTTTGTACCTACAAAAAGAACATTCTTGCCCTCAGCGGAAATCTCACGAACAAAGTTGTAAGCTTCCTCGAGCTTTTTAACGCTCTTTTGAAGGTCGATAATGTAGATACCGTTGCGTTCCGTGAAGATGTACTCCGCCATTTTAGGGTTCCATCTTCTTGTCTGGTGACCGAAATGTACGCCGGCCTCCAGGAGCTGTTTCATAGAAACTACTGCCATTTTGTTTTCCTCCTTAGGTTAAAACCTCCGCCGCGCCCTGATTTTAGCCGTGTTCCAGCCGCGAAAACGCAGCCACCTTTCGGCAAGCGTCGGCGTGCGAAATGCTTATATATTATACCATAAAATATAAAAAAATCAAGTGCTTTTTTGAAAAACACTTGATTTCTTTAATTAAAAATTAAATTAAAAACTTACTCGTTAAGATCGAAAAATCTCATTCCGCAGTACTCTGTCACAAAATTCTGAGTTTCGTGCCATGAGCTATTACCTACGTAGAAAACAAGGATTCTGTGATCAACGGCTGAACTGTTCTGGTCAAAGATGAAAGAAACGGCGTTCTTTACATCGGAATTAGGCTCTGTTGCGGTTGAACCGTAGTAACCGTAATCTGAGATAATCTTATCAATAGATGATGTATCGGAACGAACCATAGCGTCTCTGATACACTGGGCAACCAGCGCGCAGCCGTAATAGCCGGTAGATCCCGCCTCGCCCATTACAAGTCTTTCAAGCTTTGCTCTGTCGTAAGAAGAAAGGCTGATTCCGCCTGCAACGTAGCCCGAAGATTCGGATTCCGATGCTTCGCTCTCTTCCGAGCTTTGCTCGCTGCTTTCCTCTGATTTTGACGATGATTCTTCCTCGGCGGGCTCTGTTTCCGCCTCGGTTTCCTTTGTTTTGGATTTTTCGTTTTCTTTGGAATCTTCCTTAGAAGACTCCTCGACTTTTTGAGTAGCCTTTTTAGCCTCCTCCGTTGTCTGAGGCTCTGTTGCGGGCGGTAAAGTTACCTCTACGCAGTTGTTTGTGATTATGGCTGAAAACTCGTCAATGCCGCCAACCGCAAGAGAAGCAGCTCTGCTGTCCTCGTAAGCGTCTACGTCAGGAGCAAGGGTTGTTGTAGGGATAATCAGAATCGCAGCGGTGAGAGCGATTGCTGAAGTAATGGAAAAAGCCTTGAATCCCTTTTTCACCTTAGCGGCAGGCTTTGCCGCCTTGCATTCACTTCCGTAGTGTTTAACGTTTGAAGTTCTCAAAAATTTGTCCTCCCTTTGATTACTGCGCAATCCGCACTCGCGTATATAATAGGTTATACCGTCTGTGCTTTGTTTGAAATGCGCAACGTCTTTAGTCGTAAAATTTTATCAAACACACAATTTCAAGTGTATTAAAACATACTTTTTGTCAAATTGCAAGTCAAGGTGCTCGAAATCGGCTGTAATTTTTGTAATTTATTTGTAATAACTCGTTTTTTAATTGTTTTAAGAAATTATAAGTTGTGCATAGTGTACAAATTGCAACTTATTTCAATGTTTATTCTGCCGAATATTGAAAAAGTAAAAAAATTTCAATTTTCTCGGTAAAATAGCCGTTTTTTGGGCTTTTTTTGAGGTTTCGGCGTTTGGCACGAAATTATGATAATATCCTCTCCAATCAGCTTGATTTTCTCCCACGGAATAATATAATCTTCTCGTTTTCTGAATATTCCAAAGAAGAAATATCGCCCATATATTACAAAAGCTACAACTTTTGCACTATTTTTCTCCATAATCAAGTCATCAATATAGCCAATTCGCACACCGTCAACCGCGCTGATAACTTCCTTGCGCCTTAAATCAGAAAAACGGCAATCCATACTCATTCCTCCCTGCCAAAACTTATGCCAAAACAAAAAAATGTATTCATTGACTTTTATTTTTAACTTTGCTAAAATAAGGTTAAATAAACAAAACAAGGAGAATGTGTTTATGAAATACGCGTTTATGACCGACGCCTCGTGCGACCTTACCGAACAGCAGGTCGCTGAAATCGGCGTTGAGGTTATTCCTATGGAATTTGAGATAGACGGAAATTACTACCTTCATTATCCTGACTGCAGGATGATGAGCCTTGACGAGTTTTACGGCAATATAAGGGACGGCGCCGTTCCGAAAACCTCGCAAATCAACATTGAAACATTTAAAATGTATTTTGAACCATACCTCAAGGCAGGCAAGGATATTATCTATACGGGAATATCGGGCGGACTGAGCGGCACAATCAACACCTGCAAAATCGCCGCGGAGGAGCTTGCTGAGAAATATCCCAAAAGAAAAATCAATATAATCGACTCCTGCTGCGATTCCGCGGGACTCGGATACCTTGTATATCTCGCAGGCAAAAAGTACGCCGAGGGAGCCGATATTGACGAATTGGCTGAATATATTGAGGAAACCAAGCTAAAGGTTTGCCACTGGTTTGTTGTTGAGGACCTTGAGATGCTCAAAAAAGGCGGAAGAATTTCCTCCGCCGCCGCTGTATTCGGCAAGGCGCTTCAGATTAAGCCGCTGATCAGCGTAGATGACACGGGAAAGCTTATTAACGTCGGCAAAATCAGAGGAGCAAGCAACGTTATTCCCACTCTTACAGAAAGATTTAAGCGCGACGGCGACAAAGATATGAAGAAGCAGGTTGCCTTTGTAGTTCATTCGGACAATCCAAATGGTGCCAAGGAGCTTAAAAAGGCTGTTAAAGGAATGTGCAGCGAGGTTCAAATTTGCGAGATTGGCCCTGTAATCGGCTCACACGTCGGTTCGGGCTTGCTTGCGGTAGTATTCCTCGGCGAAAGGAACCTAAAATAACACGGCATAAATAAACAAAGCGCGCAGAGAGCAATCCGCTCCCTGCGCGCTTTGTTCTGTTCTTTATTTTTCGTTTCTGCTGTAAAACAAAAGGCTCATAAGCGCTACACCGAAAAATCCTCCGATGAAAATTCCTATTATTAAACCTAAAATCATATTTTTCCTCCTGTACTTTTTTTGACAATTATTATTAATGGTTTATGCGATAATAACACCGTGGTGATTGTGTGAAAACAATATACGTTGATGTTCTGGTGACGGTGAACATTTTTATAGACTTTTTGCTCTTGATTTGCACAAAGAAGTTTTTGAATATAAGGGCAAAGCTGATAAGGGTAATACTCGGCAGCCTGCTGGGCGGAGTTCTGAGCCTTTCGGCTCTGCTGCCGAAAATACCTATTGGCTTAAATATCGCGCTTGACATTGCTTTTGCCGCCCTGATAGTTTTTGTGACCTTCGGCAAAACCGAGATTAAAAACTACGTTAAAAGGGTTACCGTATATTTTGCCTCATCGTTTATTTTTTGCGGAATAATGATTTTTATTTACACCGCGTTCAAACCAAACGGAATGGGAATATATAACGATATTGTCTACTTTGACATCTCCCCTGTCCTGCTGATTATTCTTACGCTTATTTGCTACTTTATACTGAGGCTGATTAAAAGACTGACTAAGGGAGAAAGCGCCAAAAGCGTGTGCAGCGTTGAGGTTGAAGCAAACGGCGCTTCCGCGCAATTCAGCGCGATTGCAGACACGGGCTGCAGCGTTAAAGAGCCGTTTTCCTCAAGCTATGTAATTATTGCGGAAAAAAGTCTGTTGGAAGGAGTTGAGTTCAATGAAAACACATTCAGGGTAATTCCGTTTGAGTCGCTCGGCGGTAACGGCGTTATAAAGGGCTACAAGCCCGACAAAGTAAAAATAAACGGCAAAGAAGCCGGTAATATATACATAGGAATCAGCGAAGGCGTACTCAAAAGCGAAACAAAGGCGATTGCGCCGTATGATCTTGTAAATAACTTATGATTGGAAGGTTTATTGTGCTTGGGATTATAATTAAATTAAAGATGATTTTCTTAAATCACAACGAGATTTTTTACATTAACGGAAGCGAAACTCTGCCTCCGCCGCTCAGCAAAAGCGAGGAGCAGGAAATTATGAACAGAATTATTGACGGCGACGACAGCGCGCGAGAGGTTCTGATTGTCCACAACCTCAGGCTTGTGGTTTACATCGCGAAGAAATTTGAATCGCCGAGCGCGGGTACCGAGGATTTGATTTCAATAGGCACAATCGGGCTTATCAAGGCAGTCAACACATTTTCTCCGCATAAAAACATCAAGTTGGCTACCTACGCGTCGCGCTGTATAGAAAATGAGATATTGATGTTTTTAAGGAAGTCGTCTCAGCTTAAAAACGAGATTTCCATTGACGAACCGCTTAACACCGATTATGACGGAAATGAGCTTTTGCTCTGCGATATTCTCGGCTCCGACGCTGATGAAATAAACATAAATATTGAAAATGAGGTTGAAAAAAAGCTTGTGCTCGCCGCAGTTTCAAAATTAAAGGACAGGGAGTGCAAGATTATGGAGCTGAGGTTCGGGCTGAACGGTCACAAGGAACACACCCAAAAAGAAGTCGCCGACAAGCTGGGAATCTCGCAGTCGTACATATCAAGGCTCGAAAAAAAGATTATAAAACAGCTTAAAAGCGAGCTGGAAAGAGTAATTTAATAAAAGAAGCACGGGTATCTCTACAGCGCGAGATACCCGCTTTGTTTACATCAACTTGTCGGATACCGACTCGGTTGTGGTTTGAACATCGGAATTTTCGCTGTTATCCTTGACCTCACCCTCAACGGTGCTGCCCTCGTTGCCGATAATTCCGTCTCCGTCGCTTACCTGTCCGTTATTTTTCATTTTATCGGCGTTTTCGTCAACCGCGGAGCCCGCCTTATTAAGACCGTCTCCCGCTTTGTCTACTACCTCTCCCGCGCCTGAAACTACATCTGACGCCGCCTGAGATACCGTAGAAGTCGCGTCCTTCGCGCCGTTACAGCCTACAAAAGCGGTAAGCATTAATGCTGATAAAAAGGTAATCGCTAACAATTTTTTCATACTAATCATCCTTATAAAATAAAAATGGCGTCGACACTCGACACCATTATTATTTTCAAAAAATATGAAATTATTAAAAGAATAAAAAAATTTATTTTTTTAAGTATCGGAAGCCAAATCGGCGTCGCCGATTATCTTAGCGGCAATCGCTTCGCCGTCCTTATAGACAACAATGACGACGTTTCCGTTTTCGTCAAAGGAAACAGCCTTTCCGTGCCGCGTTCCTTCGCTATAGGAGCAAACGTCAAGGAACCCACCGTTTTTGCCGAAGCGCGCACCGATTCCGTCCGGCGTATTATCCGTCCAATTTCCGACGTGTAATGTGCCGTCGCTGTGGCGGTAACCAACTCCGCAGCCGCTGCGGTTGCCGTTTTCCCAAGCGCCTACATAATTCGGAAGTCCGTCCCTGTAGTAACTGATTCCAAAGCCGTCGCGCTTGTCAAGAACGTAGTTGCCCTCATACACCGTAAGTCCCTCGGGAGAAGCCGTTCTTCCGATACCTGTTCTGCGACCGTATTTGTCAACCTTTCCGTAGTAGGAATAATCTCCTTTTTTGGTTTTAACGGTAGAATCGGGGCGTTGCTTTTCCCTGACCTCATATTTAGGCGTTGGAGCGCTTTCGGCGGAAGCTTCTTCCGTTTGAGCTGTATCTTCGCTTTCGGCGGATTCTTCGGGAGCTTCCTCGGTCTGAGCTGTATTTTCGCTTTCAGCTGATTCTTCGGGAGCTTCCTCTGAAATTATATCGGCTATCATCTCGAGCTTATCCGCGATTTCTTCGGTTTCGTATTCGTCATCATTTGAAAGTTCTTCGGCAATTATCTCAAGCTTATCAGCGGCATCCCGGGTTTCGTCGGAAATTCCTTCGGTCTGTGCTGTGTTTTCTTCTGCCTGCTCAGGCTCGGCGTTGGATTTTTCTTCTTCCTCCGCCACGGATTCGCCTTCGGCGTGAGCTTCGTCGCTCTGAGAAACTACAACGCCAAAGATATTTTTATTGGTTTTGTGAGCTTCGTACAAAATTTTCTCGATTTTATCATAGGCTGAATATTCACCGTTTTTCTCGGGTTCTTCCTCAATCTCCGGTTCGGGCTGTTCATAATCCTCTTCGCCCATATAATCAGCTTTTGTCAAATAATCCGCGTTAAACAAATCAAGGGGATTTACCGCGGGCTTTGTGAAGTCCTCAACCGTGAAGTCAAAACCCTGCACCCTGTGCTCCTGATTTGATACCTCCTCGGTTTCCTCCGGCTTAAAAACTTTATCAAACCAAATCATTCCGCAGTTTGAGTACACCAAGCCTGCGGATTTTTTTGCGGGAGGAGTTGCGGAGGGATACAGATATTCCATTGTTTTATCGCCGTAACTGCTGATTTTTTCGTACTTAATGCAAAGAACTTCGTTAAGCGTTACGGGCTTTACGGTTGCCAAAAGCCTGTTTTCGTGCTCATTGTCGAAGTATTCTGTCGCAAGCCAGTTATGGAAGTTATCAAAATACATGCGCTTGCATACGGTTCCGTTTTCTCCGTATGTCAAAACACAGTAAACATCGCCGGAATTGCGCTGAACCTTTTGATATTGCTGATTATTGCTCATAACCTTCCAAAGCAAGGGCTCGCCGTCACGCATGGTGTACGACAGGCTGTAGTTTTGGTTTTCGCTGAAAAGGTCGTTTTTATCGGACTGGGGGGTGTGATTTGAATTAAAAAAGTTTGCCCTTACTCCCGCAAGAGCGTCGCTTTTGAAATCAAGCTTTTCAAAATCCGAAATATGCGCCGAGTAGATTATTAATCCGTCAGAGAGTTTTTGTAAATCGGAAAGCATAATCATAATTCCTTTCGGGAAATAAAATTCAAGGGCGAACACAGTCCGCCCCGTATAAAGCGACAAGCTTTACACTAACCGCGCGGTTAGCGTTAAATGGAAATAGTCATTGCTACCCTGTAAAGCTCCTCGTCAAATACACGCTCCATTTTAAGAGCCTCGGTAATGTCAAGGTCGGTAATTTTGCCGTTTTTCATAACAACAACGCGGTTGCCGATATTTTGGTCAAGAAGATCAACTGCCTTGAAGCCCATTTGGCTGGCTACAACTCTGTCGCGCAGTGTGGGCGATCCGCCGCGCTGAACGTGACCGAGAATTGTCGCTCTTGTCTCGATACCAAGGCGCTGCTCAACGTATTTTGCGAGGTCATTAACCTTGCCTACGCCCTCGGCAACAACAATTATAAAGTGCTTTTTGCCGGTAACCTGGGTATTGACGATTCTTGAGATAACATCTCTCTCAATATTATACTCAACCTCGGGAACAAGGATGGCGGTCGCGCCTGTCGCGATGCCTGTCTGGAGCGCAATATCTCCGCAGCGTCTGCCCATAACCTCGACGATAGAGCATCTGTCGTGCGATTGTGCTGTGTCGCGGATACGGTCAACCATCTGGATTGCAGTATTCATCGCCGTGTCAAAACCTACCGTATATTCCGAGCAGGCTATATCGTTATCTATTGTTCCGGGAACGCCGATGCAGTTAATTCCGGCGTTTGTAAGCGCGTGAGCGCCGCGGAAGGAACCGTCGCCGCCGATTACAACAACGCCTGAAATTCCAAGGCTGCGGCAGAAATCAGCCGCGCGCTTTTGAGCCTCGGGCTTTTTGAATTCCTCGCTTCTGGCGGTGTAGAGCATTGTTCCGCCGTTGCCGATAATCTCGGAAACGCTTCTGAGGTTCATCTCTTGAACATCGCCGTTAAGAAGTCCGTTATAGCCGCGATAAACTCCGTAAACCTTCATTCCCCTGTTTATGCCCGAACGAACAACCGCTCTGACAGCCGCGTTCATTCCGGGAGCGTCGCCGCCGCTTGTTAGTACCGCTATTGATTTTTGAGCCATATTTATCCCTCCAAAGGATTATTATAAATTAATATATTTCTTTTTAATTATAATACAATTAACTTTTGTTTACAAGAGAATTTTTCAAATTATCTAAAAAAACTTACAAAATTTTACGATAACATTCTCGCTTTCTTGACAATTCATAAAAATAATATTATTATTAATATATAAAATTGCAGTTTTGAAGGTGAGTTTATGACAAAACTTTATTTAGCGATTCCATGCTACAACGAGGAAGAGGTCCTCAGGGATTCCGCAGAAAAGCTTTTGAACAAATACAACACAATGATGTCCGAGCACAAAATCTCATACGACAGCAAGATTGTTTTTATCGACGACGGCTCAAAGGACAAAACCTGGCAGATTATCGAGGAGCTCCACGCCGAAAATCCTGTTTTTCAGGGCATTAAGCTGAGCTGTAACCGCGGTCACCAAAACGCGCTTTTGTGCGGACTGATGACGCTGAAGGACAAGGCTGACGCGGTTATTTCCATTGACGCCGATTTGCAGGACGACATCAACACCTTTGATGAAATGATTGCCAAATACGAGGAAGGCTGCGACGTTGTTTACGGCGTAAGGTCAAAGAGGGATACCGATACCTTCTTCAAGCGCTTTACCGCCGAGGCTTTTTACAAAATTCTCAACAGTATGGGCGCAAAGGTTATATTTAATCACGCTGATTTCAGGCTTATGAGCAAAAGGGCGCTTGAGGCGTTCTCGCTTTATAAAGAAACAAACATCTTTTTGCGCGGAATGGTGCCGCTGATTGGCTATAAATCCGATATTGTAACTTACGAGCGTTCCGAAAGGCTCGCCGGAGAAAGTAAATACCCGCTTAAAAAGATGCTCGCTCTCGCGTGGGAGGGCGTTACCTCGCTGAGTATTCAGCCGATAAGAATTATCACCGGAACAGGTCTTGTCATCTTTATAATCAGCCTGATTATGATTATTTACTCAATTATCACGTATTTTATCGGCTGGACTGTAAGCGGCTGGACAAGCACGCTTTGCTCAATTTGGGCGCTCGGAGGACTTCAGCTTTTCGCTATCGGTATTATCGGCGAATATATCGGAAAAATTTATCTTGAAACCAAACGCCGTCCAAGGTATATTGTGGAAAAATTTTTGGAAGACGAATAAAGTGAATTTACAAAATCGGAGCAAATTTTTGCTCCGATTTATTTTTTTAGCATTTTAATTCTAATATTGATTTATTAAACAGAAAAAATATGATATTATAATTTTGAATATTGTTTTAAGGAGCATATCTATGGATGTGAAAAAGCTTGAACGGCGCGACACCTCGCTTGATATAATCAGAATTGTCGCGGCGTTTACCGTTTTGTCTGTGCATTTCTTTTTGCATAACGGTTTTTACAGCGAAACCGTAACCGGTATGGGACCGATTGAGAGCCTGTTCTCGTACTTTTCTACCGGCAATTACAGCGACCTGCACGGCTTGCAGATGTTCATAATGATTCAAATGCGCGTGTTCTTCGGAGTATGCGTACCGCTGTTTATGATACTCACCGGCTATCTTATGAGCAAAAAGGAGCTTTCCAAAAGCTACTACAAGGGTATTACCAAAACCCTGATTATCTTTGTGCTGGCGACTATCGCGTGTATGGCGTTCAAGTCAATTCATCAAAACCCCGCAGCAAGAGCCGCGTTTTATAACTTTAATTTTGAGGCGATGGTTGACGCGATTAAATCCACGCACAACTACGACCTCAAGCACTATATTTTCGGCACTCTCGACTTTACAGGCGCAAACTATTCTTGGTATATAGAGATGTACATCGGCTTATTCCTGATGGCTCCGTTCCTTAACCTCGGCTATAACAAGCTGAAAAACAAAAGGCAAAAGCAGGTTTTGCTCGCGACCTTTGTATTTTTGACTGTTATTCCCACGGTATTCAATATCTTCAATTTTGACACCGCTACATGGTGGGCTTCTCCTATTGAAAGCGACACATATCAAAAGCTTGTTCCGAGCTTTTGGATGGGAATTTATCCTATTGCCTACTACTATGTCGGCGCTTACATCAGAGAATACGGAATCAGGCTTAAAACAAAGCCGATGGTATTCCTTTTGATTATATGCCAGTTCCTTTTCGGCGCGTTCTGCTTTTACAGGAGCTACGGCAGCACGTTCAAATCCAGCAGCTATGTTTACTGGTACGGCTTTGAGCCGTTCGTGCTCTCTACCCTGCTGTTTGTTCTGCTCAGCAGAATCAGAACAAAGAACTGGCCAAACGGTGTAAAAACCGTGCTTTGGAAGATTTCCGACTTAACGCTGGGAATATATCTGATTTCCTATATTTTTGACGAGCTGATTTACGAGGTGCTCAAAAAGAACGTTCCAGTTATGGTGGACAGGCTTCCGTACTATTTCATCACCGTTCCGCTCTGCTTTATCTGCTCACTGGCGGCGTCCTTCATTATGAGCCAGCTCGAAAGGTTTATTGTATTTGCCTTTGGCAAAATTAAGGCTTTTGTAGTCAAGCAAAGGTCGATTTCGGATAAGCTTTTCTGGCAGGATGTTTTCTTTGCAGTGCTGCTGATTGCCGGAATACTCTTCTCTATCTGGAAAGCGCAATTCGGCTTTGGCGGAAATGACGAGGCTTTTTATCTTACAATTCCCAGAAGGCTGCTTTTGGGCGACGGACTGTTTGTTGACGAATGGCACGTTTCGCAGATGTCGTCAATTTTGCAGCTTCCGTTTGTATGGCTCTACACTACAATCACACATTCAACCGACGGCATCATCTACGCGGCAAGAATTTTCTACATCTTTATTCACGCCGCGTCAACAATTGTAATTTACTCAAGGCTGAGGAAGTACGGATATGTTGCCACCGTCGGAAGCGTGCTGTTCTTTATCTTTACTCCCTATGATATTATGGCTCTCAGCTACGATTCAATGGGTTTGGGACTTGTTACCCTTACGGGCGTGCTGATTGCTACGGCGGATTACAGCAAAAAGCTGCAAATTATTTTCAGCGGACTTGCTTTTGCTGGCGCTGTTCTCTGCTGTCCGTACCTTTTGGTCGCGTATGTTATTTACGCAATATGCGTCGGCGTGCATATTCTGTTAAAGAACCGCGATATGAAATTTGTGCTCAAAAGCGATATGTTTGCGTTAAGGACGTTTTTGTTCTTCACCCTCGGAGCGGGAATTTTGGCGGTAATATTCCTTATTATCGTTCTTCCTAAGGCTGGCTTTGGCGGAATATTTGAGAATATCCCGTATATGCTCAAGGATCCCGAGCACGCTTCAATTAACATCGGCGTAAAAATTCCCAAGTATTTTGAGAGCTTCTACAACTGCCATCCGCAGTTTAAGTGCTCGCTGTTCAGCTACGCGATAATGATGATTGTGCTGATATTTGACCGCAACAGAAAGCGCCACCGTTCACTGTATCTGATTGTTACGACGGCGATTGTAATATTCACCTATATTCTGCTGCTGCCGAATCTTCATTCCACAACCTACAACGCGATTATGTTCCCGATGATTTTTATCGGAATTACGTCATACATTCTGTGCGACAACAAACCGCGCGAGCTGTTCGCGGGACTGTTTGTGCTGGGAATAATCTATTCCTTCTGTATTCACATCACCTCAAACCAGTATTTTTACATCATCTCAATGGCGCTCGCGTCCTCAAACGTGGCAAGCTACGTATTCCTCGGTCAGCTTATCCGCGATATGCGCGAGAATCCCGACAACATCACCTACGCTGTTTGGGTTAAGAGATTCAGCCTTATTTTCGCGGCGTTTATGATTTTCCTTCAGGGTGCGTTCCAGCTCGGCTCAAAGTCAAGGCACGTGTTCTGGGACAGCGAGCCCGAAGCGCTCACCGCGAAAATTGAGGATGGTCCCGCGTCGGGAATACTGACTACAGATAATAACGTGAATACGTATGAACAGCTTTACAAGGACATTTCGGTTTATAACAGCAAGCCCAAGGGCAACCTGCTGATTATGAGCGAAAAAACGTGGCTTTACCTCGCGACAAACGATATGCCCTACGGAACCTATTCAGCGTGGCTGTCGGGAGAAAAGCCCGGCACATTAACTCGGCTTGAAGAATACTACACTATCAATCCCGACAAAACGCCGCGGTACGTTTATGTTCCCAAGGATTCCAAATGGGAAATGAGCACGATAATGGCTAAGGCGGCAGAGAAAGGCTATTCCGTAAAGGAAACCGCGTACAGCTATCAGTTTGAAAAAATAAATTAAACAAGATATTTACCGCTTAAAACATCAAAAACACAACCGGCATATTCTTGTATTTTTTGTAATTTTGTGGTATATTAACCTTATGGTTTTAATGCACCTCCGCGCAATTTTCGGTGCACGCCCGAACCGCGCGGGAACGACTTAAATTATATAATTCGGGGGAATCAATATGGAGATTATGAATTTGTACAACACCTGGCTTGAAAAAGCAACGGATGACGCTGACCTTGTTGCCGAGCTTGAAAGCATAAAGGGCAACGAGGAGGAAATAAGCGACCGCTTCTACACCGCGCTGAAATTCGGCACGGCTGGACTAAGGGGCGTTATCGGCGCGGGCACAAACAGAATGAACATCTATGTTGTTCGTCAGGCAACTCAGGGCTTGGCAAACTATGTGCTCGCAAAGTACGGCAAGGGTTCCGTCGCAATTTCTCACGACAGCAGAATCAAGGCGGATTTGTTTATGATTGAAGCCGCAAAGGTTCTTGCCGCAAACGGCATTAAAACATATATTACATCTGAGCTCCAGCCCACTCCTGTTCTCTCCTACCTTGTAAGATACTTTAAGTGCCAGGCAGGTATTATGGTTACCGCAAGCCACAACCCCGCTAAATATAACGGTTACAAGGCATACGGCGAGGACGGCTGCCAGATGACAGACAACGCGGCAGCCGCGGTTTATGACGAAATTTGCAAGCTCGATATGTTTGCCGACGTAAAAACAATGGATTTTGACGAGGCAATTCAAAAGGGACTTATCGAATACGTTGACGACAGCGTTTATGAAAGCTACCTTGACAAGGTTATGGAGCAGCAGGTTAACCCCGGAATTTGCAAGGGCTCGGGATTAAAGGTTGTTTACACCCCCCTGAACGGCACCGGCAACAAGCTTGTCAGAAAGGTTCTTGACAGAATAGGCGTTGAAAACGTTGAGATTGTTAAGGAGCAGGAGCTGCCCGACGGAAACTTTACAACCTGTCCTTACCCCAACCCCGAAATAAAGGAAGCTCTGCAAAAAGGACTTGAGCTTTGCGATAAGGTTAAGCCCGATTTGCTTTTGGCTACCGATCCCGACGCCGACAGAGTCGGCATTGCCGTAAAGGACTATGACGGAAGCTACAGGCTGATTACCGGTAACGAAGACGGCGTTATGCTTACAAACTACATTCTTTCCTGCAAAAAGGAACAGGGCGTTCTTCCCGAAAATCCCGTTGTGGTAAAAACAATCGTTACTACAAAGCTAATCAACAAGCTCTGCGAAAAGTACGGCTGCGAGCTTAAAAACGTTTTGACGGGCTTTAAATACATCGGCGAGGTTATCCTTAACCTTGAAAATAAGGGTGAAGAAAACCGCTATCTGTTCGGTTTTGAGGAAAGCTACGGCTACCTTTCGGGAACTTATGTTAGAGATAAGGACGCCGTTGTTGCCTCGATGCTCGTTTGCGAGATGACTGCTTATTATAAAAAGCAGGGAATTTCTCTCGCTCAGCTGATTGACACCCTTTACAAGGAATACGGCTACTACCTCAACCGCACCTTCGCGTTTGAATTTGAGGGTGAATCGGGTATGCAGAAGATGAACGATATTATGTCGGGAATAAGAGAAAATCTGCCGAAGGCCGTTGATCAGTACAAGGTAACCAAAGTCAGCGACTACCTGCTTAAAAAGGAAACCGACCTTATTACCGGCGAAGTTACCGAAATCACCCTCCCCACCTCAAACGTTATCGCGCTCCAGCTTGAGGGCGACAACGGAGTAATCATTCGTCCAAGCGGAACAGAGCCTAAAATCAAGCTCTACATCACCGCGGTCGGCAAGGATAAAGACGACGCGATGGAGATTTGCTCTGAACTGCTTGAAGCTTCAAAGGCATTATTGGGAATTTAATACTCGCCAACATAGTACAAAAGTATAAATTTACCGGGTTCGGCTTTTTGCCGAGCCCGGTTTTTGGCTTTAAATCTGTCGCGCTTTGAATTGAAAGCGGTTTATATTCCGCGCTGAGAATGACTTGTACGCGAAAAAAGGGGCTGTGAAAAAATAGCCCCCAAAAAACAAGAAGGCACATAACCGAAAGTAGTGACGGTTATGTGCCTTTTGTGGTATAATGAATGTGTGAAAAAACATAATACCACAACATATCATAGTCCAAAACAAGGAAGATTTCCAGTATTTATTTCAGATTTAATAAAAATATCTGATCCGGTAATGACATTTGACCATATCATGGAGGAGATTGAAA